>DATKZB010000154.1:0-4958 GCA_035528235.1 Phycisphaerae bacterium
CGGACCTCCTCGGTCCGGGTCACGCGCAGGCCCTTGGCCCCGTAGGCCTCGGCCAGGCGGACGAAGTCGGGGTTGCCCGCCAGGAGGGTGCCGGAGTAGCGTTTCTGGTAGAACAGTTCCTGCCACTGCCGCACCATGCCCAGGTACCCGTTGTTGAGGATGCAGATCTTGACGGGTATGCGATTGTAGACGGCCGGGGCGAGTTCCTGGATATTCATCTGGATCGACCCGTCGCCGGCCACGTCGACGACGATGGCGTCGGGCTTGCCGACCTGGGCGCCGATGGCCGCCGGGAATCCGTACCCCATCGTCCCCAGGCCGCCGGAGGAGATGAAGTGGCGCGGGTGCCGGTGGGTGTACCACTGGGCCGCCCACATCTGGTTCTGGCCCACCTCGGTACAGATGATGGCCTTGCCCTTGGACGCCTCGCAGATCTGCTCGACGACGTACTGGGGTTTCAGGGTGTCGCCCTTGTAGACGAGGGGGTACTCGGCCTTCCAGGCGTCGATCTGTGCGAGCCAGGCGGCGCGATCGTTTTCCACGACCAGTTCGAGCAGGGCCCCGAGGATGTCGGCCGCATCGCCCACGACCGGGATGTCGACGTGGATGTTCTTCGAGATCGACGACGGGTCGACGTCGACGTGGAGGATCTGGGCGTTGGGCGCGAACTTCGAGACGTCGCCCGTAATCCGGTCGTCGAACCGCGCCCCGACGGCGATCAGCAGGTCCGATTCCTGGATGGCGTAGTTGGCGTAGGCCGTGCCGTGCATGCCCAGCATCTTGAGCGCGAGCGGATGGTCCTCGGGAAACGCCCCCAGGCCCATCAACGTCGTCGTGACGGGGATGTTGGCCTTGACGGCCAGTTGGCGCAGCAGGTCCGACGCCCCCGCGATGATGACCCCGCCGCCGACGTACAGGACCGGCTTGGCCGCGGCATTGATCGCCTCGGCCGCACGCTTGACCTGCCGGCGGTTGCCCTGGTAGACGGGCTTGTAGCCGGGCAGTTCGGCGTGGTCCGGCAGCGGCACATCGGTCTTGGCAACGGCCACGTCGACGGGAATGTCCACCACGACCGGCCCGGGCCTGCCGGTGCGGGCGATGTGAAACGCCGCCCGAAGGCACTCGCCCAGTTTCGTCACGTCCTTCACCAGGTACGTGTGCTTGGTGCACGGCCGGGCGATGCCGGTGATGTCGGCCTCCTGGAAGGCGTCGTTGCCGATGAGTTTCGTCTTGACCTGGCCCGTGATGGCCACCATCGGGACCGAATCGAAGTTGGCCGTCGCCAGGGCGGTCACCAGGTTGGTGGCCCCCGGCCCGGACGTGACCACGCACACGCCCACCTTGCCGGTGGCCCGGGCGTACCCGTCGGCCGCGTGACCGGCCCCCTGCTCGTGCCGCATGAGAAGGAACTTCACGTCCTTCTCGTCGTAGAAGGCGTCGAGAATGGGGATGACGGACCCGCCGGGAATGCCGAAGACAACCTCAACACCTTCGGCCTTGAGGACCTCCAGGAGAATGTGCGCGCCGCTGCGTTCGGGCATGGGACGGCTCCTTTCCACGTGGACGACAGCCGGTGAGACTCGTCGTCCGGTTCCACTGCGAGACCGGGCCTAGCCCCGTCTCCCTGGTCGCGAAACCGGCGTGGCTTCGCGCCCCGGCGATGGCCTACGCCGACGCATCGCCGCCCAGCAAGCCGCCCGTTGAAGAAGACTTCCGGGCAGGAACAACATCCATACTATAGCCTGCACTCGGCCGCAAGTCCAGCACGATCCCGGCCGGCTGTCACAGAATACCTTCACCGAAGATGTGGCCCTTGCCGCCCTCGTCGGGTTTCTCGTCGGCCGGGGGTTCGGGCGCCGGTGGTTCGGCCACGTCGGATTCGCCGGCCCCGTCGGCGTCGGCGGCATCCGGGTCGGCGGGAGCCGGGTCGGCGGCGGCGGTCATGTCGCCCTCGCCGCGTCCGGCCCTGCCCGCTTCCTCGCGGAAGGCTTCAAGGATGACGTTCTGAAGACGGTTGCGGCACTCGGAGTTGATGGGGTGCGCGATGTCGGCGTGGAGTTTGCCCTGGATGTCCTCGTCCGAGACGCGGTTCTCCGGTAGCCTCGCGCCACAATCGTTGCAGAACTTGGCGCGGAGGTGGTTCTTGCCGCCGCACTTCGGACAATGGTCCGTCAGTTTCCTGGAGGGCATCGCGACGAACAGGCCGTTCGTTCCGTCGATGATCTTCAGGTCGCGCACGACAAACTCGCCGTCCAGCGTCATGGTGCAGAACGCCTTCAGCCGGTCGGCACTCTGGGGTGATAACTTGATGCTGATGTTGGTCACTTTCATGACGGTGTCTCCCGTTGCTCCTGCCCATCCACGAGTAGCCTCGCCACGTGCACATGGGTGCCCGCGGCCCGGGCGGCCTGGGCCAGACGGCGCGCCTCGGCCCCGGTGTCGGCGAGCGCAAAATAGGCTGATCCACTGCCGGTCATGCCGACCGACACACCGCCGGCCCCTTCCAGGCATGCCCGTACGTCCATCCGGCCACCTCTAATACTATCGGCCGCAGCCTCCAAATCATTCATGAGAAAGGGACGCGCCCCCCCGGACGGCCCCGCCAAGCGGGGCAAAATCGCCGTGGCCGCCGGGCGGTTCCCCCCCGGCACGCCCAGCCGGTCGTAGGCCGCGTAGACCTCGGCCGTTGAGAGGCCGAAGTCGGGCCACGCCAGAACCACCCACCAGGGCGGCGAGGCCGCGACCGACTCGACCCGCTCGCCCCGCCCGCGCACGACGGCAACCGGCAGGGCGAAGAACAACGGCACGTCGCTGCCCACCGTCGCGCCCAGGCGGGCCAGGTCCTCCCGGCCCAGACCGCAACCCCACAGCGCGTTCAGGCCGATGAGCGTGGCGGCCGCATCGCTCGACCCGCCGCCGAAACCGCGACCCGCGGGAATGCGCTTCTCCAGTTCGATCCGCGCGCCACGCCGCACGCCGCACTCGGCGGCCAGGGCCCGCGCGGCCATCATGACGAGGTTGTCCTCGCCATCGGGCACGTCGCCGCCGCGACACACCAGGCTAACCTCGCCGGCCGGCTGCAACAGGAGCGTGTCGAACAGCGAGACGGCGGCCACCACGCTCTCGAGGTCGTGGTAGCCGTCGTCGCGTGTGCCAAGTACGCGAAGCGTCAGATTGACCTTGGCGGGCGCTTCGACCGTCAAGCCCTCAGCCGATGGTGTAATCTCAAGCACGGGCCGCCCTCGTCGGATTCGGAGCCGCAACCTGCTGTCGCCATACGCCGACTTCAGCGAACGTCTGTCCACCTTTCATCATAGGCACCCCCACTCGGCTAAGTCAATGCGGATGGCAAATTGCCTTGCCGGTGTGCCTGCGGCCGCTTAGACTCGTCCGCGCACCGCCAGACCCGCGTGCCGCCAGGCGAACCGTGCTGCGGCAGGCCGGCCGGCACCAAAGGACGTACCCCTTGCCAGAAGACACTGATCGCGGCGCCCCGACGGGCGTCACCGACGAGATCATCCGGGAGGAAGTCCAGGCCCACGCCCTGGCCCGGCTGCTGCGGCCGGTCCGACGGCTGTACGAGTGGGTCCTGGGATGGGCCGAGACGCGGCATGCGGCCAAGGCCATGGCGGCGCTGGCCTTCACGGAGGCCATCTTCTTTCCCGTGCCGGCCGACGTCCTGCTCGTGGCCCTGTGCCTGGGCAAACCGAAACGGAGTTTCTTCTGGGCGACCCTCTGCACCGGGGCGAGTGTTCTGGGCGGGACGACCGCCATGCTGCTCGGCCTGGCCATCGGGCCCGACCGCGTGACGGGCGCCATGGCGTTCGTCGGCCTGGGCGAGAAGGCCGGCCAGGCCCTCGACATCTTCCGCGACTACGGATTCTGGGCGGTCGCCATCGCGGCCCTGACGCCGGTCCCGTACATGGTGTTCTCGTGGGTGGCCGGGTTTGCCGAGATCGCCATCTGGCAGTTCCTGGTGGCCTCGGTCATCTTCCGGTCAATGCGGTTCTTCGCGGTGGCCGGCCTGGTGTACGCCTTCGGCGCAAGGGCCAAGCGGTTCATCGACAAGTACTTCAACCTGGCCACCATCCTGTTCATGCTGCTCGTCATCGGCGTGTTCGTGCTCGTGAAGATCATGAGGGGTTAGCACTACAACGCCACGTGGCCACAGAGCAGCCGCTTGGGAATTCAACCGTGGACTGCCATCAGGCTGTAGCGCGGGGGTTTATCCCCCGCGGGATCCTGCGCGGGGGATAAACCCCCGCGCTACGGCGCGTAAGTTTCGTTAATGCAAGAGGTTGCGTTCATTGCGCCGCAACAAGTGGCGTTGTAGGATTAGGGGGACGGCCATGCTTGCGGATAGCGACAGAAAGATGCTGCTCCGCATCGCGCGCGAGACGATCCGCGCCGCCGTCACCGGCGAGGCCGCGCCTCTCGTCACGGTCGAGAGCCCCGCCCTGCGGGCGCCGTGCGGCGCGTTCGTCACGATGAAGAACCGGGGGCGCCTCCGCGGTTGCATCGGCACGTTTGCCTCGCGCGACCCGCTCTACCGGACCGTCCAGGAGATGGCCGCCGCCGCCACGCGCGACCCGCGGTTCCTCGGCAACCCCGTGACGGTGGGCGAACTGGACCGGATCGACATCGAGATCTCGGCCCTCTCGCCGCTCGAGAAGGTCGGCGACCCGCTGAGGGACATCGAACTCGGACGCCACGGCATCCGGATCGACAGCCCGTACGGCTCCGGGTGTTTCCTGCCACAGGTCGCCACCGAGACCGGCTGGTCGCTGGAAGAGTTCCTGTCGCACTGCGCCGCCGGCAAGGCCGGCATCTCGCCCGACGCCTGGCGGTCGCCGGAGGTGACGGTCCATCGCTTCGAGGCCGAGGTCTTCGGCGAGGCGGAAGAACCGGCCGACGCCTGACGCTACTTTGTCAACTCATCGACACCGTGCGCGGCGGCC
>DATKZB010000155.1:0-14003 GCA_035528235.1 Phycisphaerae bacterium
CAAGCGGCCGCCGGAGACGTCGCGGCCGGCACCTCGCTCCCCGAACTGGCCGACCTGGTCGACGCCGTCAACAAGGCGACCTCGGCCGACGCGAGCTCCCGCGAGTGGTCGGCGCCGATCCGGCTGGCCGTCGTGTTCACCGGCTTGGCGCTGTTGCCGTCGGCCCTGGTGATGATGACCAGTTTTACGCGGATCGTGATCGTGCTGTCGTTCGTGCGTCGGGCGCTGACGACCCAGAACATTCCGCCCACGATCGCCATCGTCGGCCTGGCGCTGTTCCTGACGCTCTTTACGATGGCGCCGACCTTCAGCCGCATCAACGCCGAGGCCGTCGAACCGTACCTGGCCGACCGGCTCTCGTTCCGGGCGGCGACGGACCGCGGCACGGACCTCGTCAAGGATTTCATGATCCGCCAGACGCGCGAGAGCGACCTGGCGATGTTCATCGACATGGCCCGGGTGACGGCCGAGAAACCGGCCGACGTCCCGCTGCACGTGGCGATACCGGCGTTCGCCATCAGCGAGTTCCGGACGGCGTTCCAGATGGGGTGCCTGCTGTTCATCCCGTTTCTGCTGATCGACCTGGTGGTGGCGGGCATCCTGCTGAGCGCGGGCATGATGATGCTGCCGCCCGTCATCGTCAGCCTGCCGCTGAAGATCATCCTGTTCGTCCTCGTGGACGGGTGGGCGCTGCTGGCACAGAACCTGGTAACCAGTTTCACGTAGGTGCGACGCCATGGACGGCGATCTCATTCTCTACCTGGGCCGGCGGGCGCTGGAGACGGCCCTGCTCGTTGCGGCGCCGGTGCTGGCGGTCACGGTGGTCATCGGCATCGCGACGGCCATGATCCAGGCCGTCACGTCGGTGCGCGACATGACCCTGGGCATGGTCATGAAACTGGCCGGCGTGGCGGTGACGGTCCTCTTGAGCGCCGGGTGGGCCCTGCGCATCACGCTGGACTTCACGCACGAGGTTTTCGAGTACCTTCAGATGATGGGGCACTGACCGTGGATGCAGCCGGCAACGTGGTCACGGCGTTCGTGCTGGTGCTGGCCCGGGTATCGGGGTTCATGGCCGTGCTGCCGATTTTCGGTTCGCGGAGCGTTCCGCTTCGCCTGCGGGTGGGCATCGCCCTGGCGGTGAGCCTGATCATGGCGTCGGTGATTCCGCCGGCCCCCGTGGCCGGCGCCGACTGGGTGGTCACGGCGCTGGTGCTGGTCCAGGAGATTCTCACGGGGCTCGGGCTGGGGCTGGCGGTGGCCATCGTCTTCTCGGCGGTCCGCCAGGCGGGGCTCGTCGCCGGCCAGCAGATGGGCATGTCGATGGCCCAGATCATCGATCCGATGACGGGCGAGGAGGCCGACCCCCTGGCCGTGCTGCTCGAGATGTGCTTCTCGGTGGTGTTCCTGGCGGCGGGCGGCCATCACCTTCTGCTGAGGCTCATGGTGAGCAGTTACGCGGCCTTCCCGATGGGCGAGCCGCCGGCGGCGGGCGTGATGGCCCAGGCAATCGTGGAAGCGGGCGTCCTCATGCTGACCTTCGCGCTCCAACTGGCCGCGCCCCTGCTGGCGGCGTTCCTGGTGCTGGCGGTGGTGCTGGCCATCTTGGCCCGCATCCTGCCCGAGATGAACATCCTGTTCGAGAGCCTGCCGCTGCGGGTCGGCCTCGGCCTCTTCATGGCCGCCGCCATTGTGCCGCTCCTGGGCGGGTTTACGCGCCTCTTCGGAGAGTGGTTGAGCCAGTTCCTGGTCACGTAGGACGGTAAGCGGACCCATGGCCGATCAACCGGCAACCGAACGGACCGAACCCCCGACCCCCGAACGCCTCCGCAAGGCCCGGGAAGAGGGCCAGGTTCCCCAGAGCCAGGAGATGTACGCCGCCATCGCCCTGGCCATGCTCCTAGTGGTGACGTGCCTGTCGGCCTCGGCCCTGTGGGACTGGTTTTCGGGCCAGGTGAGGGACGGGTGCACCTTCGACCCGGCCTGGCGGTTCGACGCCGAGTCGGTGACGCGCCTGCTGGAGGCCAAGTTGGCGCAGACGCTGCTGGCGCTGGCGCCGTTCATGGTGGCCATGAGCGTGGCCGCGGTCTTCAGCGGCGTGCTGATCAGCGGCTGGACGGTGGCGCCCAAGGCGATTCGCTTCAACCCCACCCGCATCAACCCGGTCAACGGCCTCAAGAACCTGATCTCGGCGCGGTCGGTCATGAACCTGGTGGCGTCGGCGGCCAAGGTGACCGTTATCGGCGTCATCGTCGTCCTGTACTTCCAGGACAAACTGGGCCTGTGCCTGGCCCTGACGTGGGCGTCGCCGCTGGAGGGGTTCCGGACGATCCTGAGCTGCGTCTTCGGCGTCGTGGCGCGGATCGCCGTGGCCCTGCTGGCCATCGCGGTCCTCGATGCCCTGTACCAGCGATGGCAGTTCCGGCGCGACATGCGGATGACGCGGCAGGAGATCAAGGAAGAGCGGCGCCAGCACGAGGTCTCGCCCGAGGTCCGCCACCGCATCCGCGCCGTCCAGTTCGAGATGGTCCGCCGGCGCATGCTCCAGGCCGTGCCGACGGCCGACGTGGTCGTCACCAACCCGACGCACGTGGCCGTGGCCCTGAAGTACGACGCCGTGGTCATGCACGCCCCGCAGGTCGTCGCCAAGGGGGCGGACCTGATGTGCGAGCGGATCAAGGAGATCGCGCGGACCCACCAGGTCCCGATCATCTACCGCCCGGAACTGGCCCGGGCCATCTACGGCACCTGCGAGGCGGGCGACGTGGTTCCCGAGCCGCTCTACGTGGCGGTGGCCGAGGTGATGGCCATGATCTACCGCCTGCGCCAACAAGGACACGCGAACCCCGTAACCCGTGACCGCCGATGAGCGCCGCCAAAAATCAACCCGGCCCTACCGCGCTCGACCCCGCCTCGGCGGGCCTGAAGCGGCTGTGCGCCCACAACGACATCCTGTTCGCGGCGGGGCTGGCGATGATCCTGGCCACGCTGCTCGTGCCGCTGCCCACGCTGGTGCTCGACGTCATGCTCGCGTGCAGCATCGCCATCGCCATCGCGACCATGGTCACGGTCCTGTCGACGAACGAGTCGATCGAGTTGTCGGCGTTTCCGTCGCTGCTGTTGTTCGTCACGCTGTTTCGGCTGGCGCTGAACGTGGCCTCGACGCGGCTCATCCTGACCCAGGCCGACGCGGGGGACATCATCCAGACGTTCGGCCACGTGGTTGCGGGTGGCAGCCTGGAGGTGGGGCTGGTGGTCTTCCTGATCCTGGTGATCGTCCAGTTCGTCGTCATCACGAAGGGGGCCGAGCGGATCAGCGAAGTGGCGGCACGGTTCAACCTCGATGCCATGCCCGGCAAACAGATGGCCATCGACGCCGACCTCAACGCCGGACTCGTCGGCGAGGACGAGGCCCGCCAGCGACGCGAGAAGATCGCCCGCGAGAGCGAGTTCTACGGCGCCATGGACGGCGCCAGCAAGTTCATCCGCGGCGACGCCATCGCCAGCCTCATCATCACGGCCATCAACCTGGTCGGCGGCATCGCGGTCGGCTTCTTCGACGGCCTCTCGATCGGCCGGAGCGTCGAGACGTACTCCATCCTGGCCATCGGCGACGGCCTGGTGAGCCAGATACCGGCCCTGATCATCTCGACCAGCGCGGGCTTTCTGATCTCGAAGGCCTCGACCAAGGAAAACCTGAGCCAGGCCCTGGTCCGGCAGATGCTGGCCCGCAGCCGGCCGGTGGCCATCGCCGCCTGCCTGCTGGGGGCCATGGTCTTCGTCCCGGGGTTTCCCAAGGCGCCGTTCATCGTGCTGGCGCTGGGGGCCGGCGTCCTGGCCAGGACGCTCAGCCGCATCGAGAAACGGGCCGCCGCCAAGCCCGAACCCGCCGCCGAAACCGAACCCGACCAGACGCGGGTCGAGGAGTTGCTCGACGTCGACCGCGTGGCCATCTTCGTGGGCCCGCGCCTGGTCAAGACGGTGGACCCGCGGCGCAAGGACAGCGTCTTCCACCGCATCGGCCCCCTGCGGCGCCGGTTCGCGAGCGAGTACGGCATCATCCTGCCCCTGATCCGCCTGCGCGACAACGTGGCCCTGGAACCCAACGCCTACGAGATCCGCCTCCACGGGCACACCGTTGCCACCGGACGGCTGGAACCCGACCGGTACCTGGCCATGGACCCCGGCACCGTGCAGAAACCCGTCGCGGGCCAAGCCACGCGCGAACCCGTCTTCGACCTGCCGGCCATCTGGGTCGCGCCCGACCAGAAGGAAGAGGCCGAACTGGCCGGCTACACCGTGGTGGACCCGGAGTCGGTCCTGGCAACGCACCTCTCGGAGGTGCTCCGCCGCCACGCCCACGAGATTCTGTCGCGCGACGACGCCCAGACGCTTGTCGACCGCCTGCGCGAGAAGCAGCCGGCCCTGGTCGGCGGGGCGCTGGGCGACAGCGCCGCCATCGGCCTCCTGCATCACGTGCTCCAGAACCTGCTGCGCGACGCCATCCCGATCCGCAACCTGCCCCAGATCGTCGAGGCCTTCGGCGACCACGCCCAGCGGACCAAGGACCCGGCCGTGCTGACCGAACTGGTCCGCAAGACGCTCGTCCGCGCCATCACCGCTCAACACGCCGACACGACCGGCCGCCTCACCGTCATCGCGCTGGAACCGACCCTGGAATACGAACTCCGCGGGGCGCTCGCCCAGGAAGGCCAGACCGAGTCGCTCGCCCTGGCGCCGGACCGGGCCCTGGAACTCTCGCGCCGCATCCGCCAGGCCTGGCAGAACGCCATGAACGATGGCCACGACAGGACCGTGCTGCTGGTCGACTACCGGCTGCGGCCGCACCTGGCGGCGCTGCTGTCGCGGCAACTGCCGCAACTGCCCGTCCTCTCCTACGACGAGGTGACGCCCGGTACCCAGGTCGAGTCCGTCGCCACGGTCACGATGCCGTCCGGCGAGCAGAACCCACAGAACCCAAGGCAGGCGGCCGTGCCCGCGCCGGCCATGGCCGCAACCTGATGCTCAAGTGAACTGAATCACGAGCAAGCAAGAGGACAACGGTGAAACGTACAGCCGTCCAAGTGGCCGTCGTGGGGTTGCTGGTCCTGGCCGCCGTCGGGACGGCCCGCGGCGTGCCGCCCGCGGCGTGCAGCCTGCGGGCGCTGGCCGGCGCCGTGGTCCTGTACCTGCTGACGAGGGTGGCGGGATGGGTGTTGGCTTCGGTAGGCGCCGACATACTGCAGCGGGGCGCCTCCTCGCGGCGTAGAGAATGAGGACACCACCGGTGGAAACCGACACACGAGACGACCTCGACACGCCGGCCACGGCCCTTCAGGCCAAGGCCCGCCAGGCCTACGCCCAGCAGTCGCGCCGGGCCAAGGAGGACCAGTGGATCGTCGAGTACCTGCCGCTGGTCCGACACGTCGTCCAGAAGGTGACGGCCCACCTGCGCAGGCCCAGGGACGACGATGACCTGATTTCGGCCGGCACGGTGGGCCTGGTGAAGGCGGCCCGCGCCTACGACGTCTCCAAGCACGCCACATTCAAGACCTACGCGTACATCCGGGTCCGCGGGGCCGTCATCGACGAGTTGCGGAACCGGTCGCTGGCCTCGACGGCCACGCATCGCCTCGTGCGTCAGATCCGCCTCGCCTACGAGACCCACCTGGCCGCCGCCGCCCAGCCGCCCACCGACGAGCAACTGGCCGCACGGGTCGGCATCTCGCTACCCAAGTATTACGGCGCGCTCGAAGACGCTCGGCGACAGCACTTCCTTTCCATCCACGGTCTCAGCGACGAGGAACCCGCCCTGGGCAACCTCCTGCCGGCCGACACCACGCCGTCTCCCGAGGGCGAGGCCCAGCGCCACGAGATGGTCGACCGGCTGACGCTGGCCCTCCAGGAACTGCCCAAACGCGACCGCAGGATCCTCATCCTCTACTACGAGCAGGACCTGACCATGAAAGAGGTCGCCCAGGTTCTGGACATCACCGAATCGCGCGTTAGCCAGGTGCACGCCAGCGCCCTGTTCAAGTTGTCCATGAAATTGAGGAGCGCCCCATGACCCCTCCCGACTACACGGTGGGCGGACCCGACGGCCCGCACGAAGTCACCAGTCTGGCGCCGCTTCCCCACCAGGACAAGCAGATGCTTAACCGTCGCCCGCAGAACTCGAAGAAGCGGCGCCCCTCGGCCCGCGGCGGCCGCGACCACGACGGGCCGAACAAGCCCGCCCCGGCCGAGCGCGACGACGACGCCACGGCGCCGCCCGACGGGGGCGACCCGCACGTGCTGGATGCCCTGGCGTGACCACGACCCAGGACCATCGCGAGCCCTACAGCGACACGTGTCGCGCGGCGGCCGTCCCAGGCCGCCGCGATCGGGCCTGACGCATGTTTCTGGCGGCCCAGGAAGGCCGCCAGGTGCGAGGAAGTGGCGAAGTGGCGCTGTAAGATGAGGAGCAACACCCGTGACAGGCGCGACAACCGGAATCGTGAAGAAGGGCCGCGTCAGGCCGGCGCCGCCTCGGCGCCTCCAGGTCGCCTCCGGTCCGGCGGCGGGCGCGGCGCAGGTCCGCATCATCGAGCGGCACGCCGACCGGGCGGCCCTGGAGGTGCGGTGCGCGTGCGGCCGCGTCATCTACGTGGAATGTCAATGGCAGGCCCCGCCGCCGGACGTAGCGTCCGGCACGGGGACCACCGATACTCGGGAGCCAGGCTCCCATTCGCCCAAGGAGGAGGTCTGATCATGCGATCCGTCGCGATGTTGATGGTGGCCCTTGTGACGGTTCTCGGCGGCTGTCAGCAGGGCTGGAACCCCCGCGCCGCCCCGGAACCCGAGCCGGCCCGGCCCGGCCCCGGCTACCTGTCGAAGGTGGCGGTGGTGCAGGAACCCCGGCCGGAAACGCCCCCTGCCGTCGAGAGCGCCCTGGTCTGGTCCGAGAAGTGCGCCCGCGTGCTGGAGGATCTCACCCAGGAACAGCAGAGAAACCGCAAACTCGCCGACGAGAACCGCGCCTTCCAGCAGCAGGTCGACACCATCAAGACCGACCTGGCCAAGACCCAACGCGAACTCCAGGAGGCCAACTCGCTGCTGATCGAGGTCCGACGCGAGAACGACCGCTGGCGGACCGACGTCCTCGGGTACCGCGACGAGATGCGCCGGGCCCATCTGAGCGAACTCGAGGCCCTCGGCAAGGTCCTGAAACTACTCGGCGGCGAAGTGCCGCGGACCGCCTCCGCAACGCCCACGGCACCCTCGACCGAGACGGCCCCCTCGACCGAGACGGTCGCCGACAGCGAACCCAAGAAGGCCACGCCAAAGGAACCCGACCGTGCAGCCACTCCACCCACGCCGTAATCCTACAACGCCATTTCGCTACTTCATCCCGCCTGGCGGCCTTCCTAGGCCGCCAGGAACACTCTTCAGGCCCGATCGCGGCGGCCTGGGAAGGCCGCCGCGCGACAAGTGGCGTTGTAGGCGTAAGCATTGGACGCTCGCCCTGCTGGCCCTGGCGGCAGCCCAGGTGGCCGGGTGTGCGGCACACAAAACGCCCCCCGCCGTGGCCCACTACCTGGACCCGTCCGGCGGCATCGTCACCGTCAACCGCGTCGTGTTCCTCCCCCTGGTCAACAACACCGACTACCCCGACATCGAGAAGGGTCTGGCGGACGACCTCGTCCAGACCATCCAGGCCAGGCAGGTCTTCCGCCTGGAGGTGGCGCCCTCGTCGACCGAGGCCCCCTCCACGTGGGGCCGGGCGGGGAACCGGGCCTTCTCGCTGAAGGAACTGGCCGAGATGCGCCGGGCCTTCGGCTGCGACGCCGTCCTCATCGGCGCCGTCAACAGTTTCCAACCGTATCCACACATGGGGACGGGCCTTTATCTGCGCCTGGTCGACCTCAGGGGCGGGCAACTCCTCTGGGCGGTCGACCACACCTGGGACTCCGGCAACCGCCAGACGCAACGCCGTATCGAGGCGTTCTTCGACCGTTGTCAGGACACCGGCGACAACCCGCTCGAGTGGCGCGTCGCCCTGGTCAGTTCGCGCGCCTTTCAGGGGTTCGTGGCCCAGGAGGTGGCGGAAACACTGCCCGACCGTACCCCGGCCCGGTAGGCCGGCCTGGCCGGTCCGCCCGGCCGGTGAGGCGGCGGCGGAAATAATTCCACGGCCGCCGGAGATTTTGGCTAAAGTTTTCTCGGCGCCAGCGGAAAATGAGATTGGGAGAAATACGGAAGCGGAGAGCATAAGCCATGCAGATCGAACCAACCCACGGGTTTGACCCAGTCAGCATCCGCGAGGGCAGCAGGAACTTGGCCAAGGCCGACCAGGTTGCACCGGCCGGCGAGAAGGCCGCCGAGCAGAGCGAAGCGGCGTCGGCCTCGCTCGAGCCCACCATTCGCCGGGCGGCCGAGGCACCCGAAATCCGCCAGGACGCCGTGGCACAGGCCAGGCGTCTCCTTGTCTCGGGCGAGTTGGATACACCGGAGAGCGCCAGGCGAACCGCCGAGGGGCTTCTGGAGCATGGCATTTAGCATGGGGGTGCAAACCGCTTTATCTGGTATTTGATGACGCTGGCACTCCCAAGATATGGCCCACACCGTGTGGGCCATTCTTTTGCGCACCACCTCCTGCTCATCCCGTTGGCGGGTCCGCCGCCGACCCGATTCCGATCGTATCTCATTTGCCTGCAATAACTTATACCCGCACGGCCACAGCAGTTCAACATGGCGCGTTCGTGCGGCGGGACCTCGGAATGTCAATTTAGGTAAAGTGCTTAAGTTGTCGTGGACCTCCACGACAATGAACTCTGAACCTCGCGGATGGGGAAACGATGCGTTGCGGCTACTATAGATTCGTCGTCTCGCGGCAGCCAACCTTTGGGTCAACGGTGCGGGCCAGCGGGGCCTGCACAGAAGGATCAGGCCTCTTTTACAGGGAGAATGGGACATGCTGGCGATCAAGAACAATCTCATGGCGGAGGGTGCGGCCCGGAGCGTGGGCAAGTCGTACGATGCACTGGCCCAGTCTGTCCAGCGGCTGTCATCCGGCCTGCGCATCAACGGCGCAGCGGACGACGCGGCAGGCTTGGCCGTCCGTGACGTGATGCGCGCCGACATCGCTGTCCTGAGGCAGGGCTCCCGGAATGCCCAGGACGGCATCAGCCTGTTGCAGACGGCTGAAGGTGCCCTGGAGGTCGTGGACGAAGTGCTCATCCGAATGAAGGAACTGGCCGAACAGGCGGCAACCGAGTCGTACTCGACCGCGCAGCTCGCCATCATGGACGACGAGTTCCAGGCCATGATGCTCGAGATCGATCGAATCGCCGCCGCCACCAAGTTCAACGGCATCAGCCTCATCGACGATGCCACCGCCACCGTCCACATCCACTTTGGCACCAGCAACACCGCTGACGACGCCATCGACGTCACGTTGGTGAATGCGACCAGTGCGGCCGATGGCCTCAACGTTGTCGGCATGACCATCACCGACACGACGACCGCCCAGGCCTCGCTGGCGGCGCTCGACCTGGCCATCGTAGCCAACGCCGGCAACCGCGCGTCCCTCGGGTACACCATGAACCGCCTCGAACACACGATCTCGGTGCTGGGCATCCAGACCGAGAACCTGGTGGTGGCCGAGTCGCGGATCTCCGACGTCGACATGGCCACCGAGATGACCGCCATGACCCGCAACCAAGTGCTGACCCAGGCGGGCGTCGCCATGCTCGCCCAGGCCAACGCCATGCCGCAGATGGCCCTCACGCTGTTGCGGTAAACCTGACACATCCGGGGAGGCGGCCCCTCGCCTTCGCTGCCTTGAAGCGTAACGGGGCCGCCTCCGCGGGACCTTGGACCCAGGACTCGCCGGGAGGTGCACCGTGTCCGCCATCTCTCTGTCAGGGCTGCAGACCGGCATCGACACCTCGCTCCTCATTCAGCAACTCGTGGCGGCCTCGAGCCGGCCGGTCGAACTCCTTCAGCAGCGACAGGCCCGCTGGCAGAGCAAGGCCGACGCGTTCTCGGCCCTCCAGGTCTCCCTCGAGGCCCTCAGGACGGCCGCCGACGCCATCCACGACTCCTCCGATCTGCGGGCCTACGCCGTCCAGTGCAGCAACGACGACACCGTGACGGCCCAGGTGGCGTCCGGCGCCACCGAGGGCACGCACGAAATCGTCGTCGACCAACTGGCCGCCGCCGAACGCGAGGTCCACGCCGGCCTGGCCGTCGCCGACACCCTCGTCGGCGTCGGCGCCTTCTCGTACACCTACAACGGCCAGACCCGGACGATCCAAACCTCGGACCAGACCACCCTCCAGGGCCTGGCCAGCCTCATCAACAACGACGCCGGCAACCCCGGCGTCAGGGCCAGCGTCCTGGAGTACGACGCCGGCGGCGACCAGGTCTACCACCTGGTCCTGGGCGGCGACCAAACGGGCGCCGACTACGCCATTGCCGTCAACGACGCCCAGACGACCCTCGACGGCACGGGCGACACCGTCGATTTTCGCCAGGCCACCTTCACCGAGTCGCAGACCGCCCGCAGCAGCCGCGTGCGGGTCGACGGGTACCCCGCCGGCGCCTGGATCGAGCGCGACAGCAACACCATCGACGACATCCTGGCGGGCATCACCCTGCGGCTGCACGCCGCGGGCACCGCCCAGGTCAGCCTGACCCGCGACACCGAGGGCCTGAAGACCAAACTGGCGGCCCTTGTCGACGCCTACAACGATGCCGTGGACCTTATGAAGCAGCAGACCGCCTACGACCAGACGACGGCGTCGGGCGGCGTCCTGTCGGGCGAGTACACCATCCGGCACGTCCGGCAGCAACTCCGCCTGCCGATCATCGAGAAGGCCGTCGGGTTCCTTGCGGGCACCGACGCCTACACCCTGGCCGGTCGGGTCGGCCTGAGCATCGACCGCTACGGCCAACTCGGACTGGACGAGGACACGCTCGACGAGGCCCTGACCGACGACTACCTGGGCGTGCTGAACCTGCTGGGTGCCGACCGTACCGGCGCCTCCGATTCGGCGAACCTCCAGTACTACGGCGCCACCACGGCGACCACCCCGGGCACCTACGCCGTCCGGGCCGTCCTCGCGGCGGGGGTCCTGGTCTCGGCCCAGGTCAAACTGGCCACCGAAGGCGACGGCGCCTGGCGCGATGCCGTCGTCGAGGGCAACCTCATCATCGGCGCCGACGGGTACCCCGAAGGCGGGCTCCGCGTCACCGCCGCCTACGACGGCTCGGGCACGGTCGAGGCCGAGGTTCGCATCCGCCAGGGCATCGGCGGCCGTCTCTTCGACACCCTCGACAACCTGCTCGCCTCCACCGACGGCACCATCGCCCTGGCCGAGAAGCGGTGCGAGAACGCCATCAGCGGCCTGCAGAAGAACATCGAACGCCAGGAATACCGTCTTTCACGGATGGAATTGCGCCTGCGGACCCAGTTCGCACGGCTCGAACAGGCCCTGACGATGCTGGAGGCCCAACGCATGGCCCTCGGCGCCGGCACGTCGGCCTAGAAGGACTCGGGTGATGGACCATCGAATTGCCGCCTACCAGGAGACCGCCGTTTCGACCCAGACCCGGGGGCGGCTCGTCGTCCTGCTGTACGAGGGGGCCATCAAGTTCCTCAAACTGGCCCAACGCCAGATCGAGGCCGGCAACCTCGGCGCCAAGGGACAGTACATCAACAAGGCCCTCGCCATCCTCGACGAACTCGATGCCAGCCTTAACCTCGACGCCGGGGGAGAGGTGGCACAGAACCTCCGCACACTCTACCATTTCATGCAGCGGCACCTCGGCCAGGCCAACATCCACAGCGACCCGCACCGCATCCAGGACGTGCTCGATTGCCTCGAAGACCTGGCCGAAGGCTGGCGAGCCGTCACCCGCTGACCGCCGCCGCGCCCGCACACCGCCCCTGTCCGTACTGAGAACTCCATCCGGCCCTGGGTTGTGATGGTTCAGGCAACCTGGTGGGCATGTTCGGAGACCATGGGTTCAACCGACCTGCCGGAAGGAGTTGCCGTAAGATCACCGAGGACGGCGTTTTCGGCAGGGACAGCCCTAACGCCTGCCGGACGCCGGCCGGATGCGTCACGGCTGACGGCTCGCGGCGTCCAGACGCCGGTAGATGACCGTGGCGGCACCGGGCTTGGCCCGGATCTCGACGCTCAGGCCTTCGTCCATCAAGGTCTTGCCGGCGATGGCGGCGGTCTGCCCCGTGTCGGAATCCGTGACCTCGTACCGTGCGGCCGGGTCCAGGCCGCCCAGGCGGAAGGTCTTCGCGCCGTCGTCGCACTTGGCGCGGCGGAAGGCCTCGACAACGCCCATGTCCGCCCGGTGGAACTGCCACGCGATCCACGCCTTCTCGTCGCGGTTGTACGGCGTCAGGGGGTAGAAGTCGCCCTGGTAGCACGCGACGATCTTCCGCCACTCGTCCGCCAGACGCCGCAATAACGCGTAGTCCAGGTCCTTGCTGCGCATCTCGTAGCCCAGGACGATGTTGCACGCATGGCCGCTGCGGAAGGCGTAGGCGTCCACGGTGCCGACGGGAACCGTGTTCGAGCCGTAGCAGGGAATCCACTGGCACAGGCTGTAATGGTACGCCTGCTTGGCGGGCAGGTCGCCGTAGTTGTAGTCCGTGGGGTGCAGCGGGATGGCACGGCGCATCGTCTCGAGGTCGTTGCGGCGTCCGCCGGAGGCGCAACTGTCGAGACCCAAGTTCGGGTGCCGCTGGCGCAGGGCGTCCCAGTAGGCCAGGTAGCCCTGGATGTGCAGGTTCTCCGCCATGCCCTGGCGGTCGGGGGCGTCGGCGCCCCGCCAGCAGCCCAGCGGGTCCATGTTGAAGTCCTGGCGGTACAAGTCGATGCCCTGCTCGCGCAGCGTCCGGTCCACGTGGTCGGTCAGCCAGGCGCGGGCGTCGGGGTTACCCAGGTTGAGCAGCGTGCCGCCGAGGAGCCACTCCGGGTGGTTCGTGGAGATCCACGTGCCGCCCGCCACCCGCTCCGGCTCGAACCAGACGAGCGTGTTGACGCCGCGCGCGTGGCCGTGGTCGCTGATGGCCCGCAGGCCGCCGGGGAACCGCTTGAGGTCGGGCTCCCACGTGCCCGTCTTGGGCCATTGGCCGTCGCACGGATACCAGCCGGCGTCCATCCACCAGAAATTGATGCCGATGCGTTCATCGACGTACCGGTCGATGAACTGCTTCTGGTTCGCCTCGTTGGCGTTGATCATCTCGTTGAACTGGAGGGAGGTGTTGCCGAAGAGGATGGGCCCCGGCAGCCGCCCCTGGGCGGTGCGCGGCACGTTGTGGGCCCACATCCACCGCCGCCAGACGTTCTGGGCGCGGACGGGGTCGTCGCCCTCCAGAAACACGAGGGCGATGAGTGGCGCGCGGATTCGCTCGCCCGGCCGCAGCACGAGGTGCGTCTTCTCCTGGCCCGCCGAGATGCGCAGCGCGCCCCCCGCGTCGCGGGCGAACTGCGTCGCCCACTGTCCCGGCCAGCCGACGGCGATGAGCAGCCCGCCGCCCGGCGTCGCGAGGCGGTAGTACGGGAAGGCCCCGTTCGTGCCGCGCCCCCCCGCCGGCGCGAAACGCTGGGACGCGCCCGGCTTTAGCGTCGCCTCGAGCGGCTGGTAAAGGTCCGGGCTGCACGTGTCGCCTCGCCAATGACTGAGGACGCACGCCCCGTCCGGCGGGCACGCGACGGCCGCGTCCAGGCCCTGGACGTTCTCGAGGAGGGGTGTGTCCTTCCCGCCGGTGTTCGTGAACGTGGCGGTCCACTCCACGGCGGGGAAGTCCGCGTACTCCACGGCCACGCACCGGACCTCCAGGCCCGTGTCCGGGTCCGTCCACGTGAGCGTGTGCTGCGTGCGTGCCTCGTCCAGGCGGCGCGTCTCGGCCTTGCGCGTCCACCCGGGCAGCAGGGCGTCGGACGAACGCCCCCCGTAGACGAAGACGAGGGGCAGGTCGCTGGTGCGCGGCGGCA
>DATKZB010000156.1:0-9545 GCA_035528235.1 Phycisphaerae bacterium
GGGGGGCCTCCTGGCGGCCGGGACGCCGGCCATCGCCATCGTCGGCAAGGCCTGGGACTTCCAGGTGACGAAGGTCCTGCGGACCGATTTGGACGAGAACCTCGCGATGGTCCGCGACTCGGTGGCGTACCTGAAGGCCGCCGGGCGGACCGTCTTCTTCGACGCCGAGCACTATTTTGACGGGCACCGCGAGAACGCCGCCTACGCCCTGGCCGTGCTGCGCGCGGCCCGAGAGGCCGGGGCCGACTGGCTGGTGCTGTGCGACACCAACGGCGGCCGCCTGCCACCGGAGATCGCCGAGGCTGTCGAGGCGGCGGCCCGGGAGGTCGGCGGGGCGCTGGGCATCCACTGCCACAACGATTGCGGTCTGGCGGTGGCGAACTCGCTGGCCGCCGTCGCCGCCGGGTGCGTCCAGGTCCAGGGCACCATCAACGGCCTGGGCGAACGGTGCGGCAACGCCGACCTCTGCGCCCTGGTGCCCGACCTGGAACTGAAGATGGGCCTGGAATGCCTCGGCCCCGCGAACCTCGCCCACCTGACGGACGTGTCGCGGTTCGTCTACGACGTGGCCAACATGCTGATGCTGCCGGGGCAGCCGTACGTGGGCCCCAGTTCGTTCGCGCACAAGGGCGGCATGCACGTGGCGGCGGTGGCGCGCGAACGCGGCGCGTACGAGCACGTCGACCCGGCCCTGGTGGGCAACACGCGGCGGATTCTGGTGAGCGAGTTGTCGGGTCGCGGCACGATTCTGGCGAAGGTGGCGGGCACGCGGTTCCAGGACGACGCCGACCTTCAGAAGAAGGTGCTCAAGGAGGTCCAGCGCCTGGAGAACGCGGGGTACCAGTTTGAGGCGGCCGAGGCGTCGTTCGCCTTGCTGGTCCGGCGGCTGGCGGGGCTGGCCAAGCCGTTTTTCCACCTGGAGCATTACAACGTGGTCATCAAGAAGGACAACGCCCGCGCCGCCCTGACCGAGGCCACCGTCAAACTGCGCGTGGGCCAGCAGTGGCAGCACACCGTGGCTGAGGGCGATGGCCCCGTCAACGCCCTCGACGCCGCCCTGCGCAAGGCCCTGCACGGCCTGTATCCGAACCTGGCCGAGATGAGCCTGACGGACTACAAGGTGCGCGTCATCAACTCCGGCGCCGGCACGGCCGCCGGCGTCCGCGTCGTCATCGAGTCGCGGGACCGCCAGGAGCACTGGGGCACCGTGGGCGTCTCGGAGAACATCATCGATGCCTCCTGGCAGGCGCTCGTCGACAGCATCGAGTACAAGTTGACCAAGGACATGGAACGCGACCATGGCTAACGACACCCCTGTGCCCGCATCGGCCGCCGGACCCGGCGCCGAGCCGTTGCCCAAGACGTACGACCCGGCGTCGGTCGAGGACCGCATCTACCGGCTGTGGGAAGAGGACGGGCACTTTCACGCCGCGGCCGACGGCCCGGGCCGGGCGTTCACCATCGTCATTCCGCCGCCGAACGTCACCGACCGGCTGCATCTGGGGCACGCGCTCAACAACACCCTCCAGGACATCCTGGTGCGTTGGCGCCGCATGCAGGGCCGCAAGACCCTGTGGCTGCCCGGCACCGACCACGCGGGCATCGCGACGCAGGCGGTGGTCGAGCGGCGCCTCTTTGAGGAGGAAAAGAAGACCCGACACGACGTCGGCCGCGACGACCTGGTGCGGCGCATCTGGGCCTGGCGACGCCGCAGCGGCGACATCATCCTTCAGCAACTCCGCTGCATCGGATGCTCGTGCGACTGGCAGCGGACGCGGTTCACCCTGGACGAGACCTGCGCGAAGGCCGTCCGGACGGTCTTCTTCCGGATGTTCGCCGACGGGCTCATCTATCGGGGCCTGCGCCTGGTGAACTGGGACACGCACCTCCAGACCGCCGTGGCCGACGACGAGGTGTACCACGAGACGGTCCAGGGGCACATGTGGCACATCCGGTACCCCGTCAAGGGGCAGCCGGGCCGGTTCATGATCTGCGCGACGACCCGGCCCGAGACGATGCTGGGCGACACGGCCGTGGCCGTCCACCCGGGCGACGAGCGGTACGCCGAACTCGTCGGCAAGACGGTCGTCCTGCCGCTGGTGGATCGCGAGATTCCGGTCATTGCCGACGGCCTGCTGGTGGACCCGAAGTTCGGCTCCGGGTGCGTCAAGGTGACGCCCGCCCACGACCCGAACGACTACGAGGTGGGCCAGCGGCACGGCCTGGAGATGATCAACATCCTGGCGCCCGACGGTCGCATCAATTCGAGCGGCGGCCCGTACGAGGGGCTCGACCGGTTCGCGGCCCGAAAGAAGATCGTCGAGGACCTCGATGCCCAGGGCCTGCTGGAGAAGATCGAGCCGTACGAGACCGAGATCGGCCACTCGGACCGCTCGAAGACTCCCATCGAGCCGTACCTGTCGGAGCAGTGGTTCGTCCGCATGGCCGACCTGGCCGAGCAGGCCATGGCGGCGGTGCGCGACGGCCGCGTCCGCTTTCACCCCGACCGATACGCGCGGACGTACCTCGACTGGCTGAGCCAGAAGCGCGACTGGTGCATCTCGCGGCAACTGTGGTGGGGGCACCAGATACCCATCTGGTCGCGGGACCTGGAACTACCGGCCGACGTGGCCCCCGATCCGGCCCCCGAGCGCGGGCCCGACGCCCAGGTGTGCGCCGCCCTGGACCGCGCCGTGGGCGGGTCGCTTCGCGAGTACCTGGCCGGCGCCGGCGAGTACGTCCTGCGGGTCGAGGCCATCGCCGACCAGCCCGGCTGGGTCCGCACGCATTTTGGCGTTCGCGACGAGAACGCTGTCCTGGAGAAGCGCCTCGAAGACGCCGGCTGGCAGCGCGACCCGGACGTCCTGGACACCTGGTTCTCGAGCGCCCTGTGGCCGTTCTCGACACTCGGCTGGCCCGACGAGACGGCCGACCTGAAGGCGTTCTACCCGACCGACGTCCTCGTGACGGCCCGCGAGATCATCACCCTCTGGGTCGCCCGGATGGTCATGATGGGCCTCTACAACCTGGGCGAGGTGCCGTTCAGCGACGTTTACATCCACGCCATGATTCAGGACGGCCAGGGCCGCCCGATGAAAAAGAGCCTCGGCAACGGCCTGGACCCGCTCGACATCATCGCCCCGCACGGCACGGATGCCCTGCGGTTCACGCTGGCGTGGATGACCACCGAGACGCAGGACGTGCGGCTGCCGGTCGAGAAGGACGCCGAGACGGGCCGCAACACCAGCACCAGGTTCGACATGGGCCGCAACTTCTGCAACAAGCTCTGGAACGCCGTCCGGTTCGCCCTGATGAACCTCGACGGGGCCGACGCCGCCGCCTTCGACGCCTCGGCCATGCGCCTGGAGGACCGGTGGATCCTGTCGCGCACCGAGCACGTCGGCCGCACGGTCGCCGCCGAACTCGAGGCGGACCACTTTCAGGCGTCGCTCACCGCCCTGTACGACTTCTTCTGGCACGACCTGTGCGACTGGTACCTGGAGGCCGTCAAGCCGCGCATGGCCGACGCGACCGCGCGCGGCGTGCCGCAACGGGTGCTCGCCTTCGTGCTCGACCGCGCCCTTCGGATGCTGCACCCGTTCGTGCCGTACATCACCGAGGCGGCGTGGGAAGGGTTGAACGCGACGGTCCGCGACCGGGGCCTGACGGGCCTGGCCGATGCGCCGGCGTCTGAGCGTCTGATTGTGGCGGCGTGGCCCGAGCCGACCCAGGCCCTGGTCGACGAGGCGGCCGAGCAGGAGTTCGGCCTGCGTCGCGAACTCATCGACGGCGTCCGCCGGGCCAAGGCCGAGAGCGACCAGTCGGCCTCCGAGGTCGAGGCCTACTTCCCGGAGCCCGGCGGCAAGGAGGACCTGATTGCCTCCACCTTTGCCGACTACGGCCGCCTGGCCGGCGTGACCGCGGTCCACGTGGGCCGCCGGCCCGCCGAGGGCCAGCGGTGCGCGTCGAGTTACGTGGCGGCCTGCGGCGTCACCGTGTACGTGCCCATCCCGAAGGAGAAGGTCGAGCAGGAACGGGCCCGCGTGGCCAAAGAGATCGACCAGAAGCGGCGGCTGCTCGAGAACATCGAGAAGAAACTGGCCAACGCCAATTTCACCGCCAAGGCGCCGCCCGAGGTGGTCGACCGCGAGCGTGCCCGTGCCCAGGACGCCCGCGCCGCCATCGCCGCCCTCGCCCAACGCGCCGCCGAACTGGGGTGACGTCGCCGAGCCGCGACGGAGCGTCGTCGTTTACCCGTCGCCGTGTGCCGTCGTTTAGCCGCGGCCGGCACGGCCGCGAGTCGTGGCGATGGACGCCCGGCGGCCATTCCCGTCGCCGTACCGGCGACGGCTAAACGACGGCAGGCCAGGCCGCCCGGCATTTTCCCCGTTTGCCCGGCGGCCGGATGCGCGGTAGAATGTCGCAAGCGAGTCAACGTAAGGACAGCCCCGTGCAGATTCGGTGCGAACTCATCCGCATCATGATCAGCGAGACCGAGGACCACCAGGTCATCGTCCTCAAGGAGAAGGACGGCGAGCGGGTGTTCCCCATCGTCATCGGGTTCTTCGAGGCGGCCGCCATCGACCGGCGCCTCAAGGGTCACGTGTTGCCGCGGCCCATGACGCACGACCTGCTGGCGTCGGTCATCGAGTCGATGGGCGGGCGGCTGGCCCGCATCATCGTCACCGACCTGAAGGACCATACGTTCTACGCCAACCTGGTCGTGGAGCGGAACGGCAGCCAGATTCTGATCGATTCGCGCCCGTCCGACGCCATCGCGCTGGCGGTGGCGGGCGATACGCCCATCTTCGTCGAGGACCACGTTCTGGACGAGGTGGCCGGCCCCGGCGGCCCGGGGTTCGGGTTCAAGGTCTGATGCAGCAACACCTCGCGCGGCGGGTCCCCGTACCCGCCGCGCGAGGCGTTGCCGGGTCCCGCGGCTTTTCCAGGGGCACGACATGTCGTGCCCCTACGGGTACCCGTCTTCCGGCGTGCTGCAACCGCTTGGGAGTGCCGATGCGGCAAGTCACGTTCACGGTTCTGGCGGCCCTGCTGATGGCGGGGCCGGCGGCGGCTGCGGCCCATCCCGAGGCGGCCCGGACGATCGTCCTGGGGTCCGAGTCGGTGCCCGAGGGCCTGGAGGTGGCCCGCCATTACATGGCGGCGCGAGGCATCCCGCCCGAGAACCTCTGCGTCGTCAAGGCCCCCGCCGCCGACGTTGTTACCCGCGAGCAGTTCGACGAGACCATCTGGCGGCCGCTGGCGGAGTTCCTCGAACGCTGGCAGGGCCGCTTCGACGTGGCGCTGCCCGACGGCACCGTCCAACTCCAACTGGGCGAGCGCCGGCCCAAGTACCTCGTGCCGGTCTACGGCGTGCCCGTCAAGGTGAGCGGCTACGAGGACGTCAAGACGATGTTCATGTCGCGTGCGGCCGCGGTCGACAGCGAACTGGTGCTGTTGCCGGGCCGGCGGCACAACCTGGTGGGCGGGCTGCCGAACCCGTACTTCGGGGCCGTCGGACCCTTCGGGCCGCCGCTCGATGAGGAGATGATTCTGGTGTCGCGGCTCGACGGGCCCACGGCCGAGATCGCCCGCCGCCTGGTCGACGACGCCGTCTGGGCCGAGGAACACGGCCTGAAGGGCCGGGCCTACGTCGACACGCGCGGCCTGACGAAGGGCAACTACCTGTCGGGCGACCAGGCGCTGCAGGTGGCGGCCGAGATCCTGAAGCGCGTCGGGTTCGAGACGGAGGTCGACGATCGGCCCGAGGTCCTGCCGCTGAACCACCCCATGCCCGACGCCGCCGTCTACCTCGGCTGGTACACCGAGACCGCCGTCGGGCCGATGACCAGGCCCGAGTTCCGGTTCAACCGGGGGGCCATCGCCTATCACCTCCAGAGTTTCAGCGGGGCCAACATCCGCGACCCCAAGACCAACTGGGTGGGGCCGCTGCTCGTGGCCGGGGCGTGCGTGACCGCCGGGGCCGTGTACGAGCCGTTCCTCAACGGCACGCCGCGCGTCGACATCCTCATCGACCGCCTCGTCCGCGGGGCCTCCTGGGGCGAGGCCGCCCTCATGGCCCAGCCGCAGATCTCCTGGCAGATGTGCTTTATCGGCGACCCGCTGTACCGGCCGTTCGCCCGGCGACGGTGAGCCACCTTGACGTGGCCGAGCCCGGTCCGACATAATGAGGCGCAAGGAGGCTGTCATGAAACTTATCGTCACGCTGGAACGTGATGAGACGGGCATGGTGGTGGCCGAGTGCCCCGCCATCCCCGGGTGTGTGTCGCAGGGCAAAACCGAGGACGAGGCCCTGGCCAACGTCCGAGAGGCGATTATGGCCTGCCTGGAGGCCCGCTCCGAGGCCGGCATGCCGCTGACTGTCGCGACGCGCGAAGTCGAGGTCAACGTCTGATGGCCAGGCTTCCGGTCATCTCGGGGGCCGAGGCCGTGAGGGCGTTGGAACGGGCGGGGTGGCGGAAGGACCGGCAGAAGGGCAGTCACGTCGTCATGCTCAAGAAGGGCGAGATCGCCAGCCTCTCGGTTCCACAGCACCGCGAACTGGCGCCCGGAACGCTACGGGCGCTCATCCGTGCCGCCCGCATGACCGTGGATGAGTTCGCCCGCTGGCTGTGAAGGCCTGGCCCAACGCTTTCCCTCGGGCCACTCTGTTGACTTCGCGAGGACCTATGGCCATGCCGCGCGGTGGCCTTCCCAGGCCACCGCGCCTTGGCGCTGGATAGCCTTCCGCGGCGGCCTGGGAAGGCCGCCGCGCACGATCGGGGTGTTCTTGCAAGAGTGGCTACGACCCATCCCCATCGAACAGGTCGGCTTCCCCTGCCGGGCCCTTCTTCGCTTTACCGCGCGAGGCGGGGGGTTTCAGGCCCAGGTGCTTGTAGGCGGCGGGTGTGGCGAGCCGGCCCTGGCGCGTGCGGGCTACGTACCCGATCTTCAAGAGGTACGGCTCGACCATGTCGACCAGGGTGTCGACCTCCTCGTTGAGTGTGGCGGCGATGGCCTCGACGCCGGCCGGGCCGCCGCCGTACGTGTCGATGAGTGTCCGGAGGACCTTGCGGTCGAGTTCGTCGAGTCCCTGTTCGTCGACGGCCTCCATGGCGAGGGCCTCGGCCGCCAGGGGCGGTGTGATGCGTCCGTCGCCCTTGACCTGGGCGTAATCGCGGACCCGCCGCACGAGGCGGATGGCGATGCGCGGCGTGCCGCGGCTGCGACGGGCGATCTCGGCCAGGGCCGTCTCATCGGCCGCCACGTTCAGCAGGCGGGCGCTACGGATGGCGATTTCCAGCAGGTCCGCCTCCGGGTAGAACTCGAAGTGGTGAAAGATGCCGAACCGTTCCCGCAAGGGGGCGCTCAGAAACCCGGCCCGGGTCGTCGCGCCCATGAGCGTGAAGGGTTGCAGGGGCACGTTAATCGTCCGGGCGAACGAGCCGCGATCGACCGTAATGTCGATCCGAAACTCTTCCATCGCCGGGTAAAGGAACTCCTCGACCACCGGGCCCAGGCGATGGACCTCGTCGATAAAGAGGACGTCGCCCCGGGCGAGGTTCGTCAGAATGCCCACCAGGTCGGCCGGCCGCGTCAGGGCGGGGCCCGACGTGGTCTTGATGCCGGCCCCCATCTCGGCCGCCACGACGTACGCCAGCGTGGTCTTGCCCAGGCCGGGCGGCCCGTGAAAGAGGATGTGTTCGAGCGGTTCGCCCCGGGCCTTGGCCGCCTGGATGGCGATGGAGAGTTTCTCCCTCAGGTCGTGCTGGCCGATGACCTCGGCGAGGCGCTTCGGCCTGAGGCTCAGGCTGAAGCCCTCTTCGTCGGGGCCGGCGCTGTCGGGGCTGACGATGCGTTCACGCGGCATGGGTGTCTCGCGGTTCGGCCGGGTCGGCGGCGGTATCGGTTATCGGTGGGATCGAGATGCCCAACAGCGCCCCGCCGACGAA
This sequence comes from Phycisphaerae bacterium, assembly GCA_035528235.1. GTDB lineage: Bacteria > Planctomycetota > Phycisphaerae > FEN-1346 > FEN-1346 > DATKZB01. The sequence continues at coordinate 7,953 of DATKZB010000156.1, forward strand.
TGCGAAGAACCCGATCTCGTCGGCGTTGCGGATCGCCATGGCGATGGTGGCTGCCAGGACCCCTAGCCCCACCGACAGCCCGATACGGCGCATCAGGTCGGTTCGCATGATCTCGGCCTCCTGCGTGGCCCACGGTTTCGTGTGTTCCCGAACTCGCCGATGGCGGCGCGTTCGCGCGGCATGCGTTATCTTTGTGCGATTCGTGTTGCCCCGGTGTATTCACCTGGGGCTACGGCAGTCTAACTTTGCGTGTTTGCGCGGCGGGTCCCCGTACCCGCCGCGCTCCCCCGTAAGATGTTGGGTTGGCGCGGTGGGTGCGGGGACCCACCGCGCAAAGACCCAATCTTATGGCGCTCTGACTGCTCAGCCGGCGCCAGGGGTTCGTCCTCGTCGGCGGCGTTTATCCCCCGGCGCTCGTGGGCCCCTGGTGAAACGCCTCGCGGACGAGTTGCTCGACGGTGGCCTTCTCGCCCAGGCGTTCGTAAGCGGCGTCGACGCGTGCGGACGCCTCCGGCCGCGCGAGGCCCAGCGAGACGAGGACGCCGGCGGCCTCGCGTTTCGACGCGGGTTCCTCGGCCGCGGGCCGGCCGCTGGCCGTCACGGCGAACTCGTCGAGTTTGCCGGCGAGTTCGGCGATGATCTTATCGGCCGTGCGGCGGCCGACGCCCGGCAGTTCCGACAGCATCGAGGCGTCGCGCGCCTCAATCGCCCGGGCCACCTGACCGACCGGCAACACCAGGCTCCGCAGGCCACGGGCGATGCCGATGCCGGGGACGCTGATGTACCGCACGAAAAACCGTTTGTCGGTCGGGCTTAAAAACCCCACCAGGCGCGGCACCATCTGGCCGTAGGCCGGGTTGCCGTCGAAGTACTCCAGCGTGTGCAGCGACACCGCCCGGCCCACCAGCGGCCGCAACTCGTCGGCCGTGACCGGCGCGACCAGCACCTCGTACGCCATGGGCCCGGCGGCGATGACCGCCCGGTCGTCGGCGACCGACTCGAGTTGTCCGGCGATGCGTGCAATCATCGTGCGATGGCCGTCCTTTGGGTCCGGTACGCGTGGCACAAGGCCACGGCCAGGGCGTCGGCGACGTCGGGCGGCTCGGGCACCTGTTTCAGGCTGAGCACGCTCTGGATCGCCCGTTGGACCTGCACCTTCGACGCGTGGCCGCTGCCCACCAGGGCGCTCTTGATCTTGGTGGCACCGTAACTTTCGACGCGGGCACCGGCCTGCGCCGCCGTCAGCAAGATGACGCCGCGGGCGTGGCCCATGAGGATGGCCGTCCGCGGGTGCCGGTAATGCGAGTACAGTTGCTCGACCGCGACCGCCCCGGGCCGGAACTCCTCCAGCACCGCCGCCAGGCCCGTCTGGATCTCCATGAGCCGCGCGGCCAAAGTATCGGTCCGCCGCGTGCGGATGACGCCGGCCTCCACGAGGTGCGGCGCCCCGGCGCCGGCGCCGACGTCGATGACGCCGTAACCCGTCTGCGCGAGGCCCGGATCGATGCCGAGGATTCTCATAATTTCGGATTCCGGATTGTCGTCGGCTTCCTGTCCCGTAGGGGCACGCCATGGCGTGCCCGCGTTGTGGCC
>DATKZB010000157.1:0-6980 GCA_035528235.1 Phycisphaerae bacterium
CAGGTCCATTCCGATGTAATACATGTCGTGCTCCTTGCCCACAGGGCGTTAGAGGGTTCGTACGCCAATCCCATTCTAACCCCTGTGGCAAGGGGCCGCATCCCGCGTGCGGCCTCAGGGCACGGTTATAATATCATGCTACTTTTTTGCCTCCTTGCGAGGTCGGCCCCGAGGGTGGAGCGTGAATTCCAGGCCCAGCCGCCGTGCCGTCGCCTCCGTCCACGACTCCTCGCCCCACGGCGTCCCCCGAACCGCGCTCCGCGTTACCTCTCTGGCCTTCGGCGTGGCACGTGCCGCGGCAGGGAACGTGACCGCGACCTTCCGGTCGCGGCTCGAAAGGCGTAAACTCTCGGCGCCGAAGAAGGCCTGCACCCCGCGGCTCCCTTCCCGGGATCGACTACTTCTTGAACACGTTCAACTCGCGGATGGCATATCCCCATTCCGTGCCGCGCGCCGTGCCGAATATGCGGACGTAGCGGGCCGCGACGGGGGCGAAGTCGATCTCGCTCGTGCCGCCCGACCCCGAATCGGTCTTGAACACGTCGGTCCACGTCCGGCCGTCGGCCGAAACCTGCACGGCGAACGCCTTGGCGTAGGCGGTCTCCCAGCGAATCGTCACGCGGCGGATGCGAACCGACTCGCCCAGGTCGACCCGCAGCCACGCAGGGTCCGCAAAGTCGGAGGACCAGTACGTCGCGGGGTTGCCGTCGACGGCGTTGCCGGCCGGGTACGAGTTGGCGCCCACCGTGACGCTCGACGAGGCCGTCGCGGGCTTGCCGCGGGCGATGCACTCCGCGACGACCCTGAAGTCGCGAAGGCTGCGGACGTTTCTCTCACCCGCGATGAGCGATGGCAGGTCGGCCACCAGCGTGTACGGTCCCAGGGTCTCGGGCAGGACCATCTCGAAGGTCAGGACCTCGCGGCCGAACGACGCCACGGTGCAGGATTGGGCCTTTTCGGCCACGACCCGCTCGCCCTGGAGCATTCTGAGCGTAACCTTGCCCTGCCACGGGCCGCTGAGGTCGTTGATGACGGCCACGCGAAAGCGCTGGGTCGATCCGGCGGGCAGACTCTCGGCCCACGCGTCGATCATCAGGCCCACGGGGGCGAAGGCGTCGCGGACGTACTCGGCGAAGTGCGGCTCGAGTTTCAGGTCGGCCAGGTCGACGAAGTGGTCGCTCGTCTCTCCGCCGGGCCGCGAGTAGCCCAGGCCGCAGAAGTGCATCACGCCGGCCGTCTGACGCAGGCTGCGCCAGTACTCCGTCTCGGCGGCCAGCGTGCGGGCGTAGGCCGTCAGGTACTGCTCGGCCGTCGGGTTCGGCGGCAGGAGGCGCTCGTACACCCGGGATTCGACGGAGAGCTTCGTGGGCGTGCCGTCGCGGTTCACCCAAAGCCATCCATATTCGTTGATGATAGTGGGGTTGACGCCGCGGGACGGCTGCACATTGCCTCCCACGTTGCGGGGCCGGCCGGCAAGTTGCGGCAGGCGAAACCCCTTGTTCTGAAACAGGTACGGGTGCGCCTCGTAAACGTCGGTGGGGCGCTGGGGCGGGCCCCAGCCGTTGTCCCAGGGGCGGTCCGAGAGGTCCAGGCCTCGCACCGCCGTCAGGGCCTTGCCGGTGACGCCGATCGCCGACTCGTTCTGGGCGTCCCAGATGACGACGCTGGGGTGGTTCCACCGCTCCTGCATCCACTCGGTGTACTCCTCGATGAGCGGCTCGACCTTGTAGCCGTGGTTCTCGCCGAGCGTCCAGACGGGGAACTCGTCCTGCACGATCAGGCCCTCTTCGTCGGCAATGCGGTACCACAGTTCGGGCGGGAATCCGATGCAGTACCGGCACGAGTTCCAGTGCATGCCTCGGAAGGTGCGGATGAGGTTGCGGACCCATTCCTCCCGCCACGGCAGGTCGCCGCGCGCCGAGTCCTCGAAGAACCTGTAGATGCATACATTCGTTCCGCGCAGCATGTACGGCTTGCCGTTGAGCACGGCCAGCCGGGTCTGGGGGTCGAAGCGGAAGGATCGCACGCCGAAGCGGGTGCGCAGCACGTCGGCGCCGGTGCTCGTCTCCAATTCGTAGAGGAAGGGGTCCTCCGGCGACCAGAGGCGGCAATCCTGGATGGGGATTCGCAGGTCGACCGTGCGTTCGGCGCCGGGGGCCAGGTCGGCCGGCGGGGCCTCGGCAGCGCCGACTTCGCGCCCGCTCTTGACTTCGCGCACCGTAAAGCGCACCGGCGCCCGGGTTGCCGGGCCGGCGTTCTTCACCCACGCCACCACGCGCACGGCCTTGCCTTCGACGTCGGGCACGGTCTGCACGCGGACGACGTGCGGCGAGCCCGAAAGGAGGAGTTCCACCGAATCGTAGATGCCGGGGATGTAGCGGACCTTCTCGAAGTCCCAGCCGTCGGGGCGGCCCGGCGGCACGGCCTTGCGCGACGAGCCCACGCGGATGATGAGTTCGTTCGGCCGGCCGTCGCCCTTCAGGTGCGGCCGCACGTCAAACAGGCCCGGGGTAAAACTCGGCGCGTGGTCGCCCACGAGTTGACCGTTCAGGTACACGCGCGTGGTGAACATCGCCTTGTGGACCTTGAGCGTGGCCACGGCGGGCACGGGCCCGGTCAGGGTGAAGGTGCGGCGGTACCAGAAGGCGGCGCGGCGGTCGTCCGCATCCTTCGGGCCGACGCCCTCGAAGGGCGGCTGGGCCATGTCGGCCAGGCCCGGCACGGGGCACTTGTGGGCAAACGTCGCGGGGACGGCGTCCATGGCGCCTTCGGCTACGTCCCACTCGCCGTCGAGCGAAACGGTCTGCCGCAGCGGCCCGGTCGCCGCGCACGCGGCGGCAACGGAGCAGAGAGCCAGCATCCCTCCCAAGAGGAGACTGCGAACCGTCATGGGCTGCCTCGCTTTCCTGTTTGGTACTACAGCGCTACTTGCTTCGTGGCGACGAACCTAACCTTTTGCCACAACGCGACTTACGCGATGTAGCGCGGGGCCTTGTGCCCCGCGCAAGAGGGCGCGGGGGATAAACCCCCGCGCTACGGATGGACAGCGGGCTTTGCTTGAGATTCCGCATCCCGGCTCCTGGTATAAGTAGCGCTGGAGTATTAGTTGCTGCGCCCCTAATTCGTTACGACCACCGTCTGGCAGGTTCCCGGGGCCGTGACGGGCCAGCGGGCGGCGTCGCCCTCGGCCGGCACGGCTTCCACATAGTACTCGAAGTCCTCGCCGCCGGGCGGGGCGATCCGGGCTGAGTATACGCCGCGCGCCACGTGCGCGAGGGGCGCCTGCGTGAACTCGCCCTTGCCGAGCGGTCGCACGAACACGCGTGCGGCGGTCGGAGGCTTCTCCGCGAGGATGACGACCTTGAGATTGAGCGACTCGCCGGCATCGAGCGACGTGCGGACCGTCGGCACGATCACCCGCACCGGTCCGCGATAGGCCATCTGGAGGCCCGGGAGGTTGAGGCGGGGCAGGATGTGCTGCTGCCAGTTGGCCACGGTGCCCAGTTCGCCGGGCGTCGTGACGGTCGCCAGGAGGTGCCAGTGCAGGTCGGCGAGGGCCTGCTTCATGGCGGCCTCGTCCTTCTTGGCCCAGGCGCACTTCAGGCGTTCGACGGCCATCATGTAGCGGAAGTTCGAGAGCCAGTAATCGAACCGGTCCAGGTTGCCCGCGCCGCGGACCTCGGGCCGGAGTTTCTCGAGGTCGGCCACGAAGGCGTAGGCCTTGAGGACCTCGTCGACGGGCTTGTTGTTCGGCTTGATGCCGCCCGGGCCGTTGGTCCATCCGGTGGCCTCGGGCGTGTGGCCATCGATCTTTTCGAAGATCGCCGCGGCCTCCTTGGCCACCTCGGGACCGAACTGGTGCAGCGCCCAGTCACGGTAAAAATCGGCGGTCGGGAGGAACCTGTCCTTGAGCGTGTCGGGCCCGGCGACCGGGGGGTCGGCGGCATAATCCTTGTATGCCGGGCCGCCACAGTTGACCTTCTTCGTGCCGCCGGGACCCTCGACGGCGATCGCGGCGACGCACGGATACTCGGTCTCGGGCACGAACTGGATGTCCAATCCGCCGGCGCGCACCTCCACGTCCTTGAACGTGCCGTCGAAGGCCTTGTTTTGCCCGACCTTGGCGAAGATGTCGAGGTGCTCGATGACTTGCTTATTCTGGATGCGAACGCCGAAGACGCGTTTGCCCGCCTCTTGGTAGTGCGGCTCGCAGAACTGGAGCCGGACCGTGTACTTGCCCGCGGGCAGATTGAAGTGGTAGGCCGACAGGTTGTAGCGCACGGTCTGGTACAGCGCGGGGTCGTCGGTGCCGGCGATCGCGTTCTGGGGAAACGCCGCGACCTGTCCGCCCTCGGGACCTTCCTTGACGGGCGGGGGCGCGGCGGCGGACTTGTTCCATCCGCTCTGGTCCCACGCCGCCTGGGCGAGGGCCGAAACGTTCGGGCCCAAGACGCGCGTCCGCCAGTGGATGCCCAGGAGGCCCGTGCACCCGTACTTCCGTGCGTCGGCGGCGTCCTTCCTCATGCGGCCGACCCAGAGTTGGACGGAGCAGAGGTTCGGGTCGTCTTCCATCCACGGGATGGCCCACTTGGGGCGGCCCACGACCTTCGCGAAGCCCGGCTCGACGGGCGTCTTGCCGACCTCCCGGTTGATGCAACTCATCGGCATGTCTTTGGGGAGCGTCTTGTCGAAGAGCGCCCGGTTGTTCTGCGGCCCGAGGACCCAGCCGCACGTGGCCAGCGTGAAAGGCGCCTTGACCTTTTTGGCGGCGGCGACGGCGGCCGCGAGGTCGTCGAGGGTCGCCTGCACCTGTTCGGGTTTCGCGTTGCCCCAGGTCCAGCTCTCGGGCGTCCAGAACCAGTAGTAGTCGGGCGGACCGATTTGCACGAGGCGTTTGAAAATCCCCTCGTAGAGTTCCTGCACGACGGCCTTGTCCTTGGGGTCCTTGCCGAGGGCCTTCAGGTGTTCCTGCACGGCTTTGGGGATGGTGAGCGGCGTCTCGGTGCCGACGCACGTCTTGACGCCCAGGCGGCGGGCGTGTTGGAATACCTCGGCCAGCATCGCGCCGGAGCGGTCGAAAAGTTCGTTGGAGGCCTCGGGGGTCTGCGGCTGCGGGCAGAAGCCGCGCATCACGTCGGCGCCGAAGTCGTCGCGGTCGAAGAGGTCGGCCGTGCCGAACGAGAACTCGCTGGTTTTCTTCGCGTTGTAGCCCCAGTTGCCCCTCAGGGTATTCTGCCAACTCGCGGGGTACGAGAACTTGACTTTCGTCCCCTCGCCGATGTCCTGCGCGAGGCCGATCCAGACGGTCGGCTCGGGGCCAACCCCCCCCTCAGGATAGGTGTGGAGGCCGATGAAGTTCATCCGGAGTTTCACGAGTTGCGAGATGTAGGCCTTGTAGTCGTCGAGGTTCCACCAGTCCGGCCCCTCGGGGAAGTCATGGAACGGCTGGATGCCGCGCGTCTCGAAGAGCGGCTTGCCGGTCTCGTCCAGGTCGGGCAGAGCGAAGGGGACCTTCGCGTCGGGCACCACGTCGCCGTCGAGGTAGAACCGGACGCCGAGGTGCTCGGCGAAACGGTAGGCCCCCCACAGCGCGGCAACGTCGCTGCCGCCGGTGACCGTCAGGAGGGTTCGCCCGCCCTCCCGGGCGGTTTCGAGCCGGTAGGTCTGCTCGCCGAGCGACGCGTCCACCGCAATGCGGATGACGTCGTCGGTGCCCGGGGACTTGTCCACGATCGGCAACCGTTCGCCGCTGCGCAGATACACATAGCGCTGGACCTCGCGCGCCGCGAGCACCTGCAGCGGAGAGGCGGTCGGCGAATGGACGATGACCGTCGTCGCCATCGACCCGCAGGCCGCCGGCAGGAGGACGGCCGAGACAAAAACCAGCAACAGAAACGAAAGCCGTTTACGATGCATCCTTATGCCTCCTTTTTGTGACGCCCCAGCCAGCGTTGTTCGATTGCTTCGAGCGTTTTGCCCTTGGTCTCGGGCACGTAGATGATCATGAATAAAACAAGCACCACCGCGAAGGCCGCGTAAACCAAGAACGGGAAGCCGTGGTTGAACTTCTCAACGAGCCACGCGTTATCGTCCAGCATGGGGAATGTCTGCGAAACAATCCAATTCGCAACCCACAGGCAGAAGACGGCGACGCCCATGGCGCGGCCGCGTATCTTCGTGGGGAAAATCTCCGAGAGGATCACCCACGTGACCGGCCCCACGGAGAGAGCAAAGCAGGCGATGTAGCTGAGAATGAACACCAGGATCCATGCGGAAAGTTGATTCAGCCAGGCGGCGATTCCGATGGCCGCCAGCGACATGCCCATGCCCGTGGCGCCGATAATCATCAGCGGCTTGCGGCCGACCCTGTCCACCAGCCAGATGGCAAGAATGGTGAACCCCAGGTTCACCGCGCCCACGACGATCGTCTGGAGCATTGCCACGTCGACGCCCGAGCCGGCCACCGTCTTGAAGATCTCCGGCGCGTAGTAAAGAAACACGTTAATGCCGGTGACCTGTTGAAGCACCGCCAGCACGACGCCGATCATCAGGGCCAGGCGAAGACCCGGAGAAAACAGTTGTCTCACCGTTGTCGGTTCCTGGGCCAGGGCGGTCTGAATCTCTGCCATCTCCCGCGTAGCATGGTCCGGGCCAGCCACACGGGTGAGGATATGCCGGGCCTTGTCGACGTGTCCCTTTCCCATCAGCCAGCGCGGACTTTCCGGTACGAAAAACAGCAGGACGAGCAGCGCCAGCGCCGGCAGGGATTCGGAGCCGAACATCCAGCGCCAGCCGTACAGCACGTTCCAGCCTTCGGTCGCCACGGTGACACCCGCCGTGTAGTCCACCGCCTGGCCGTACCGCGTGATGAAATAGTTGACGAAGTACACGACCAGCATGCCGGTGACGATGGCGAACTGGTTGACGCTGACCATGCGGCCGCGGATGCGGGCCGGGCTGATCTCGGCGATGTACATCGG
>DATKZB010000158.1:0-4322 GCA_035528235.1 Phycisphaerae bacterium
TTCTTGCGGAAGGTCAAAGCCCGAACGGAGGAGGCGTTGTTCCGAGCCATCGCCGCCGCGCTGCAAACGATTACGGATTCGGATGCGGTCGCCTGGTTTGGGCACTGTGGCTATCGCTACACTCAAGCGTGAACTGCTCTAAACGACGGCAACGGTGCCACGCGCCTCGCCCGGCCTTGGTATGCTTTAGTATATATTGAGGCCAGTCCATTTACGTTCAAATCGGCGCGCGAAACGACCGATTCCGGCGCGTTCGAATCAGAAATCGAAAAAAACGATCAACAACCGCGCGTTTCCCCTTGCCTATCTTACCAAGATGAGGGCAAATCGGCCTTGGCGCTGTCGAAAACGGTGTTTGGGCCTTCCGAAAGGCCACCTTTGCGCCTCCTGGCGAAAGGGCATTTTCTCAAAGTGTATAACAGGGGGGGCAAGCCCACGCGCGGGGCAAGCCCCACGGCGAACAGGGGTGCCGGGGGCTTGTTCCGGCCTGTGACGGTGGCGCGCTAGGCGCGCCTGCGGCGAAGGACGATGCCCGAGACGCCCAGGGCCAGGAGCATGAGCGTCGCCGGCTCGGGCGTGAGCCTCACGGCGCCCAGGTCCAGGCCGCCCATTACGAGGTGTTTGAGCACCACGACCTGGGCGCCGGCAAAGGTGACCTTGCCGCCATCGCCGATGGTCAAGGTATCCAGGTGCTGGCTACAGCCGAAGTACAGTTCCGCGTCCGCCACCGAGATGGAGAGATCGGCGGCGGCCTGGCTTCCGGCGTCGGTGTTCAGGTAGACCGTTCCGGCCAGGATGTCCAGCAGGGCCCCGGGGCCGTGCGTCTGGAGGATGTCGAAGATGACGGTCCCTTCGCCGACCTTGGTGATCGTGTGGCCGTCGGCGTTGTCCAGCGCGCCGGCCAGTCTGACGGTCCCGCCCGCGTCCGCCGTAAGCGCGAGGTCCGCCTCGAGCGCGATGCCGCCGGAGAAAACCGCGGTGCCCGAGGTGTTCGTGCCGCCGAGCGTCCGCGATGACGACCCGCTGCCATCGTCCTGCACGGTGACGGGCCGTTCGACCGTGAACGCACCGCCCACCAGCAGTGCCGCGTCGCTCGAGCCCGACGTGTCGCCGAGCCGGACGGTGCCGGCGCCCAGGGCCCGGTCGGCGGCGACGATGAGCGCGCCGGCGTGGATCCGGGTGTCGCCGGCGTAGGTGTTGTGCGTCGCGATGGTGAGCGCTGCGGCGCCGGTCTTCGTCAGGTCGGAGGGCCCGGCGATGGAGCCGGTGCCGCCGAGGACGACGTCGGCGGCGGCGCTCTCGACGAGGACCGAGCCGGGCCGGACGATGCCGGTGAGGGTGATCGGCCCGGCGCCGGCGGCGTCGTCCAGGACGACGTGGTCGCCGTCGCGATAGGCCTGGATCTGGCCGGCGACGGACCAGTTGGCCCGCTGGATGGGGCCCCACTGGCGGTCGACGGCGCCGGTCCAGAGGATGGTCGTCGGCGGCGGACGAGAAGGCCTGCCCCGCCGATGGCCAGCAAGGCGAGCGTGGCGGGTTCGGGGACGCCCGGGATGATCGAGCCGCCGTTTTCCTCGATCGTGGCGGTCGGCGCGATGTTGGCGACGCCGCAGTAAAGGGTCCGCCCGTTAAGGTCCAGACTGGCCCCGTCGCCCACGGTGAGCAGGCGGACGTAAAGCGTCTCGTTGCCGGCCCCGTCGCCGCCGTTGTCATAGTTGTCGACGAGCCGGACGTGGCCGACGTCGGCGCCGCCGATGACCAGGGCGTGCAGGGCGAAGTTGCCGTCCAGGCCGCCCGGGTCGGCGCCCACATCCAGTCCGGCGACCTCGAAATCGTCCGTGTCACCGTCGCCGCCCTCGAAGATGAACCGGGTGGAGTTGAGGCCGAGGAGGTCGTCCGGGTTGGTGCAGTAATTGAGCACCTGGGTGCCGGTCAGGTGCATCGTGACGCCGGGGACGGCCTCGAAGACGCCGCCGTTGTAGAAGGTCAGCATTTCCGAGACGGTGACGTCGACGGCCGCGTCGGTCAGGGCAAGGGTGCTGCCGCCGCGCACGGTCAGGTTGGCCACCGTGAGGCTGCCGCCCGACATGCTGTAGGAGCCGCCGCTGGTGTTGCCGACGTAGAGGGTCTGGGCCGAGACGTCGCCGCCGGTCTGGTCGAACTCGGCTGCGGCGTAGATGCTGCCGTCGCCCAGGACGAGGTCCTGGCCGACGCTCAGGCTGCCGGCGTGCATTTCGTAGCGTGCGGCAGGCGAAAACGAATTGCCCAGGCGCAGGTCGGTGCCGACCGTGTGCGTGCCGCCGTGCTGGACGAAGAGGCCGTTGCCCCAGTAGCCGACCGCGACGCTCGGGGCGTTGAGGACGGCGGGGTCGTAAAGGTGAAACTCGCCGGTGGATCCCTGGAGTTTGGCCACGCTCAGGGGGCCGGGGGAGAACGTGCCGCCGTAGTAGTGGAACGTGCCCTTTCCGCTGCGGCCGACCTCGGTGCTCGGGGCCGTCAGCGAGCCGCCGTGCAGGTTAACGGTGCCGTCGCCGGTGGCATTTCGTCCGAGGCGGAATTCCGACACGATGGTGTGCGTCCCGCCCCACTGGGTCAGGGTCCCCTTGCCATTCTGGCCCACGTATTCGTTGCGGTTGACGGTGAGGGTGCCGCTGTGGAGCGTGTAGGTGCCCTCGGTGCCGTTCCAATTGCCGATGAAGAGGTCGGTGTTGGTGGTGTGCTGGGCCGAGCCGCTGTGCTCGAGGAGGCCGGACTGGCCCCCGCCGCCCACGACGGTGCCGTCGGCCTGGAGGACGGCGTCTCCACTGAGGTAGTACTCGCCGACGCCGGCGCCGTAGTACCCGATGTTGAGCGAGACGTGGGCGACGTGGGTGCCCCCGCTCTGTACCATGACGCCGGTGCAGGTGCCGTCGGCCAGTGCCGTCCCGAAGGTCGTCGTCAGGCTGCCGCCGGTCATCTGGAGCGTGCCGTCGCCGTCGTCACCTACGGTGAGAGAGACACAGGTCTGGCCGGGCTGGGACAGGACGGCCGTTCCGCCGTTCTTGATGACGGGGTAACTCTCTGGTGCGTAAGGCACGTACCCCCTGTGCCAGTTGGTCGGCTCGTGCCAAGAGCCGGCCTCCGACGGGTCGTGCACCCAGTAGTTGATGGTGCCGGCTTCCGCCCACCCGAAGACAAGGAACACAATGGCCGCCGCGAAGGCGGCTCTCCATGTCGGGCACGGGTACAGCCACCCGCGCCGCTGTTCGGACAGACTCATCCTTGCCGTTCGCATGGCTTCTCCCCTTTCGACGTGGCGCGCCCTCATGCGGCCACCGTTCGCGGTTCCGGGCCGGCGCAGCGACCTCGCTGTCCGTGGTAAGCCCCCAGCCTTTCGACGGCACGGTCGGACGGGCGCGCATCGCTGTGGCCGGTAGGCACGATCCGATCGGTCCGTGGTAGGGATGTCTGAGGACCCCCGCGTCACTCTCTCAGCCCAAAGGCTGCACGGTATCCACGCTAAGCCCGCATTTCCCAGATGCCCCTCACGATTCTTTGGTAGCGCCCTGCGTGGATGGCCGGTAGAATGGGCTCGATAGCGATGGTCAGCCCGTCCCTAAGCGGAGCACCTCATGGGTGAAGCAGGTCAGAAGGCGTTGCGGGTCGGTTTCGACCGGGCCATCAAGCTGGAGTTTCACGGGGCCAGGGTCAGTTCCGATGCCGGTCTTTTTCCCTACCGCGACCTCGATGACGCAGCGCAGTTGACGGAGTCGGCCGCCCTGGCGATGTTCGACGACCGCACCGGCAGCAACATCCAACACAGTCTCACGGCCCTGCTTCGCCAATCGGTCTACAGCCGCCTGGCCGGCTACGAAGATGTCAACGACGCCGAGCGGCTGAGCGTCGATCCGGTCATGCGCCACGTGGTCGGTGGCCGGGCCGCCGGTCGGCACGCAGCGTCCACCAGCCAGATGGCCCGCTTCGAGACCGAGGTGCTGACCCAGCCGGAGAACCTTTCGTCACTGCTGGCCATGCCCGGCCGCTGGGTGGACCTCGTCCGGCAGCGGCGGCCCACGCGCAAGCTGGTTCTCGACCTGGACAGCTCGGTCAGCGAGACCTACGGCCGACAGGAAGGCACGGCCTACAACGGTCACTTCGGCTGCGAGTGCTATCATCCGCTGTTCCTGTTCAACCAGGACGGCGATGTCGAGCGTGCCCTGCTGCGCAGCGGCAACGTGGCCAGCGCCGACGACTGGCTCTCGGTGCTGGAACCCGTCATCGCACGGTATCGTGACCTGAACCTCCGCAGGTTCTTTCGAGGGGATGCGGCTTTCGCCTTCCCC
>DATKZB010000159.1:0-12284 GCA_035528235.1 Phycisphaerae bacterium
CTTGGCCTTCTTCAGGATGTCCGCCAGCAGCGGCACGGCGGCGGTGTCGGCCAGGTGCCCCAGGGCGCGGAGTGCGGCCAGCTGGGTCCGCAGGTCGGCGTCGGGGTTCTTGGCCAGGAACTCGCGAAGGGCGGCCTTGGCGGCGTCGCCGCCCACGTGCCCGAGCGATTCGGCGGCCGTCTGGACGGTCGGCGATTCCTTGGCCCCCAGCCGGGCGATAAGTGCCGCCTCGACGGCGGCCCGGTCGCGGAAGATCGCCAGCCGTCGCGCGGCCGAGATCCTCTCGGCCGTCGCCGCCGCAGTCACCTCGGCGCCGAGGCGCGCGACTTCGGCCGGCCGGCCCGGTGGCAGGGGCTTGTCGGCGTCGCCGGCGGCCAGCGGAGGCTGCGTGTACAGGTCGATGGTGGCCGTCTCGCGGAACCGGTCCAGTTGCAGGTTCAGCACGCCGCCGTTGGCCGCGTTGTTGCCCCGGAAGCGGTGAGGCCGGCCCTGGCCCACCAACGCCAGCGGTGCCGCGCGGGACGCCGCCGCATCGGCCGCCATCGGCGGCGCGGCTTGGCGCGGCATGTGGCAGCCGACGCAGGAGCGCCGCTCGCCCGGCCGGACGTAAATCCACGACATCTCGTTGATGACGGTCCGTCCCTCGGCGTCGACGGCCTGGAGCGCCAGCGCCCGATCGGCCGGCACGCGGACGTAGAACGACCCGTCGGGCGCCAGGGGCACGGTGCCCAGTTCCACGGCCTCGACGCCGATGTGGTCGTACGGGTGCCGCGCCGAACGCAGGGCCAGCGGCCGGCCTTCGTAGATGCGGACCGCCCGGACGCGGGCCAGGTCGGCCTGCGTCTGCTTGGTCGCCCGGACGTTCTGGCAGTAGAGGAACCCCGTGGGCTCGGCCGTCGGGTCGGCCGGCGGCTCGATCTGCGGGGCGACCGACGGCGGCTTCGGACGCGGACCCAGGTACACCACCGAGTGCATGCCGCCGATGTCCGAGGCGTACAGCCGGGTCACGTCGCCGGTGACCGGGTCGAGAACGCCGAGCGCCGCGTGGCCGGGCACGGTGCACAGGAGCCGTCCGTCGGGCAGCGGCGAGATGTCGAGCGGCGAGAACGGCGCCGGCAGCCGCTCGGGCTCCGACTCGCCGCGCGACGCCACCAGGCCCTGCGGCGAGATGGCGGCGATGCGGCCGTCGGGCAGAGGGGCCACGCTGCCGAACCCGTACTCGCGGAGCCAACGCGACCCGTGCTCGGCTGCGCGGGCGGCGTCGTAGCCGACGGCCGGCCGGTTGCCGCCCAGGACGACCACGCCGCCCGTGCCGTCGGGCCGGACCTGGTGAATCTGGGTCTCGACCTTGGCGCGTTCCAGGAAGTTGTCGCTCCGGACGAAGGCGATGCCGCCGTCGGCCGTGACGCGCGGCTCGCGGTCGGCCACGATGTGGTGCGTCAGCGGGTGGATGCGGGTGCCGTCGGCCTCCATGACGAAGAGCGACGAGGCGAGGTTGCCGTGGTATTCCTCGCGGCTGCCGATGCGCGTGGAACTGAAGACGATCCGCCCGTCGGGCAGCGGCTCGGGGTCGTAGTCGTGCCACGGACCGCGCGTCAGGGGCCGCAGGTCTGTCCCGTCGGCCGAGAGCGAGTACACGTGGAAGAACGCCTCGCCCTCGGGGGCCAGGGCCACGTAGAGGGTCTTGCCGTCGTAGGAGACGCGCGGCGAGGCGATGAGTCCCTTTCCGGCGTCGTGCAGAAGCCGCAGTTCGCCGTCGGGCCGGGCGGGCACCAGGCGGTAGAGTTGCCGTCCGACGACCGACGGGATGGGGGCGTCGTGCTCCAGGTACGCCCGCGACCCGCGAATCCGCCAGATCGATTGCGGTCCCGGCGTGTTGGCGGTGCCGCGAACGAACACCACGCCCCGCGGCCAGTCGAAGTCCGGTCCGCCCTCGACCAGCCGGCCCGTCATGGCCCGACCGCCCTGGCCGGGCGAGACCGGGCCCGGAAACGTCAACGGCCCCCACGGGGCCATTCCCACGGGGCCGAGGACGGCGGCAGCCTTCCACTTAGAGTCGTCGTGTTCGGGCGTCGACCAGCCCGTCTCGGGCACGAGGCGGGCCCGCCAGGCGGCGTCGGTCTGGCACTCGATGGCGACACCGTTCTCGAGTTCGACCCGCACGGCCATGATGAGACCGCCCGGCCCGCCCATGTTGGTTCCCCTGGCGCCGATGACGTTCTTGCCGACGGTCAGCAGCGACCCGATGTCGTACTTCTCGACCGACTGCCAGTACCCGGCGTCGTAGCCGGCATCGCCGCCGACGAGCGACCCGTTGACGTACAGGTCGTAGCCGTTGTCGGCGGTAATCAGGACGGTGGCACGGGCAGGTTTGGCGGCGAGGTCGAACGTCTGGCGGAAGTAACAATCCTGGATCTCGTCGACCGCCTCGCCGGCCGGCGCCCAGACCCACGCCGCCTTCGCGAGGTTGGGCAGCGCGGCGGGGGCCTTGGCAGGCTCGGCGGCGGCGACGCTGCACGCGAGCACCGCCAGGAGGCACGCGGCCATGCGAGCCCGGCGAACGGTTGTGCGGTCTGGCATCATGAGAGGGCCTCGAACGGTTCCTGTGACACTACACGAAACCGCGGGCGGCCGCTGCCGGTGTCGGGCTATTTCGCCGGCGGGCCCCGTCGCTTGACAGGCGTCCCGGTCCGCCATACAGTGCAGCCGTGTGCTTGCGGGGGTAGGGCGTTCTGCCGGGCCTTTGCGGTTGGAGGGTGCAAGACCATGGCGCGAGTTCTGCCGGTGTTCCTGCCGCTTGGCGTTTGTCTCCTTCTCGTCGTTCCCGCCTCCGGTGCGCTGCTGGAGGACACGTTCGATGGCACGGGCGACCTCGCCCCGGCCGTGTGGACGGCCACCGAGAGTTCGGCGGCCGTGGACGTGGGGCGCGTCGGCGGCGTCGCCCGGATGGCCCTGACCGACGCCTGCGCCAAGAACGATTACGGCCAGGCGATGAGCGTGGGGTCGTGGGCGCCGCCGGCCGTCGGGGGCCTCGACTGGTCCGCTGATTTCCGCAAGGCCGGCGCGGGGGCCGACAGGCCCATGCTCGAGCCGTTCCGGTTCGATAGCCCGGCCGGCGGCCTCAGCCTGCGCCTGGTGTACGGGTCGACGGCCGCAACGCTGTACGTCTTCCAGGCCGACGGGTCCATCGGCACGACCGTGGCGCTGCGCGATGCGTCGGATAACCTCTTCGATCCCACCTCGGCTAACACCCACTGGCAGCACGTGGCGGTCGGGCTCACGGCCCACGACGTGTCGGTCACCCTCACGGGGACGGCCGACGGCCAGACCTACGGCCTGTACTCGGCCACCGTGACGGGCTACACCGACTACTTCGACCTGGGGCAGGGCCGGGCGGGACACGTCGGCCTGCGGACCGAGGCGAAGGTCCAGGGCGGCGTGGCCCAGGCGGGCGAGTTCGACAACGTGGCGTTGGTGCCGGAGCCGGCCACGGCGGCCCTGGCGGCTGCGGGGTTGCTGTGGGGGCTGGTCCGCCGCCGCGGCGTATGAGTTTCCAAGGTGGGGCGCGCCCCCACCCGACAGGCTTCGGAAAAGGACGCGTGCGGGGCGGGTAGCCTCGCACGCGTTTTCGTGGCCATCGGGCTGACGGGTCAGGTTCTAGTTGGCCGGTCCGGTCAGCGTGGCGGCGTCCGTGTTGCCGGCGACCGCGAGCGGCTCGGGCGGTTCGATCTCCCGGATGATCTCCAGGAAGATTCTCACGAGTTCGGGGTCGAACTGTTTGCCGATGTTGACCTCGATCTCGGCCACGGCCTGGCCGACCGTCATGGCGGTGCGGTACGGGCGGTCGGAGGTCATGGCGTCGTAGGCGTCGACGATGGCCAGGACGCGGGCGCCGATGGGGATCTGGTCGCCGCGGAGGCCGTTCGGATACCCCTGGCCGTCGAACCGCTCGTGGTGGCTGATGATGATGCGGCGTGCCCCGTCGAGGAAGTCGAGGTGGCGGACGATGCGGGCCCCGCGCTCGCAGTGCATCCGCATGAGGGCGAACTCCTCGGGGTCGAGCCGACCGGGCTTGTCGATGACCCACTCCGGCACGGCGATCTTGCCGATGTCGTGCAGCGCGGCCGCCCGGGCGACCTCGGTCAGTTGGGAGCCCTTGAGTCCGGCGGCAGTCGCCAGGCGGACGGCCAGTTCCATGACGCGGTCGGTGTGGCCGCGCGTGTAGTTGTCCTTGGCCTCGACGGTCTCCATGAGGCTGGCCATCGTGTTGACGTAATGCTGCTCGATGGCCTCGCGGTCCTTCAGGCCTCCGACGGTCACCGAGGCGGCATCGGCGATGAAACTCATGAGCATCCGGTCGTCGCGGCCAAAGGGCCGGCCGTTCTCTCGCCCGGCGGCCAGGATGACGCCCAGGGGCGTGTTGCCCCAGACCAGCGGCACCATGATGAGGGGCATGGGCACGGGCGCGTCCAGCCGGACGCCCAGGGGCAGGTCGACCTCGGACTGGGCCACCACCGGCTGGCGGTGCCGGAGCACCCACGAGGCCAGGCTGCCGTCGGCCGGGAACGCCAGACCCTCGGGCAGTGACGGCAGGTTGCCCCGGGTGGCCCGGACGTTGAAGGAATCGGTCTCCGCGAGCGCCAGCGCCACGCCGACGGCGTCCATCTGCTCGTAGACGAACGCGGCCGCCGCCGGTAGAACGTCCGAGAGACTGTGGGCCGCGCTCACCACCCGGATAAACTCGAACTGGGCCATCAGCCGGTGCCGCAGGGCGTCGCCGCTCACCTTCAGGTGGTACCCGTGCAGCAGGTGGCGGATGGTCGTGACGAAGTCGTCGGAGTGCTCGATGGGCTTGGCGAAGTACTTGTCGAGCGCCCGCTCGTTGATGGCCTGGATGGCGGCGTCGAGGCCGGCGTGGCCGGTCAGCAGCACGCGCTGGGTGTGAGGTGAGACGTGCTTGATGCGCGTCAGCAGGTCGACGCCCGTCATCTCGGGCATGACCTGGTCGCTGACGACGACGGCCAGGCGGTCGCCGTCGATCTCGCGGACGATCTGGAGCGCCTCGCGGGGCGAACTGCTGAACTCGAAGTCCAGCGCGAACCGCGGAAAGGCCTCCTCGACGCGCGGCGGCAGAAACTGCTCAATGCTCTGCAGAAACTCGACGTCGTCGTCGACGCACAGCAGAACGTACTCGGGCTGAGGCAGCACCGCCGATCGCAACTCGTTGCGTAGCGCGGCCACCAGGTCGCCTGCCGGCGTGTCCAGTGTCAGGACCTGGTCCGACGTCGTCCCGATAAGCGACGGGCACGCCAGCACGGACGCGTGGTCCGGCACCAGGAAGAACAGCGACAGACTGCCCTGGAAACTCATGAGGGCCCGCATCGGCCCCTTCGGCAGCGAGGCGGGTGAATCGCAGGCCAGGACGGCAGCGTGGTGGCGGCCGGTGTCGATCGTCGCCAGCAGCCGCTCGACGCTGTCAACGGTCTCGACCTGCCAGCCCTGGTCCTGCATGGCGGTCACCAGGCCCGAGCAGTCGGCTTGCCCGAGTCTGGCCACCACGGTCTGGATGTCGTGTCGCCGGTGCACGATCGGTTACCCCTGAGCCCCGTCCGCGTACGGCGCCGCAGCGCCCGCAGCGACCAGTTCGGCGGCGGGCGCCTCGGGCGAGGCGGGCAGCGTAACCTCGAACGACGCGCCGTCCGGGTCGTTCCACGCCCGGACCCTGCCGCCGCAACGCTGAAGAATGCCCGTGCAGATTCCCAGGCCAAGCCCCGTGCCTTTGCCAACCGCCTTGGTGGTGAAGAAGGGGTCGAAGATCTTCTCCCGGGCGTGTTCGGGAATGGGGCTGCCGTTGTTGGCGATCCGGATGCGAACGCCGTCCGGGTGGGCGGAGGTGGTAATCTCGATTCGCCCGAGCTGCCCGGGGTGCCTCGCCTCGATGGCGTCGCAGGCGTTGTTGAGGATGTTGGTCCAGACCTGCGAGATGTCCACGCCGCATCGCACGGGCGGCAGGCCCGGGTCGTAGTGGGTCTCGACGCGGGCGATCTGCTTGATCCGGCTCTGGAGGATGGTCAGCGTGTTGTCGAGGGTCTCGTTGACGTCGACGTCGACCGGCTCATCCTGCTCGCTGCGCGTGTAGAAGCGGAGGGCCCGGACGATGCGGCCGATCTTCTCGGCGCTCGCGCGGCTGATTCCGGCCGCGCTGGCCACGGCCTCCAGCCGCTCCAGCAGCGCCAGCGCCGGCTCGTACGACAGGTGCTCGAGCAACGCCGCGTCGACGCCGCCCTCATCGAGGCCGCACCGGACGATGACGGCGGCCACGCGGCGGACGTCGGGCAGGCCCAGCGGCCGCAGGTCGCGTTCGATCTGGCGCCGGCGCGACCGCGTGGCGGCGTCGCTGGGGCGAAGGCCCTGGGCGAGGACGTGCGGCACGAGGTCGGCCAGCCAGTCGCGCGTCGGGGCCGGGAGGTCCTGGACCCTCAACGCCGCCCCCACGATGGCCCGGAGGTGGTTCGGGATGTCGGTGGCCACGTTCAGGATGGCGCCGGTGGGGGTGTTGATCTCGTGAGCGATGCCCACCGCCAACTGGCCCAGCATCCGCATCTTCTCGGCCTGGACGAGTTCGGACTGGGCCAGCCGGATCTGGCGATTGGCCTCGGTGAGTTCGGCGGTCCGCTCCTTGATCTTCTGCTCAAGTTCCTGGCTGTGCGCCAGAATCTGTTGGCGCTGCTTGTTCAACTGCTCGGTCATGTGGTTGAAACTGTCGGCCAACGTGCGGAGTTCATCCCGGCGCGGGCCCACGTCG
The DNA here is from genome assembly GCA_035528235.1 of Phycisphaerae bacterium. Taxonomy (GTDB): domain Bacteria; phylum Planctomycetota; class Phycisphaerae; order FEN-1346; family FEN-1346; genus DATKZB01. Next base: position 6,806 of record DATKZB010000159.1, read on the forward strand.
ACGGGCGTGCCGAAGTCGCCTTCCGCGATGCGCTTGGTGCCACGGACGAGTTCCTCCATCGGGGCCACCAGCCGCCGCGCGAACACCAGCAGCACGTTCAGGCACACCGCCAGCACCGTCGCCGTCACCAGAAACCGCGCCAACTGGTCCTCGGCGATCCGGGCCTTGACCTTGCGGTACGACCGCACCGCCACCACCGACCCGGAGCGCAAGGCCGCTTCTGCGGGCGTCTTGCCCGTCATGGGGAGAACCACCGGGAACACGAACTTGTAGTGCTCGATGCCGGCCATGTGGGGCAGGTTCCCCGCCTGGACCACGGGCTCGTGGGTGGGCTGGATCTGCGCCGGAACGGCAACGCTCTCCTTGGGCCAGGTGCTGGCGGTCAGAAGGCGGCCGTCGGGTCCGTAGAATGCCACATAGCTCAGATCCTCGTCTTCGGGCGTTCGCAGGAGTTGGCGATCCGCGTCAGGTCGGGCACGTCGCCCCGTCCGAAAGCGTCCCGCGCCGAGTACGCGACGTTGCGGACGTGGCTCCGGCCGGTGGACATGAACTGCTCATGTTGCGTCTCGGTAGCACGGGTCCAGTCCATAACGCCCCGGATGCCCGCCTCCAGAACCAACAGGGAAGCCAGGGTCAGAAGGACTTTGTCGCCCAACGTAAGTCGGCGTAGGGTCACGAGTGCCCCCATCTTGCCTCGCTTTTCCATATTAACGACGACCGTATAATCGGACGTAAGTGCCTTGCGGCTTGAGGATTATCGCTGTGAATATGGCGGTCTTGGCGCTTTTCTGACTGGTGACAGCCAGTGGTGCTATTGTCGGTTTTCGTGCTTGAAATGGGGCATGGTGCATCAGGCTGAGACCGTGGCCGCCTTGCCGCAGAGGCGGCAAGGGCCCTGGAGTGGCGAAAATGGCCGATCTCAGCCGAAGAGCCAATGCCGTAACCCGGTCGGAATTGGCTGTCAGGCGATCTCCTGCGGCGGCCAGCCGGCCGGAATTGCTAAAGGCAACCGGCTATCGATGCCGAACTAGCGAAAGCCACATTACAACCGGTCCTCGGTGGGGTGGGGGAGATGTGTATCCCTCCCCAAACGAGACTTGCGCACCCGCGGCACGCACCTTCCCCCTAAGGTGCAGCGACGTGAGTCTGCCGCACGAAGCAACGGAACAACCCGACCTGACCGGACACCCGGCGTCTGCGCCAGCCGATGGTGAGGCCCAGGGCACCACGGCTGCCGTGGCCGATGCGACCTCGGCCGCCACGGCCGAGCAACTGATCTCCAGCCTCGGCCTGGAGCCGGATATCCTGGCCGGCCACGTGGTCGACGCCGAGGTCGTCCGCCTGTTGCCGGAAGGGCTGGTCCGCGAGCACCGGGCCATTCCCGTGTGCATCGAGGACGGCGACCTGATTCTGGCGACCAGCCAGAAGCCCGACCTCGCGCTGCTGGACCAGATCGAACTGGTGACTGGCTACCGGGTCAAGCCGTTCGAGGTGCCCGAGAAGGAGATCCGCCGGACGATCGAGCGGTGCTTTACCGTCGACCACAGTTTTGAGGAAGGCCTGAGCGAGGTGGGCGGGGCCGACGGCGGCAACCGGGCGGGGGCCGTCATCTCGCTGAACGAGCGGCTGGGGTCGCGGCGCGACGCCCCGGCCGTGCGCCTGGTCGATTCCATTCTGCGGGGGGCCGCCCGCCGCGGCGCCAGCGACATCCACATCGAACCACTCCGCAACGAACTCCTCGTGCGGTACCGCATCGACGGCGTGCTCCACGACATGATGCGCGTGCCCAGCAACATCCAGGAAGAGGTCATTTCGCGTATGAAACTGATCTCGGCGCTCGACATCACCGAGCACCGCATGCCCCAGGACGGCCGCATCAGCGTCCGAATGGAGGCCGCCGAGTTCGACATGCGCGTCTCCACCCTGCTGACGGTCGACGGCGAGAAGATCGCCATCCGGCTGCTGAACAAGTCGTCGGGCGCCCTGGGCCTGGGCCAACTTGGCATGCCCGACGAGCAGCGGGAACTCTTTGCCCGGATCATCGCCCGGCCGTACGGCATGATTCTCCTGGCGGGGCCGACCGGCAGCGGCAAGACGACCACCCTGTACGCGGCCCTGCGGGAGGTTGATCGCAAGCACCTCAACGTCGTGACGATCGAGGACCCCGTCGAGTACTCGTTCGACATGGTCAACCAGATTCAGGTGAACGCGGCGGTGGGTCTGACGTTTGCCAGTTCGCTGCGGACGGTGCTGCGGCAGGACCCGGACATCATCATGGTAGGCGAGATTCGCGACACCGAGACGGCCCGACTGGCGGTCCAGGCGGCCATGACGGGGCATCTGGTGTTCTCGACGCTCCACGCCAACGACGCCCCGAGCGTCGTGCACCGCCTCAAGGACCTCGACGTGCCGCCGTTTCTGATCGCCTCGACCCTGGCGGCGGCCGTCTCGCAGCGGCTGGTCCGGCGCATCTGCCGCGAGTGCGCCGAGCCCTACGAGCCCCCCCGCGAACTCGTCGACGGCACCGCCCTGGAGGGCATGACCTTTATGCACGGGCGTGGCTGCGATATGTGCATGAGTACCGGGTACCGCGGCCGCATGGGCATGTACGAAATTCTGCCGGTCACCGAGGCCATTCGTGAGGCGTGCCTCCAGGGGGCCTCCAGCGACGCCCTGAGGACCCTGGGGCGCGAGACCGGCATGATTACGATGCGGAGTTCCGCCATCGAGGCGGTACGCCGCGGCCATACGACCATCGAGGAACTGCGCCGCATTCTGCCGGCCGAGGAACTGCAAGCGTGAGCACCGGACTCTTGGACAAGACGAAGACGACCGTTCGGCCCCCCCGCCCCGCGCCGGGGGCCGGGCCGGCTGCGCGCAGCGGCACGTCGCGCTCCTCCGCCGCGACGGCCCAGCGCCCCGCCGGGGGGTTGCTCTGGAAACGCCGCGTCAGCGAGGGCGAACTGGTACCCCTGTGCCAGCACCTGGCGGCGCTGGTGGGCAGCGGCATCAGCCTGACGGAGTGCCTCCGGACGTTTGCCGAGGAGACGCCTCCCGGCACGTTCCGCCAGGTCCTGCACGACATCATGAGCGACATCGAGACCGGCCGCAAACTCTCCGCCGCCCTCGACCGCTATCCCGAGCATTTCTCCGCTTACTTCCGGGCCTCCGTCTGGGCCGGCGAAGAGAGCGGAAAGATGCCCGAGACCCTCGACCGCCTGGCCCGGTACCTGGAGAGCAAGCAGGACACCCGCCAGCGAATCCGCAACGCGTTCGCGTACCCCATCGTGCTGGTCGTGGTTATTGTGGCCGTGGTCAGTTTTCTGCTGCTCTACGTCGTGCCGGTCTTCGCAGGCGTGTACAAGCGGATGGGCGTGGGCCTGCCGCTTCCGACGCAGATGCTGATGGACATGAGCAACCTGCTCGTGTCGTCGCCGTGGGTCGTGCTGGCGCCCATCGGCCTGCTGGTGGCGTTCGTCCTGTGGACGCGTCGGACGCCGGCAGGCCGGTTGTGGGCCGACCGCTGGAAGGTCCGCGTCCCCGTCGTGGGACCGCTCTTCAAGAAGATGGTCCTGTACCGCTTCACGCGGTCGTTCGGCGAGATTATGGGCGCCGGTGTGCTGGTCCTCAAGGCCCTGGAACTGGCGGGCCGGGTGACCGGCAACACGGCGTTCATGCAGGCGCTGGAGGCGGTCCGGGCCGACGTTCAGCGCGGCACGGGCCTGACGGAGCCGCTGCGGCGGACGGGCTGGTTCGCGCCGTCGATCTTGCAGGTCATCTCGAGCGGCGAGAAGTCCGGCCGCGTGCCGGAACTGCTGGCCTGTGCGGCCGGCATCCTGGAACGCGACGTCGACCTGACGCTCAAGCGCGTCGTCGGCCGTGTCGAGCCCATCCTGACGGTTGCCATGGCCCTCATCGTGGGCATGGTGCTGCTGGCCGTGTATCTGCCGATGTTCGACGTTATGCAACACGTCGGAAAGTGAGGAAGACAGGTTCGCCCTGACCGCGCAACAGTGTGACGGTAGGGCGTCGTGCAAAGGGGGGCGGACTCGAAAGGAGTCGGGCAATGAGAAGGTGCAGCAAACGAGGTTTCACGCTGATCGAACTGTTGCTGGTCGTGGTCATCCTGGGGCTTCTGGCGGCGGTCGCCATTCCCCGGCTGGCCAGTTCCGGGGGCGACGCGAAGAAGAACGCCTGCAAGGCCAACGTCTCGCTCATCAACTCCCAGATCGAGTTGTATGCCGTTAACAACAACGGCGTGTACCCGGCCGACCAGGCGGCCTATGCGGCCGCCATCATCAACAACGGAGACGTGTTCCCGGATGGCGCGCCGGTGTGCGGTTACGGCACCGCCTACACCTACGACCCGGCCACCAAGCGTGTCGAGCCGCACAGCCACTAGTCGCCCTCTGGCGCGGGTTTTGGCGGACCTCGACGGTTGACCGCGTCGGTGTGGGCCTGGGAGCCCGCGCCGGCGCGGGGGCCGTCCGTTGTCCGCCCGGGTTGACGGCCCGAGCGCCACGGATGCGGGAGGTGGGCTGTGCCGACGGGTGGCCATTGTGAGGGCGTTGAGCCCGGGGCATGGGTAGCGGCGCGCCAGCGCGCGCGGGCAGCATGTCGCGCGCCGACCGGCTTCACGCTGATCGAACTGCTGGCCGTCCTCGTGCTCATCGGGGTCCTGGCGGCGATTGCGCTGCCCCGACTGGCCGATGCCGACGCCTGGCAGGTCCAGGGCGAGGCCGGCGCCGCCAAGGTGGCCGGCGCGCTGCGACTGGCACGCCGCATGGCCATCGAAGGCGCCGCTGTCAACGCCACCGGGTACCGCCTCGAGTGCACCAACACGTCGTACCTGGTCCGCGACCTGGCGGCCGCTACCTGCCAGCCGACAGTCGTCCTCGACGGCGGGTGGCGGTTCGACGAGAGCGACTACAACGTGACGTTCGACCCCTACGGCGGCGCCCGGGCGACGGTCGGGAAGCCCAACTACTTGGGTCTGCACAAGGGCGACAAGCGGTGGCGCGTCTGTTTCGAGCCCGCCACCGGGTACGTCTGGTGCGAACGAGGCGAGGACGAGGAGGACTAGCGATGGCCGCACGACCGCCAAAGGGCTTGACCCTGGTCGAACTGCTGCTGGCGGCGGCCTTGCTGGCCACGGCTGCCGTCCCGGTCATCGAGGCCACCACGCGGGGCCTCGACCTGGCGTACCAGGTCGACGTGCGGACGAAGGCCGTGATGCTCGCCCAGCAGGAGATGGAGTCCGCCATGGCGCGGCTGATGGAGAACTTCGCCCTGGACGTCACCCAGAATTCGGCGGACCTCGGCGACGGGTACCGCGTGACCATTCAGGCCGTCACCGGCCTGTACAAGAAGACGTTCACCGTCCGCGTCGGACGCGACAAGAACGGCAACTCGATTCTCGACGGCAGCGAGGTCCTTATCACCCTGGCGACCAGTGTGCCCGACATGACGGCCTATTAGT
>DATKZB010000160.1:0-13420 GCA_035528235.1 Phycisphaerae bacterium
CGCGGCATGAACGAGTCCGGCCCCATCAACCCGCGCCTGGCCACGCTGTGGCACGGCGGCGACTACAACCCCGACCAGTGGCCCGAGGCCGTCCGGCGCGACGACCCGCGCCTGATGAACCTGGCGGGCGTCAACGTGGCCTCGACGGCCATCTTCGCGTGGTCGCAACTGGAGCCCGAGCCGGGCCGGTTCGACTTCACGTGGCTCGACGAGGCCTTCGATTGGCTGCACGCCGCCGGGGTTTACATCGCCCTGGCCACGCCCTCGGCCGCCCATCCGCGGTGGCTCACGGCCATGCACCCGGAGGTCAACGCCGTCGACGACCAGGGCCGGCGGTTGCCGCACGGCGGACGCCAGCAGTTCTGCCCGTCGTCGCCCGTGTATCGCGAGCACGTCGCCCGCATCAACCGCGCCCTGGCCGAGCGGTACAAGGACCACCCGGGCCTGGTGCTGTGGCACGTCTCGAACGAGTACGGCAAGGCCTGCTGGTGCGATCGGTGCGCCGAGAACTTCCGCCGCTGGCTCCAGGACCGGTACGGCACCATCGAGACGCTCAACGAACAGTACTGGGCCACGTTCTGGAGCCACCGGTTCAACGACTGGTCCGAGGTCATCCCGCCGTACAAGACGTGCAACGTGGTGCCGAACGGGCTGGTGCTGGACTGGCAGCGGTTCCAGTCGCACATGGTCTGCGACTTCTTCAAGCACGAGGTGGCCGTCCTGCGCGAGGTCACGCCCCGCGTGCCCGTGACGACGAACCTGATGGGCTGGTACGACGGCCTGGATTACGCCAAGTTCGCCCAGGTCATGGACGTCATCTCGTGGGACTCGTACCCCGACGTGGGCGGCGACCCGGCCTTCGTGGCCGCCACGCACGCCCTGATGCGCGGCCTGAAGGAGAACCGGCCCTGGCTGCTCATCGAGCAGACGCCCAGCAGCACCAACTGGAAACCGTTCCACCGCCTCAAGCCGCCCGGCCTGATGCGCCTGTGGTCGTGGCAGGCCATCGGGCACGGCAGCGACTCGGCCATGTACTTTCAGTGGCGGAAGACGCGCGGCGCGCACGAGAAAATCCACGGGGCCGTGGTCGACCACACCGGCACCGAGAAGCCTCGCGTCTTCCAGGAAGTAGCCGCCCTGGGCGCCGAGATGGCCCGCATCGGCCCCCGCGTCGTCGGCACCCGGGCTGCGCCGGCACGCGTGGGCGTCTTGTGGGACCAGGAGAACCGCTGGGCGCTGGAAAACTCCGCCGGGCCCAGCCGCGACAAGCGCGTCGTCGAGACCGCCGTCAAACACTACCGGGCCGTGTGGCGGCAGAACGTGCCCGTGGACGTCGTCCGGATGGACGCCGACTGGTCGCCCTACGACGTCCTCATCGCGCCGCAGATGTACATGATTAAGAGCGGCACGTACCCGCTCCAGGCGCCGGCCGAAGAGATGCGGACCCGCGTCGACGAGGCCGCCAAGATCGCCGGCTGGGTGCGGGCCGGCGGCACGCTGGTCGCCACGTACCTGACCGGCCTCGTGAACGAGACCGACCTCGTGTACGAGGGCGGGTACCCCGGCCCCTTGCGCGACCTGCTGGGCGTCTGGGCCGAGGAGATCGACATGCACCCCGCCGACGAGGCGCCCAACCGCATCCTCGTCAAGAAGGGGGCCTTCGCCAGGGCCAAACCGCGCTACGCCTGCGACCGCGTCTTCGACCTCATCCACGCTCGCGGCGCGAAGGTCCTCGCCACCTACGCCGACGGCTGGTACAAGGGACGGCCGTGCCTGACCGTCAACCGGGTCGGCAAGGGCCTCGCCTACTACCTGGCGACCGACGCCGAGGACGCGTTCCTCGTGGACTTCTACCGCGCCGTCGCCAAGGCCAAGGGCATCGTGCCCATCGTCCGGCCCGCGGCCGGCGTCGAGGTGCTCGAGCGCGAGGGCGGCGGCCGGCGGCTGGTGTTCCTGCTGAACCACGCGGCCAAGACGCGGCAGGTGAACCTCGGCAAGACCAAGGGCGTGGACCTGCTGAGCAACAAGAAGGTCCGGGGCACCGTCCGGATCGAGCCGTACGGCGTCCGCGTCATCGAGTGCGCGTGACGCGTCGCCGTACCGGCGACGGCTAAACAACCACAAGCCGCGTGTCGTCGTTTAGCCGCGGCCGGTACGGCCGCGGGCAGCGCCGATGGAGGCTCGACGGCCGTTCCCGTCGCCGTGCCGGCGACGGCTAAACGCCGCGGGCAGCACGACTATGCACGAACGCGACCGACAAAACGTGTACCGCGTCGTCGACGCCAACGCCAACCGGGCCCGCGAGGCCCTGCGCGTGGCCGAGGAGGCTGCGCGCTTCGCCCTCGAGCGGGCCGACCTGGCCGAGGCGCTGAAGCGGCTGCGGCACGACCTGCGGGCGGCGCTGGCGCGGCTGGACGCCGGCGCGATGATCCGGGCGCGCGACACCGCCGGCGACGTCGGCACCCGCCTGACCACCCCGGCCGAGGCCGTCCGCGCCGGCACCGCCGACGTTGCTCGGGCCGCCTTCAAGCGCCTGACCGAGGCCCTCCGCGCCATCGAGGAGTACGGCAAGACGCTCGACGCCCCGCTGGCCGCCGCCGTCGAACAACTGCGGTACCGCGCGTACGACCTCGAGAAACGGTTCGAGGAGGCCTGGCGTCCGCGCGGCCGGCTGGCGGCGGGCGGCGTGTGCGTCCTGCTGACCGAGTCGCTCTGCCGCCGGCCGTGGGACGAGGTGCTCCGCGGCGTGCTGGCCGGCGGCGCGGCCGCCATCCAGGTGCGCGAGAAGGACCTGGCCGACGGGGCGCTGCTGGCACGGGCCCGGCAGGCGGCCGAGGCGGCCCACGAGGCCGGGGCCCTGGCCATCGTCAACGACCGGCCCGATGTGGCGGCGCTGGCGGCGGCCGACGGCGTCCACGTGGGCCAGGACGATCTCGCGCCGCAGGCCGCCCGCCGCATCGTCGGGCCCGAGCGGATCGTCGGCGTGTCGACACACAGCCTGCGGCAGGCCCAGGCGGCGGCCGAGGCCGGAGCCGATTACGTCGGGTGCGGGCCCATGTTCGCCAGTTCCACCAAGCCGCAGGAGGTCATCCCCGGCCCCGCCCTGGCGGCCGAGGTGGCCCGCGCGGTGGGGCTGCCCATCATGGCCATCGGGGGCATTGCGGCGGAGAACGCGGCCGAGGTGCTGGCGGCGGGGCCGCGGTGGCTGGCGGTGTCGAGCACCGTCTGTTCGGCGGCCGACCCCGAGACCGCGACACGCCGCCTGGTCGGCATCATCGGCCCGCGCGGTTCCGGGCCGGACGGTTAGGGCGTTTCAAGATTGGGGTTTGGCGCGGTGGGTCCCCGCACCCACCGCGCCAACTTGGCATCTTGCGGCAAACGCGGCGGGTACGGGGACCCGCCGCGCAAACATGCGGGATGGCGTAGCGAAGTGGAGTTGCAAGATTAGATGGCCTGACCGTAGCCCTTGGTGGCCGACTCGGCCTCGGGCGGGCCGCGGCGCTTCGGCTGACCTGCGCGGGCCCCCTCCATCTCGGTCAGAAACTGGTGGGCCTTGTCGCGCTGGTCGGGCTCGAGCGCCTGCATGATGCGGTCGCGGGCCTCTCGGACGAGGTCCGCCTGGCGTCGTTTGCGGCCGTCCGGCGTGCCGCCGGCCGGGCCTTCATTCAGCGTCTTGGCGGCCTTGGCGGTCTCTTCCAGAATGGCCCGGATGCGCTCGGCCTGCGGGTCGGTGATGCCGACGCGCCGGCGCGGCCCGGGCAACAGGAGGGCCGCCAGTCCGCCGGTGGCCCGAAGGAAATGGGCGCGGTCGCGTCCGAGTTCGTCGAGTTTGGCCCGCTGGTCGGCCGTCAGGACATCGGCGGCCTCCTTGGCCAGCGCATCGAGTTCGGGTGCGGCCGCGCGCATCGCCTCTTCCGACGCTTCGGCGGCGCGCCGCTTGAGTTCGCGGCGATCCACGTCGTCGGGGTTCTTTCTCGGCCGGTCGCCGAGTTGCTCACGGGCCTCGGCACGGATGCGGTCGAGGAGGCGCCGGGCCTTCTCCTGGATGACGAAGATGCGCTTCTCCTGTTCGGCGGTCAGGTTCAGCTCGGCCCGGACGGCCGGTTCGTCCAGCATCCGCAACGTGGCCCGGGTTCGAGGTCGGTCGGGGGGGCGGCCGCGGTCGGCCTGGCCGGCCCTCTTGGCCGCCGGCACGAACCGGGCGCCGCCCTCGTACACGGCGGGAACCGCCGACCATCGCGCGGCCGGGCGCGCCCGCTCGGCCCGGCCGACGTTGAAGGGCTGGACCGTCGCCCCGCCCCAGAGGTGGCGGGCGCTGGTCTTGGTCTCGGCCAGGAACTTCTCGGCCTTCGGTTTCTGCGCGTCGGTCAGCAGCGCGAAGACGCGCTGGCGCGACGCCGCGATCGATTCGTCGCGGGCCTTTCGGAACCCTTCCCACATGGCGCGCATGGCCTCGCCGCGCTGCTCGGTGGGCACGTCCTTGGCGGACTCGAAGGCGACCTTGCGCTGGGCGTCAAGGCGGTCGGCCGCCTCGACGAGGACCTTGCGGATGCCGGCTGCCTGCGCGTCGTCCAGGCCGAGCGACTCTTTGGCGCCGGCGGTCACGAGGACCCAGAGGTCGCCGCACGCGGCCATGAGGCGATACCGCTCGCGGACAACCTGGTCGAGCCGGGTCTTCTGTTCGTCGGTCAGCGTGTCGGTGGCCTCCTTGGCGATACGGTCGAAGCGTGGCTGGGCGTCGCGCATGGCCTGCCCGGTCTGTCGGACCATCTCGCGCTCGTGGGCCTCGGGGTCGGTGCCGGCGTTGTCGCCCCCGAACTGCATCCGCACGTCGTCCTTGATGCGCTCGCGCTCGCGCCCCTCCTTCTCGACGAGGGCGGCGATCCGGGTCTCCTGCTCGGCCGAGAGGCCCAGTTCGGACCGGATGTCCGGGTCGCTCAGCATGCGGAACAGGTACGTGGCGCGGGCCCGTTCGACCATCTCGCGGCGCTTGGCCTCGTCGACCGGGCCGGCGGCCCTGATGCGCATGCCCGCGCCGCCCTGGCCCTCCGGGACGGCGATGTGGACACTGGCGCCCGGCACTGCCTCGATCGTGACCGTGCCGCCGCCATCACCCACAACCACCATGCCCTCGACCACCACGTCCTGGATGAGATGGAACCGGGGGGGTCCCTCCTGGACGGCGGGGCGACGCCCGTCGGGGGGGGGCGCCCGCCCCCCGTTCGCCGGGCGGCCCGCGCCCCTGGGGCCGCTCGCCCCGGTCGGGTTCGCGTTCCTTGCGTTCGCGCTGCATCTGCTCGCGCTCGCCGCCGCCCCGCTCCTCGCGTTCGCGCTGCATCTGGCGCTCGCGGTCCATCTGCTCGCGTTCCTTGCGTTCGCGGTCCATCTGGCGCTCGCGCTCGTCACCGCCACGCATCTCGCGTTCTCGCTGCATCTGCTGCTCGCGCTCCGGGGGCGGCGGACCTTCCGGCCCAGGACCCATCCTCAGCGGCATGCCGGGCCGCGGACCTTGCGGCCCGGGCCCCATGCGCCCCATCGGACCACGCCCCATGCCTCCGCGGCCAAGGCCCATGCGCGGCATCATGCCGGGGGGCGGACCTTCCGGCCCGGGCCCCATGCGCCCCATCGGACCACGCCCCATGCCTCCGCGGCCAAAACCCATTCGCGGCATCATGCCGGGGGGCGGGCCTTCCTGGCCGGGGCCCATCTTGGGCGGCCCGGCGAGACGGCGTTTCATGGCCCCCATCTGCACCCGGGCCCCCATGTCGTTGCGGTCCAGGGCGCGTTTATGCTCTTCGACCTGCATACGGAACTGGATGTCCTCGCGTTGGCGCTGGCGGGCCCGCTCGGCCAACTCGTTGGGCTGGTCGAGTTCTCCGGCCACGCCGCGCAGGATGCCGGCCAGCTCGGGCGGGGCGATGATCACGACGGCGTTGGCCGGCTCGTTCAGGGCCACCGCCATCTGCACCAGGGTCTCGCGCAGGCGGTCGTATTGGCCCAACTGCTCGAGCGTCTGCATGAACGACTTGGCCGGGATGTGCACGAACCGCAGGACAACCGGCTCGGGCCGCTCGCCGCCCCGGCGTTCGACCTCCTCGCGGGAGCCCCGTTCGCGGCCCTGTCCCGCGACGGCACCGGTAAAAACAATAGCGGCCGCGACGACTGCCACAGCCGCACACCCGATCCACACGTAGCGTTTCATAATCGGTCTCCTTTTCCGTTCACCCAACAGACTTGCCCGCTCTCGGGCATGGCATCCACAGGGCCAAACGCCTGCGGCGGCCGTTTATTGCGGCCGAATGGGCGACGGGCACGCCTTGCGGGCGGCCGGGCCCTCGCGACTGGCCCGTCGGCGCCGTCTAGCGCCGCCGACCGGCCGCCTTGGGGGAATCGTACAGGAGTTGCCCCTCGCCACCCGTGACGAGCGTGACGCGCTCATCGGTAATGAATTCGGTCAGGGCGTCCCAGGCGAAGCGTTCCTGCCGATGGCGGTGGTCGGAGCCGATGCGGCTGCGGAGGACCTCGAACTCGATCCCGTTCTCGGACAGGATTTGCTGCCAGCCGGGGCTGCGCGGGTCGTCGGTGGTGCGCATGATCTCGTCGGTCCGGAAACTGTGGAAGAAGGTGCGCGAGTACAGGCGGAACTTGGGCCGCACCTCGGCCGGCAGGTGGCGGTCGATATACTCGAAGACCTCATCGGCCGACAGGCTGGCGATGATGATGAGGTCGAACCGCCGCGCCAACTCCAGGCAGGCTTCCATGTTGAGGCGTTGCTTCGTAATACCGTGGCGGGTCGTGGTCTTTCGAAGGGGGGCCGTAGAGATAATAGCCGCGATCTTCTCCATGAGGCACTCGTCTCGCAACCGGAGTCCAAGGCGAGCGGCCTCCGGCAGGGACCCTCCCGGCCTCAGCCGCTCTCGCTAACTCAAACTGTCCTTGGTATACCCAAGTTCCTTGACGATTGCCAGTATTTCGCTCCAGGTGGGGAACGGCCGATTGAATTTTCTTTTGTACCGGTCGACGGCCCGGACGAACTCGATCTCCTCCAGTGTCAGGTCGCCCTCCTCGACTCGTTTCTGGAAGGTTTCCTGGTCTTCCTGGCGTCGCAGGGCGTAGCGCCGGTCGATCTGGGTCCGCCGGTCGCCGCCGCTGCGGCGGTTGGACAGGACGCGGCGGTCGCGTTTAGCCCGGCGTTCCGAGCCGCCGTAGTTCGAAGGTTTACCGCTGCGCCGGTCGCTGCCCGCGGCGCGCCGGCCGCCCGCCACCTTCGCCTGCTGGACGGTATCCTCGAGCGTCTGGATCAGTTCGTCCTCGGCCACGGTCTTTCCTCCACCAGAGGGTCCCGATTGGGGTTATCGGCCATCCACGAGTGGCAGATTAGGCATTTTGGGCGATGTGGACAATGGAGAGGCCGGCCCATGGCCCCGGGCGGACAGGCCCTATGTGGCCAGAAAACGAGATTGCGCTGGCCAACGGCCCCGACGCTCGCTAGGCTGCTCGTCGATGAAGGCAGGGGAGCGGACTATGAGGTCTACCGTCGCGGCGGCACTAATGGCGACCGTCCTGTTTCTTGGCGGGGTGGGGGTCTGGGTGGCAGCCCAGAGCGCCGACGCCGAGCCGCAGGTCCGGTACGACCGCGAGTCGCGGTACTATCGCATCCGGGTGGTCGATTACGAGAAGGAGGGCCGCCGGTGCCTGCACTTCTCGAAATCGCGTGGCATCCAGTCGAGCATGTTCCTGGACGACCCGTACCGGCTGGACCTGCGGTACTCGAAGTCGATGATCGCAGCGCTGGCGCTGCACCCGGCGCCGAAGGACGTGTTGCTGGTGGGGCTGGGCGGGGCGTCGATACCGAAGTTCATCAACAAGCACTGGCCCGACATCCGGCTGGACATCGTCGAGATCGACCCGGACGTCGTCCGGGTGTGCCAGGAGTGGTTTGCGTTCAAGGGCGCCCCGGGGCTTCGGGTCATCGTGATGGACGGCCGGATCTACCTGAAGCGGAATCCGAAGGCGTACGACGTGATCCTGCTCGACGCCTACGCGGCGGACCGGGTGCCGTTTCACCTGACGACGTCGGAGTTCATCGCCCTGGCGAAGTCGCGTCTGAAACCGGGGGGCCTGGTGGCCTCGAACCTGTGGGAACACGGCGTCAACCGGTTCTACAACGCCGAACTGAAGACCTTCCAGGCCACGTTCCCGCAGACGTATCTGTTTAAGTGCGGCACGTCGGGCAACATCATCGTCTTCGGCGCGCTCAACGAGCAGCGCGTCGCCAAGATGGACTGGGCCAAACGGGCCAAGGCCCTGGCCGAGGGGCGCGACCTGGGGCTCGACCTGCCCCGGCTCGTCGAGGCCGAGTACAGCGTCCTGACGGACCGCCGCATCGACGAGAAGCCGCTGACCGACGACATGGCGCCGGTGGACACGCTCCGGAACGAGCCTCCGAAACACTTCGACGAGGGGACCTGATGCGGGCGGTTCTGCTGACGGCGGTGTTTCTGGCGGGCGGGGCGCTGATGAGCCTGGAGATGGCCAGTTTTCGCCTGGTCCAGCCCGAGTTCGGCAGCGACATCATCGTCTGGGGCAGCCTCATCAGCGTGTTCCTGGGGGGCCTGGCCGTGGGGGCGGTGCTGGGCGGGCGCCTGGCCGACCGCGGGCCGAGGCTCTGGAAACTCGGCCTCGTCCTGGTGGCCGCCGGGGCCGTGACGATGGCCCTGCCCCTGTACAGCGGCGCGGTGCTGGACTGGATGTTCCCGGGCGAAGGCGCCCCGCTGCCGGCGGAATGGGGCGCGGGCGGCACCGCCCTTCTCGTCTACCAGCCGCCCGACCTGCGGTGGCCCACGCTGGGGGCCGGCACGATCCTGTTCGGCCTGCCGGCGCTGCTTCTGGGGATGGTGTCGCCGTACAGCGCGCGGCTATTCGTCCATGCCATGGGCAAACTGGGGACGGGCGTCGGCCAGGTCTACGGCGCCTCGACCGTCGGGTCGATCGCCGGGACGCTGGGCACGGCGTTCTACCTGATCGCGTGGATGGGCACGCGGTGGCTGCTCATCTCGAACGGCCTCCTGCTGGTGGCGCTGGGCCTGGCGCTTGGCGTGGCCGACCGGCTGACGGACCGGCCCGGCGCCGCGGCGAAGTCCTGACACGACCACACCGCCGCTTCACTCGCCCATGTCGAGCGACTCGAGTTTGGCGGCGCGGTCGGCTTCCAGCAGCGCGTCGACCACGCCGTCGAGGTTGCCCTGCATGACCTGGTCGAGGTTGTAGGCGGTGTACCCGATGCGGTGGTCGGTCAGGCGGTTCTGGGGGAAGTTGTAGGTGCGGACGCGTTGGCTGCGGTCGCCGGAACCGACCTTCGACTTGCGGTCGGCGGCCCGTGTGGCGCGGCGCTGGGACTCGTAGAGATCGAAGACGCGGGCGGTCAGTATCCGCAGGGCCTTGTCGCGGTTGCGGTGCTGGCTCTTTTCGTCCTGCATGTGAACGGTGATGCCCGTCGGAAGGTGCCGCATGCGCACCGCCGACGAGGTCTTATTGACCTTCTGGCCGCCGGGGCCCGAGGCCCGCATCGTCTCGACCTCCAGGTCCTCTTCCTTGATGCGCATGTCGACGGCCTCGGGTTCGGGCATGACGGCCACGGTGGCGGCCGAGGTGTGCGTGCGGCCCTGGGCCTCGGTCTCGGGCACCCGCTGGACGCGGTGTCCGCCCGACTCGAACCGGAGCCGCCGGAAGACCTCGGGCCCCTCGAGGGCGAAGACGGCCTCGCGGAAGCCGCCCAGGTCGGTGGGGCTGGCGCTGAGGTCCTCGCGTCGCCATCGTCGGGCGTCGGCGTATCGGCAGTACATCTGGTAGAGGTCTCGGGCGAAGAGTGCGGCCTCCTCGCCGCCGGTGCCGGCCCGGATTTCGAGCATGATGCGGGTGGCGTCGGCGCCTTCCTCGCGGTCGATGAGCCGCTCCTGGATCTCGGTGGCCAGGCGGTCCTCGATGGCCTTCTGGACCTCGATCTCGGTCCGGGCGAGCGACCGCAGGTCTTCGTCGTCGCGTTCGGTCTCCAGCATTTCCTGGGCGTCGCGCCGGGCCTCGCGTGCGGCACGCCACTTGCGGTACGGGTCGACGATGCTCATCAGGCGACCCCGCTCGCGCATCAGGGGGGCCATTTGGGCGGGGTGGCTGGCCACCTCGGGTGTCGAGACGAGGGCGTCGATCTCCTCGACCCGCTTGTCGAGTTGGCCCAGCCGCGCTGCCAGCGTCTGGGTCTTGTTCGATTGGTTCTCGGCCATCGTCGTACCCATCCCGTCTGCCCGGCCAAAAGAGGAGGGCGAAGTCCGATGCCCGCGCATCGCCTCCGCCCTGTGGCGTCGCCGACCCTAAGTGGTGTAGAGCGTCGTTCTCATCACGGACCATTGTACCCGATGCGGGCCGAATGGCAAGGCCCCGCACGATAGGCGCCGGGGGACCCCGGCGGGTATTTGTCGCAACCATCGGGGGCGGATCCTGTTTAGAATGGTGTTGCCACATCGGGCCAATCGCAAGGAGACCTGCCATGTCGGCCGAGATGAACCGTCGAGCGTTTCTGAAGGGGTCGCTGATCGCCTCGGCCGGTGGGGCGCTGGCCATGGGGGCGACCGGCGGGCGGACCTCGGCCGAGGAGGCCAAGCCACCCGCCGACACCCTGCCCCAGGGCAAGATCGGCACGATGGCGGTCAGCCGCATCCTCCTGGGCGGCAACCTGCTGACGCACTTCACCCACAGCCGCGACCTGCGATACGTCTACAACCTGGCCGCGCACTACAACACCGAAGAGAAGATCCTCCAGACACTGGCCGTGGCCGAGCAGCACGGCATCAACACCATGTCGGTCCACAACCCGCCCGGCATCGTGAATATCCTGAAGAAGCACCGCAAGGAGCGCGGCGGGAAGATTCAGTGGATCATCTGCCCCACGGCCAACGCCACCGCCGGCATGGAAGACTACATCAAGCAGGTCGGACAACTGGTCGACGATGGCAGCGACGCCATCTACGTCTGGGGCGTCCGGGCCGACCAACTCATCGCCGAGGGCAAGATCGACCTGCTGGCCAAGGCCGTTGAGATCGCCAAGGCCCACGGCGTGCCCTCCGGCGTCGGCGCCCACGACCTGAGGGTCGTCCTGGAATGCGAAAAGAACAAGATCCCCGCCGACTTCTACATCAAGACCTTCCACCACCACAACTACCCCAGCGCCCCCCGGCCCGAGCAGGTCAAAGGCCCTTACAACGAGGTGCCCGGATACTGGTGCAGCGACCCGAAGGCCACCGCCGAGGCCATGAAAAACGTCCAGAAACCCTGGATCGCGTTCAAGGTGATGGCCGCCGGGGCCATCCCGCCCAAAGACGCCTTCCAGTACGTCTTCGAGAACGGCGCCGATCACGTTCTGGCGGGCATGTTCGACTTCGAGATCGCCGAGGACGTGGGCATTGCCAAGAAGGTTCTGGCGAGCGTCAAGCGGCAACGGCCCTGGCAGAGTTGACGGCCACGGCCCGCCCCGCCCTCTCGGTTGACGCGTACTGTGTGCCGGCGACGGGAATGCTATAATCCCGGTGTCCGGGTCCTGGGGCAAGGGACGCTCTGCCGTGGCAGGCCAGCGCGAATCCAGGGAAGACCTTGCGGCCCGGGCGGCCGACGTGGCCCGCCGCCTCGTCGCCGAGTATCCCGACGCCGCGTGCCGCCTGAACTTCGCCAACCCCTTCGAACTGCTGGTCGCCACCATCCTGGCAGCCCAGTGCACCGACGACAAGGTCAACCAGGTGACGCCCGCCCTGTTCGCCCGTGCCGCGATGCCCGAGCAACTCGCGCGCCTGCGTCCGGCGTCCATCGAGAAGATGATTCACTCGACCGGGTTCTTCCGGAACAAGGCCAAGAGCCTCAAGGCCGCCAGCGCCATGCTCGTCAAGGAATTCGCCGGCCGCGTGCCGCGAGAGATGGACGATCTTCTGCGCCTTCCCGGCGTGGCCCGCAAGACGGCCAACGTGGTCCGGGCGGTCGCGTTCGGCCTGCCGGCCATCATCACCGACACGCACGTCATCCGCCTGGCGCAGCGGATGGGCCTCTCGGCGAACAAGCAGCCCGAGAAGATGGAGCGCGACCTGTCGGCCCTGGTGCCCGAAGAGGACTGGTCGGCCTTCAGCCACGCCATGCTCTTTCACGGCCGGGCCGTCTGCGACGCCAAGAGGCCCGCCTGCCAGCGGTGCGTCGTGCAGGACCGGTGCCCGTCGGCCTTCGCCTTCCCGCGATTTCCGATGCCGGGTGCCTCTAAGGTTCCAGTGACGAGGGACATGCGATGAAACCCCAATGGGCGTTCGCCAGTGCCACGGTCATGAACCTGGAATGGCCCGAGGAATTGAAACTCCTCAAGCGGTACAAGTGGAAGACCGTCGAACTCTGGTTCGACAAGATGAAGACCTGCATGGAGAGGGGCGCCACGTGCGCCGACCTCGACCGCCAGATGGAGGACGCCGGCATCACGCCCATCGGCCTGGCGCCCGGCGTCATCTGGACCGCCTCCAGCGGCCGCGACACCAAGTTCGAGCACGACGAACTCAAAGAGCGCATGGACGTGGCCCTGGCCCTGGGCGCCCCGGCCCTGACGGTCGTCGCCCTGGGCAAACGCAAGGGCGAACTCGAGACCGAGTACCAGCACCTGGCCGAGAAACTCCGGGCCGTCGCCGAGATGGCCGACGAGCGGGGCCTCCGCGTCAACCTCGAATTCATCGGTGGACTCGAGGTCAACGGCACCATGGGCTCGTGCATCGAACTCATCCAGATGGTCGATCACCCCGCCCTCGGCATGCTCCTGGACCTGTGCCACTATTACACCAGCGCCAGCCACGTCGAGGAACTCGGCCTGCTGCCACCCCAGAAACTCTTCCTCGTCCACGTCGGCGACGCCCAGCGGCGGCCCATGGAGGTGCTGGGCAGCGAGCACCGCTGCTTCCCCGGCGAGGGACGCATCGACGTGCCCGGCCTCATGACCGAGATCCACAAACGCACCAAGTACAAGGGGTACTGGAGCGTCGAACTCTACGACCGCGACGTCTGGGCCATGGACCCCACCGACGTCTTCAAGAAGACCGCCGCCAGCCTCCGCAAGATCGGAAAACAACTCGGCCGCTGATCCCGCCAATCGCGCGGCAAACCGTTGACACGGCCGCGGAATCCGTTATAATCCCCATGTTCGTTGCGGAGAATCTTCTGGGGGCATAGCTCAATTGGGAGAGCGCCTGGATGGCATCCAGGAGGGCGGGGGTTCGAGCCCCCCTGCCTCCACCACGTATAACTAGCGCCGAACGCTGGACTTAGCGTACCCGAGCGTGTTGCTCGGAGCGGCCCAAGAGGCCCCAGAAATCCGGTAGTTACCGGGTTCGGGCCAAAAGGAGGCCGC
>DATKZB010000161.1:0-2335 GCA_035528235.1 Phycisphaerae bacterium
ATGGGAAGCAGCGCGACGGCAACAGCAGCGGCAATGCACGCGGCGCGTCGGCGTGTCACGACGGTCCCCCCGGCCCGTTCGGCGAATAGGACGGCAACGGTTCGCGGCGGCCTGGGAAGGCTGCCGCGCGGCAGTTATCGCGCAGCGTCTTACCGGCCGAGTTGCTTCAGGATCGCTTCGGTCGAGAAGCCGATGAACATGGCGATGGGCCCTTTGCGCCCCTTGGCCGCAGCCCGCAGGGCGTCGAGGGCCGGGCGGGCCCTCTCGCCCAGGAGTTGGAGCGTCCGGGCGGCGTGGAGGGCGATGTTGGCGTCCTCGGCGGCGAGTTCCTTGATGAGCAGCGGCATCGCCTTCTCGGGCTTGTCCATGGCGACCAGAGCGCCGGCCGCTTCGATGCGGACGTTGGGCGCGGCGTCGTCGAGCGCCTTGGTGAGCGCATCGGCGGCGGGCGCGGCGCCGGCGTCCAGGGCCCGCAGGCCGACGGCGGCCCAGTATCGGACGGCGGCGTCGGCGTGGCCGAGGAGTTCGACCTGGCGCGGGAGCGCGTCGGGGCCGCGACCGACGAGGTCCGCCGCTTCGATGACCGGACCCTGCGCGTACGCGCCGCCCGCCCGGGCCATGTCGTACGGCGTGGTGCCGTTGGACCGTTTCCAGAGTTCGACCTCGGGCAGGAAGGCGACGTCGCGGGTGTCGGCCATCCACTGCCGGTGCAGGTGCCGCATCTTCTCCAGGACCTCGCGGTGGTCGGGCGAGTCGGCCAGGTTATGGAGTTGCTGCGGGTCCTCCCTGACGTCATAGAGTTCCTCGGTCGGTCGCGTCGGTCCGGCGTAATGGAGTTGGGCCCCTTTGAGTTTCCCCTCGGCGGCAAGGCGCGTGATCTCGCCTCGGATCTCGCCCTGGTCGGAGTAGGCGCTCGGCTGGTTGTACGAGAGGTGCGGCATGTAGTTGCGGACGTAGAGGTAGTGCGTGTCGCGGACGCACCGCGTCAGGTCGAACGCCTCGTCCACGCGGTCGCGGTGACCGTAGATGCACTCGCGCGGTGCGCCCGCGGCCGGGCCGAGAAAGGCGACGCCCTGCATGTACTGGGGGATCGGCAGGCCGACCAGGCTCAGGACGGTCGGCGCGAAATCGACGAACGAGACCAGTTGGTCCACCGTCTCGCCCGGCGCGGCGGGGGCCAGGTGCCGGTACTTCTTCGGGAACCGGATGAGCAGCGGCACGTGGAGCCCTGAGTCGAGGACCAGGCGTTTGTGCCGCGGCATGCCTGCCCCGTGGTCGGAGTAGAAGAAGACGATGGTGTCATCGGCCAGGCCGTCGTCTTCGAGTTCCTTGAGGATCCGCCCGACATTCTGGTCCATCACGGTGATGCAGTCGTAGTAGCGGGCCACGGTGCGGCGCGTGACGGGCGTGTCGGGATAGTACGGCGGGACGGGCGCCTTGGCCGGGTCATGGCGCTCCTGGGGCGCCAGGCGCGACTGGACCTTCTGCTGGAACTCGCGGTACGGCCAGACCATCGACCGTGACTGGTGCGTGACGGTGTCGTTGAAGATGCTGAAGAAGGGCCGGTCGTCCTTGCGGCCGCGCCAGTGGGCCTTCGCGCTGCACGCATCCCACGAGGCCTGGATGATGGCCCGCTCGGTGGCGGTGTTGTAGTCGGTCTTGACGTTGTTCGTGCAGTAGTAGCCGGCGTCGCGCAGGTACGAGGGGAAGCCTTTCATCTTCTGCGGTACCGGGAACTGCGACCGCAGGTGCATGGTGCCCAGCGACGAGGCGTACACGCCGGTGATGAGACACGACCGGGTGGGCGAACAGATCGGCGCCGTGGCGAAGGCGTTCGTATACCGGACGCTCTCGGCCGCCAGGCGGTCGATGGTCGGCGTCCGGGCGTAAGGGTCGCCCCAGCATCCGAGGTTCGCGCTCATGTCTTCGACGGTGATCCAGAGGAGGTTTGGTCGGTCCACGTTCCGGTCCCTTGTCTGGGCGCAGCCTGTCTGGGCGCTCAGGGCGAAGGCGCCGAGCGACGCGGCGCCCGCCGTGCGGAGGAACTGCCTGCGGCTGTGGGTTTGGCTGCGTCTTGTCATGGTCGTGCTCCTCTGGTCTTGCGCGGCGGGTTCACTTCAGAGACGCCTCGATGGGAAACAGTTTGCGGAGTTCGTCGGGGCCGGGCCGCCGGCCGTATTCACACACCTCGAAGGCCTCGGCCCGCTGGACGTCCTTCGCCTTGTCGCCGTAGTACGTCTTCAGCAGGTCGGGGTAGTCCTGGACCAGTCGCCTGTCGCGGTTGCTGAACAGGCGCTGGATGGTCTGCCACCGCACCTGGGGGTCCGACAGGTCG
>DATKZB010000162.1:0-2509 GCA_035528235.1 Phycisphaerae bacterium
GCTCCTCGTGAGTTCCCTGCTCGATGATCCTGCCGTCGTCCACCACGAAGATGCGGTCGCTGTTCTTGAGCGTGCTCAGACGGTGGGCGATGGCGATGGTCGTGCGGCCGGCGGTCACGCGGACCAGGGCCTCCTGGATCAGGACCTCGCTCTCGGTGTCGACGTTGCTGGTGGCCTCGTCGAGGATGAGGATCTTCGGGTCGTAGAGCAGCGCCCGGCCGATGGAAATCCGCTGCCGCTCGCCGCCCGACAGGCCCGCCCCGCGCTCGCCGATATACGTGTCGTACCCCAACGGGTGCCGCATGATGAACCGGTGCGCGTTGGCGGCCTTCGAGGCGGCCATGACCTCCTCGGCCGTGGCGTCGCTCCGGCCATACGTGATGTTGGCGTTGATCGTGCCGCGAAACAGGAACGGCTCCTGCAACACCACGCCCACCGCCCCGCGCAGATCGGCGACGTTGAAATCGCGGACGTCGGTCCCGTCGACAAGGACCCGTCCTTCGTCCACGTCGTAGAACCGGGCGATGAGGTTGATGAGCGTGGTCTTGCCCGACCCGCTCTTGCCCACGATACCGATGTGCTCTCCGGGCCGGACCTCGAACGAGACGTTCTTCAGGACCGGCTCGTGCCGGTGGTAGCCGAACGTGACGTTCTCGAAACGGATGCCGCCCTTCACCTCGGGCATGGCCACGGGCTTCTCGGCCTCGATGATCTGCGGGGCCGTGTCGAGAATCTCAAAGGTCCGCTGGGCCGCCGTCAGGAACCGCGTCAGCCAGTCGGTCAGCTGCGTCATGTGCTGCAGCGGACCGTAAAACATGCCCAGGTACGCCAGGAAGGCCATCAGGTCGCCCAGCGTCACGCCCTGGCGGTGGATAACCTCGGCCCCGCCGACGTACCACACGATGGGGCCGCCCAGACTGAAGAGCAGGCCCATGGCCGGGTTGAACAGGCTGGTCGCGTATTCCACGCGCCGGGCCGAGTCGCGGACGTACCGGTTCGACCGGCCGAACCGCGTCTCCTCGCGCCCTTCCTGGCCGAACGCCTTGACCACCCGCACGCCCGACAGGATCGAGTTCAGCGTGTTCATCAGCCGGCTCTGGGCGTCCCAGACGCGGAAGTACCGCGGGTACACCCGGCGCCAGTAGAACGTGCTGGCCAGGATGACCAGCGGCGCCGGCAACAGGGTCCACAGGGCCAGTTTCCACGAGATGCTGAAGAGCATCGCCCCCGTGACGATGACCACCAGAATCTGGGCCAGGAAGCCGCCCGTCACGTTGCGAATCAGGTCGTTGAACGCCGCCGTGTCGTATCCGGCCCTGCTGATGAGTTGGCCGACGCTGTGCCGGTCGTAGTAGTCGACGCTGAGGCGCGTCAGCCGCGCCAGCACTGCCTCTCGCATGTCGGAGGTGATCTGCGTGCCCACGAAACTCGACAGGCGCTGGTTGGCGCTGTCGCAGATGGCCCGCAGAAAGTAAACGCCGAACAGGCCCAGCACCAGGTACAGCAACCACAGTTCGCGGGTGCCTATTGAGACGGCCTCGGCCTCGGGCGTGACGGGGTTGATGACCTGGTCCACCAGGTACTTCGTCAGCCGCGGCGGGATCATGAGCAGGCCGACGCTCATCAGCAGAATGCCCACCATCAGCACGGCCCAGCCCGCGTACGGTTTCATGAGTCGCACGACGCGCGAGACGATGGCCCCGCGGTTGATGCACCGGCGGCACAGGTCGCCCTTGAACTCGAGCGTCATGCCGCACTTCGGGCACTTGCGGGGGTTGTAGTCGTCTTCGGACGTGACGGGGTGCGGGTCGATGGCCAGCCAGGACTTCAGTTTCGCCGCCACCTTGTGGAACAGGTCGGCCCGCGCGTTCGAGTACGCCAGGACCTCGACGTACACCCCTTCGACGAGGGCCTCCAGAAACCCCCCGCCCACGCCCTGGCGCGTCCGGATTTCCTTGATGGCCGACCGGGCCAGGTCCATCCGGACGGGCTGCGGCCACCGTGGGGTCGGAAGGGCCACCGTCAGCAGCCGATCCTCCTGGGCCAGCACAAACACCTGCTCGTAGCCGCCGGCCAGGTTCAGGTCGGTGTCGGTCGAGAGCCACGCTTCGCCGGGGTCGACGCCTTGGTCCCACAGCAGCGCACCGAGGTCCGGCGGAAGGGGCCGTTGCAACAGTTTTGAGCCACTTCCAGACACCTTGACGACCCTCGCCGCCCGTTCCGGCGGCCACTTCCCGCCCATCACGCAACCTTGGCCCGCCCATGCGGCCCCGCCAACACCGAAAACTTCCACCTTTTGCGGCCGCGTGCAACAAAATAAAATACGCCGGTCCGGATTCGGACCGGCGGCATTACCCCGTCCGTCCGGCGCCGTCGGCGGCGCCTGTTCGCGCGGCGGGTCCCCGCACCCGCCGCGCTCGAGGTCCGACTGCGGGTCGTCGCGGTGGGTACGGGGACCCACCGCGCCCAAGCGCTGGTGTGAGTAGGCAATCTTAAAGCGCTCTAGGCG
>DATKZB010000163.1:0-2091 GCA_035528235.1 Phycisphaerae bacterium
CGGCCGAAGCTCGCGCATTTGTGGGAGAGTTAGTTTGTCGGCGCACGGCCCCCAGGGGTTTTAGGGAGATCCCCATGCGACTGAAATACTGGGCAGACCACCCGCGAAGCACCCGCGAGCGCGTCTACATCAATGGCCACGGCCTGCGCGCCGTCATCTTCCTGGCCCCCCCTTCACCCTGGACAGACACGCCGACGCTGCACTGCGTGGCCTGGCCGGGCGAGCACCTGCCTAACGATTCCGCGCCCCACCAGGTCCTCCGCCAGGCGCTGACAGAGGCCGGCCTGCCCCCGCGCGCGTCCTGGTTGGAAATCCTCCGGTATGCGCGCACCCAAGCAGCCCGCCGCGCCCATTACCAAGGCCAGGCCGCGCGGGCCTTCGATCGAGACCGCCTGTGGCGGATCTTCCGCGGGCGCGCCTGGCTCCGCGTGCGATGGGCGGCCCAGCGCGCATGGGCCTTTGTAAAACAAGCCAGCAGCCCCCGAGCCGAGGCATGATGGCGACCGAGGAGACCAAACGCTGGCTCGATCGAGAGCGCGCCGCCCAGCGCGCCCTCATGGCGGCGAAGCGCGCCGCCGGACGAGACATCCAGGTCCCGCCCGTCCGCAACCCGCGCCGCCGCCGGCAATGCGAAAAAGACGACTGCCTGTGGCTTCGGACGTACCTGCCCCACTGGTTCAGCAGCCCGTTCACCCGCAACCAGCGCGGCATGGTCGACCAGTTCATGTCGCGGATCCGCCACGGCGGCTGGAAGGCCTACGCCGACGACCGCGGCGGCGGCAAGACCACCTGCATCAAGGGTTGCAGCATCATCGGTATCGTGCGGGGGCTGACCCGGTTCCTGGTCGTCATCGCCGCGAACGGCCCTCGCGCCACCCTGATCCGGCGCGACGTCACGATGGAGTTCGAGCGGAACAACCTCCTCGCACAGGACTACCCGGAAATCTGCGCGCCGATCCGCTCCCTCGAGGGCGCCTCCCAGCGGGCCCGCGCCCAGACGGTCGACGGCGAGCGGAGCTGGATGGAGTGGAGCGGCAGCGAGTCCCAGGTCGTCTTCCCGACCGTCGCCGGCAGCAAGGCCTCCGGAGCCGTCTTCGCCGCCGTCGGCATTGATGGCGGCATCCGCGGTCTGTCATACCATGGCCTTCGGCCGACGTTCGTGGCCATCGACGACCCGGAGACCCGCGAGTCGGCCGCCAGCGAAATCGAGACGGCCCGCCGCGAGGCCACCATCGACAGCGACATCGCCGGCCTCGGCCCGCCCGACCGGCAGATGGCCATGGTCTACCTGTGCACCGTCTGGTCGTCGATCAGCTTGGCCCTGCGGTACACGGACCCGCGCGAGAAGCCCGCCTGGGACGGCGAGCGCCACAAGCTCCTCGAACAGATGCCCGAGCGCATGGACCTCTGGGAGCGGTATATGGAGCTCCGCCAGATGGGCGTCCTCGAGGGCGACCGCGGCGGCCGCGGCGCCCACGCCTTCTACCTCGCCAACCGCGAGGCCATGGACGCCGGCGCCGCCGTCTCGAACCCGTACCGCTTCGACGCCCGCCGCCTCGAGGATGGGACGCAGAAAGAGGTTTCGACGCTCCAGTTCTGCTTCGACACCGCGGCCGACACCTCCTGGGAACACTTCAACACCGAGCACCAGAACATTCCGCCGGCCGCCCAGGAGCCCGAGGTCCTCGACGTCGACGTGCCGCTCATCCTGAAACGGACGAACGGCCGCGGCCGCGGCCTCGTGCGCCCGGCCGCCGACTACCTGACCGCCGGCGTGGACGTCGGCGCGCGGGCCGTCCACTGGCTCGTTCTCGACTGGCACCGCGCCGAGGCCTCCGTCATCGACTACGGCGTCATCCCCGTGCATAGCCCCCTCGAGGTCCAGGTCGAGGACCCCGGCCAGATCCAGGCCGTCCAGCAGGCCATGTTCCAGGCCCTGGTCGAGTTCCACGACCAGGCCCAGGCCGGCTGGATCGACGAGGAGACCGGCGAGGTGCGATTCCTGGACCTCGCCCTCTTCGACGTGGGCTACGCGCGGTCCAGCATGGACGAACCCGTCTGGGCCCTGGTCGCCGAGACGGCCGGCAAGAC
>DATKZB010000164.1:0-6566 GCA_035528235.1 Phycisphaerae bacterium
GTGTCGTACCCGTTTCGGACCTGGGCCAGGCCCGTGATGCCCGGCCGGACGGCCAGCCGCTTGCGGATGTCGGGGTACACGGACTCCAACTTCTCGATGATCTCGGGCCGCTCCGGCCGAGGACCCACCAGCGACATGTCGCCCCGGATGACATTGATGAGTTGGGGCAGTTCGTCCATGTGGCTGCGGCGCATCCAGCGGCAGGCGGGAACGACGCGGGGGTCTTTGTCCTCGGCCCAGACCGCGCCGGTTGCCGACTCTGCGTTAATATACATTGTGCGCAGTTTGTACATCTTGAACAGCTTGCCGCCCTGCCCGACCCGAGATTGTGTGAAGAAAGCCGGCCCTTTGCTCGACAACTTGACGATAGTCGCACACATCGCCAGGACCGGCAGCGACAGGACGAAGGCCAGAAAACCAAGGACAATGTCAACCACTTCCTTGGCCAGGAAGAAGTATCGGCGTGCCAGTTGGGTCATGAGGCCGAACAAACCGACCCCCACCCCGATCATGGTAATTGGTTCCGGCATTGTCATCGTCCCTTCCGGGGCATCCCTGGGCACGGGATGTCCACAGCCACCTTGACTCAGGGACGATGCGCCGCATATAATGATAGCGCAAAGGCGGGCGAAGGCGCACTTCTGGCCGGCGCACCGTCCCGGGTGGATCAGCCTTCCTGCCCAAGGTCAAGCGCTGATCCGCCCTATTTTTTTTGTCCTGCTTCCGCCGCGAGTGAACCGCCGCTCTTTCCTACGGGTTGCGTCTTACCCTTGTTTCCCCAATTGCCGGGGCCCATCTGCTTGCGGCCGAACGGCGGTCTCACTCTCTGAATGCTCTCTATGCATACAAGAAAGGGCTGACAGGTCAGCCCCGATATTCATCACAGTTATGGGTGAATACGCTACCCCTCACGTCGCCCAGACCGGCCCCGAATGCACCCTTACCGACTGGGTTTGCAGCCCCTGAACGGGAAGATAGTCTGTCGCAGCGTCGTTTGCGCACCTAGATACTCCCCCCAAGCCAGCAAGCACAAGGGCAAGCCATTCATTCTAACCCATAAACCGGGCCTTGTCAAATTCCTGGACCAGAAATTTCTGCATCCCATGC
The DNA here is from genome assembly GCA_035528235.1 of Phycisphaerae bacterium. Classification (GTDB taxonomy): domain Bacteria; phylum Planctomycetota; class Phycisphaerae; order FEN-1346; family FEN-1346; genus DATKZB01. The sequence goes on from DATKZB010000164.1 coordinate 1,108, forward strand.
TGGGGTCGGCCTCAAGACCGCCCCCCATGTCATGTCGTTCTCACGTGCCACGGATGCTCGCGACAACCCCCCGCAAGGATTCCATGGGCTCGCACCCCCGGCGGCTCCGCCTTGATGCTTTCTTGCAGAAGCCCTGAATTGGAGTATAATAGCCAAGCACGTTCGTCCGGGAGGCGCAGCGCAATAGTGGAAATGCCGACACAGACCGACAAGCCGCGGTGGTCCCGGTGGATGCCCTGGCTGATGCTGGGGGCCGGCCTGGCGGCCGCCTACGCCCTCAACTTCTACGAGATGTGGGTGCGGTGGTTCCCGGCGTGGCGGCGGACCAACCTCGGGCTGTACGACCGGATTATGGAGGGCGAGAGTTACTACACCCACGGCCCCCTGGTGCCGGTCGTCAGTCTCATCATCGCGATCCTGCTCATCCGGCACACGCGCATCCAGGTGCGTCGCAGCCCGGTACTGGGTACGGTGGTTCTCGTCGGCAGCCTCCTTCTGCACCTGGTGGCGTGCCTGGCGCGGGTCAACTTCGCCAGCGGCTTCAGCCTGATCGGCGTCCTGGCGGGCCTGGTGCTCTTGCTCTGGGGCAGGACGGCGCTCGGGCGTCTGTGGTTCCCGATCGCGTTCCTGGTCTTCATGGTGCCCCTGCCGGAGGTCAGCATCGCGCAACTCAATTTCCGGCTGAAGATGGTGGCCGCCGACACGGGGGTGCGCCTGGCCAACCTCATCGGCATCGTGGCCGAGCGGTCCGGCAACCAGGTCTTCCTGGAGGGCGACAAGCAACTGGTCATCGCCAACGTGTGCAACGGCCTGCGGACGCTGATCAGCCTGCTGGCGTTCGGCGCCATCTACACGTACGTCTGCAAACTCCGCGGCCTGTGGCGGATCGGCCTGTTCGCCATGGCGGTGCCCGTGGCCGTGACCAGCAACTCGCTCCGCATCCTCGGCCTCATCTTCGTGGCCGACGTCTGGGACACCCGGACCGCCACGGGGGCCTTTCACGACATCTCCGGCCTGATGATCTACCTGGTGGCCTTCGCGCTGATGTTCTCCCTGGAGCGCCTGATCCTCGGCGCCCGGCAGTGGGCCGGCAGGCCCGCCACCGTCCTGCCGCTGCTCCACGGCGTCGGGCGCGACGCCCAGGATGAGGACCAGTGGCCGCGGCTGGTCGGGGCCGGCCGGGGTGCGGCCACGTGGGCGGCCGTCGGCCTCGTTCTCGCGACGGCGGCCGGGGCCATCTGGCTGAGCCGGTCGGTGCCGTCCACCTGGAACGGACAGATGGCCCGCGGCGCCCTGCCGGCCGAAATGGACGTCGACGGGAAACGCCTCACCAGTTACGACCTCGAGATGGACGAGGCCACGCTGACCATCCTGGAGACGCGCGACTACCTGCGCCGCCGGTACGTGGTCGCCGGGGCCCCGCCCCTGGACTTCTGCATCATCTTCAGTGAGGACAACCGCAAGGGTACCCACCCGCCCGACCTGTGCCTGGAAGGCGGAGGCCAGGAGATCATCGCGACGGGCGACGTCGCCATCGCCGGCGTCGAGGGCCGAGGCACGGTCCCCTGCCGCGAGATCATCCTCCAGTCCGGCACGTCCCGGCTATACTTCCTGTACACCTACCGCTGCGGCGACACGTACACGCGGAGTTTCTGGATGCAGCAGCTTACCATCCTGGCCAACGGCCTTTTGAGCCGCAACGCCAGCGGGGCCCTGATCCGGGTCTCGACGCCGGTCGGCCGCGACGTGGACGAAGCCCGGCAACGGTGCATGCGGTTCCTGGGCGCGGCAATCCCGCACCTGGACCGCGCGCTGCCCTGACGAAGGAGAGACTCGCGATGCGACGAATCATCCTGGTCCTGATTATTGCGGGCATCCTCGCCGCCGCCATCGGCGGCCTGGTCTTGTATTTCCACCGCAACAGCGGCGCGAAACTGCTGGCCCGCGCCGAACTGGCCCTTCGAGCCAGGAACTTCGACCGTGCGCTCGAACTGGCCGCCAGTTACGCCGCCGCCAACCCCGACGACTGGCGCGGGCCCTACTTCCAGGCGCGGGCCCACATCTCGCTCGGCCGGTACGACGAAGCCCGCACGCTGCTCGACCAGGCCGCCAAGGCGGCCCCGGGCGAGGCCACCGTCCTCATGACCCGGGCCGACACCTTCGCCCATCCCGCCCGACAGACGCTGGCCGCCAGCGACCCCGATCTTCGGCCGGACGTCCTGCGGACGGCCATCGAGCAACTCGGCCAGGCCAAGGCCGCTCTCGAGAACGCCACGGCCCCCGACGAGGACGTGGCGACGGAAATCGCCGAGGCCATCGGACTGGTTGAAATCGACATCGGCTATGCCCACAGAAGACTGGGTCTGCGCCTCCAGAAGGAGGCCGACGTCGCGGCCGCCGGAGGCGCCGGCGACCAGGCCAGCGCCAAGACCAAGGCGAGCGAGGCGGCCATGCAGGAGGCGGCCCGTCAACTCCAGGACGCCGCCGGCCGCCTTCTGGCGGTCGCCAAGAAGGACGCCCAGCGCGCAGCCGACCAGCCCGCCTGGCCCAGGGCCGCCAACGCCCTCGTCCAATTGTGCATCGGCGAAGTGCGGGATCCCCGAAGAAGCCCCGACGACCGGCAGGCCTTCCAGACCGTCCTGGCCGAGGCCCGCCAGGCCATCCTGTCGATGAAGGACCCGCCGCCGGTCGCCGCGATGCTGCTCGTCACCCAGCAGGTCGTCGCGGCCGGTCTGGAAGACATCTCCCCGGCCGGACGCCAGGAGGTGATGGGGGCCTGCGAGGCCCTCGACGACATCCTCAAGCGCCATCCCGACGACCCCGACGCCCCCCAGATTCGGCTCGCGCGGGCCGAGATGGCGCTGAGGCTGGGCGACGTCGCCAAGACCGAGGAAATCTGCAAGGCCGTCCTCCAGGTCGACCCGCGCCAACGCCAGGCCAGGCTGCTGCTGGCCGTGGCCATGTTGAGCCGCGGCAACGTCGCCGAGGCCGAGAAAGACCTGTTCGCCCTCCGGACCGACTTCCCCGGCTCGCCCGCCGCCCAGTACGCCTTCGCCCAGGCCGCCATGAAGTCCGGCAAGGACGAACTCGCCAAGGAGGCCCTGCGGAAGGTCACGGAACTCGACCCCACCCACGCCGGCGCCCGCCAAGCCCTGGCCGCCAGCCTGCTCCGCGACGGATTCTACGACCAGGCGTTCTCCGAAGCCAAGGCCCTCTACGACGCCCACCCCGACAGCCCGGTCGCCATCGGGCTGCTCGTCGAGACGGCCGCACGCACCGACCAGTCCGGCGTCGCCCTCCAGGCCATCGAGACCGCCCAGAAACAGTTCCCCGACCGGCCCGTCGTCCAACTGGCCATCGCCCAGGGATACCGGACGCTGGGCAACATCGAGGCCTCGCGCGCCGCCGCCGCCAAGGCCGCCGAGGCCAAGGCCACCTCCCTCAGCGAACACCTTGCCGTGGCCGAGGCCATGGTCTACCTGGGCAAGACGGCCGAGGCCGAAACGATGCTCAGCGAAACCATCACCGCCTATCCCGAGTCCAGCGCGCCCCACTACCAACTGGGCGCCCTGTACCAGCAGACCGGCCGCGCCATGCAAGCCATCGAGCAGTACCAGGCCGCCGTCCGGCTGACACCGCAGAACACCACCTACCGCATGACCCTGGGCCGCGCGCTGTTCGACGCCGGCCTCCTCGACGAGGCCGACGTCGAGGTCCGACAGGTCCTGAGCGTCGACCCGTCGCACGCCCAGGCCGGCCTCGTGGCCACGCAGATCAAGATCCTCCGCGGCGAACCCGTGGCGGCCGATGAACTCCAGCCCGCCACGGTGGCCGGCAAACAGCAGGGGCTCGCCCTGGCGCTCGCCTACCTCAATCACGCCGAGCCCCAGCGATGCCTCGAGGTGTGCCAGGCCGTCCTCAAGGAGAATCCCGACGACCTCGACGCCCGCCTCGTCCTCGGCCAGGCCCACCTCGCCCTGAACCAGCCGGACCAGTGCATCGAGCAGTGGACCGGCATCATCAAGAAGGACCCCCAGCGGCTGGTCATCTACCGCGCCCTGGCCGGCGTGCTGATCCGGCAGAAGACCCCCGCCGAGGTCGAGGCCTTCCTGACCGCCATTCCCGGGACGGGCCCCAACCAGATCGACTCCGCCATGGCCTGGCTGTACCAGCAGAAGCGCGACTTCGCCGCCGCCGCCGACGTCTACGGCCGACTGGCCGACCGCGACACCGCCCCCCAGGACCTGCGGTACCTGGCGCGGCTGGACCGGGCCCGATGCCTCGCCCAGGCCGGTCAGACCGACGAGGCCATCCAGGAACTCGCCCGCCTGCCCGACAAAGACCCGTGGCGCAACCGGGCCCTGCTCGGCAAGGTCGTCATCCTGGCGGGGGCCAACCGCATCCAGGAGACCGGCCCGATCCTCGAGGAACTCCAAGCCGCCGCCGTCAAGACCGCCGACGTCGAGTCGCTCGGCCGCATCGGCTCGTTCTACCTCCAGACCCGTCAGTTCGACAAGGCCGTCACGGTCTCCGAGGAGTTGGAGCGCCTCGTCCCGAAAGACTCCCGGCCCTGCCTGCTCCGTGCGGGCGCCCTGACGGCGCTCGGCCGCACCGCGGACGCCGTCGACGCCTACCGCCAGGCCGTGGCCCGACAGCCCGGCAACTTCGCCAGCCACATCCGGCTCGTCCGGGCGCTCGACGCCGCGCAGCAACCCAAGGAGGCCCTGGAGGCGCTGGCGGAACTCGGGGCCCGTGGCGACACCGCCAAGGCCCTGGCTGCCTTTGAGCGGGGCGCCCTGTACGTGGCATGGGGCCTCCAGAAACCGGCCGTCGAGTGCCTCGGCCAACTCGCACAGGAAGGCGGCGCCACGCGGCCCGACCTGCGCGTGGCCCTGGCCCGGGCCCTGGCCGGCCTGGGCGACAAAGAGAAGGCACGCGAGCAACTCCAGAAGGTGCCACGCCACGCCAAGGAGCACGTCTCCGCCCAGCAACTGCTGGCCGAACTGGCCGACTCCGACGATGCCAAACTGGCCGTCCTCCGCAAGGCCGACGTCGACCCCAGCGACCGACCCGCCCTGGCCGTCCACCGCCTGGACATCCTGCTGCGCGCCGCGCGCGCGGCCGACGCCGTCCGCGAGTACCAGACCTTCGTCGCCGGCCTGCCACAGGGGGCCACGCCGCCCGAGGCCCTCTCGCTCCTGGCCCTGTACGCCATGCTACGGACCGGCGACCAGGCGGGCGCCACCGCCATCGCCGTCCAGGCCGCCCAACAGGTTCCCCGGCCCGCCTGGAAACGCGTCGCGGTCCTTCTGACGATGAGCGACCAGCCCGAGACGGCCCGCACGCTGCTGCCCGAGGTGGCCCGGGCCGACCCCCAGGACACCATCCTTGGCCTGTGCCTGGCCGCCCAGACCGGCGGGGACACCAAGCCCTGGACCGACCGGCTGGCCCAACTGGAA
>DATKZB010000165.1:0-20312 GCA_035528235.1 Phycisphaerae bacterium
CCTTGGCTCGCCCCATCCTACCGCCCACAAACCGCACCGTCCAGGCCCCAATCATCCGTGGAGAAAGGGCTTCAAACAACCACGCCGAAACCGGACATTCCTATTGGGTCAGAAACCGGACATTTCTAATGGGCCTTGACACATCGCCAGAAAAGCCTTGACAGCGGTCCCGGGGGACCGTATGGTGCTGGGTTCTTATCGGTCGATAGAGGAGTTGCGCGCAGACGGAGAGAGGAGAGCGGCATTTGGCGACGCTTCAGGTTCAGGAGTTAATCGACGCGGGTATCCATTTCGGCCATCCGGCCAGTCGCTGGAACCCCAAGATGGCCCCGTACATCTACGGGCGCCGGAACTTCATCCACATCATCGACCTCAAGGAAACCGTCAAGGGCATCTTGCGGGCCCAGAAGTTCCTGACCCGGCTCGTGGCCGAAGGCAAGGATGTCATCTTCGTCGGCACCAAACGCCAGGCCCGCGCGTCCATCGAGCAGGAAGCCCAGCGATGTCTCATGCCGTACGTCAGTTACCGCTGGCTGGGTGGCGCCCTGACGAACTTCCGAACCATCCGCTCGCGACTCGGCCGGCTCGACGAACTTGACCACCTCGTGGAGTCCGGCGAAATCAACCGGTACTCGAAGAAGATGATCGCGGCGCTGCAGCGCGAACACCGCAAGATGAAGCGGAACCTCGACGGCATCCGCAAGATGGAACGCCTGCCCGGCGCCCTCATCGTCGTCGACCCGGTCCGCGAGAAGAACGCCGTCCGCGAGGCCACCAAGCTCGACATCCCGGTCGTCGCCCTGGCAGACACCGAGGCCGACCCCGACGATCTGACCGTGGTCATCCCCGGCAACGACGACGCCATGCGGGCTATCGAGATCGTCATCAAGCACCTGGCGGACGCGTGCGCGGAAGGCCTGGCCAACCGGGCGGCCCGCGCGGTCGTCGAGGGCGAGGGCCAGGCCCTGGTGCGTGCCCCGAGCCGTCCGCGCGCCCGCGCGGCCCCGCGCCGCGGCGAGCGGCCGGTCCCCGAGATGCCGCTGCCGACGCCGCACCCGGCCATGCAGGAAGCCGCCGGGACGACGCCGGCCGGCCAGGCCGACGCCCCGGCGGACCCCGCCCTGCCCACGCCGGAAAACGACGCCGCGGCAGCCGCCGGGCCGGACACGCCCTAAGGCCGGGCCCGCGTCGGCCCGATGCGATACCGACGTTCCCCCGGCGCTGCCGCAAGCGACTCGTGAGACCTCACCCGACGGGCCGCCGCCTGCGGAACGGCCGGCGAGACGCAAGACACCTTCACTCTGGGTGCAAGGAGCCGAATCGATGGACATCCGTGCCGCTGACGTCAAGAAACTCCGCGAACGGACCAGCCAGGGCATGATGGAATGTAAGCGCGCCCTGGAGGAAGCCGGCGGCGACGCCGACAAGGCCATCGAGCTCCTGCGCAAGAAGGGCTTGGCCACGGCCGCGAAACGGGCCGGCCGGGCCGCCGCCCAGGGCCGCATCCACTCTTACATCCACCACAACGGCAAGGTCGGCGTCCTCGTGGAGGTCGACTGCGAGACCGATTTCGTGGCCAAAAACGAGCAGTTCCAGGCGTTTCTGTCGGACCTGTGCCTGCACATCTGCGCCGCGGCGCCGCTGGCCGTCCGCCCCGAGGAACTGCCGGCCGACCTCGTCGAGACCGAGCGACGCGTCGCCCGCAGCCAGGTGGAGGGCAAGAAGCCCGACAACATCATCGAGAAGATCGTCGACGGGAAACTGAAGAAGTGGTATGCTGTTCACGTTCTGCTGGAACAGCCTTACGTCAAGGACGACTCGCGCACGGTTCAGGACATCCTGACGGAAGTCATCGCCAAGATCGGCGAGAACATCGTGATTAAGCGCTTCGCACGCTTCGAGGTGGGCGAGACCGAGTCGGACTGAGCAAGGGACGCCTATGGCCGGTTGTGCCTACGGACGGGTCCTTCTGAAAGTCAGCGGCGAAGGATTTTGCACGCCCGGCGGGTTCGGCCTCGACCCGGAAGAGACCCGGGCCATTGCCAGCCAGGCCAGGGAAGTCGTGGCCACCGGCTGCGAACTGGCGATCGTCGTGGGCGGCGGCAATTTCCTCCGGGGCGCCGGCTTCTCGCGCGAGGCCAACGTCAAACGCGCCACCGCCGACTACATGGGCATGGTTGCCACGGTCCTCAACGCTCTCGCCCTCCAGGACTGTCTCGAAAGCCTCGGCACCGACACCCGCGTCCAGTGCGCCGTCGAGATGCGCGACGTGGCCGAGCCGTTCATCCGGCGGCGCTGCCTCCGGCACCTCGAGAAGAAACGCGTCGTCATCCTCGCCGGCGGCACCGGCAACCCGTTCTTCACGACCGACACGGCCGCCGCGCTGCGGGCCAACGAGATTGGCGCCGAGGTGCTTCTGAAGGCCACCAAGGTCGACGGCGTGTACTCCGACGACCCCAAGACCAACCCTGGCGCCACGCGCTACGACCGCCTGACCTACGACGACGTCCTGCGGCAGAACCTCAAGATCATGGACGTGGCCGCCATCAGCCTCTGCCGCGATAACCACATTCCCATCATCGTCTTCAACCTCAAGCACGAGGGGAACATCCGCCGGGTCATCGCCGGAGAATCCATCGGTACTCATATTGGAGGCTAGAATCGTGACTATTGACGACACCCTCCTGGACGCCGAAGATAAGATGCAGAAGGCCGTCGAGCACCTCAAGGCCGGCCTGCGGACCGTCCGGACCGGCCGGGCATCGGCCGGCCTGGTCGAGCACCTCAAGGTCGACTACTACGGCAGCCCGACGGAACTGCGGCAACTGGCCACCATCACCGTGCCGGACCCCCTGCTGATCGTCATCAAGCCGTACGACCCGGGCAGCATCGGCGACATCGCCAAGGGCATTCAGGCGTCCGAACTCGGCATCATGCCCATCGTCGACGGCAAGATGATTCGCCTCTCGATCCCCCCCCTCTCCCAGGAGCGGCGCACGCAACTCGTCCACCGGGTCAAGGAACAGACCGAGGAGGCGAAGGTCGGCCTGCGCAACGTTCGCCGCGACGCCATCAAGCACATCGACGCCGAGGAGAAGGCCAAGACCGCCAGCGAGGACGACGCCCGCAGGGCCCGCGACGACGCCACCGACCTGGTCCACACCTACGAGAAGCAACTCGGCGAGGCCCTTCAGCACAAGACCGACGAGATCATGGAAGTCTAGCGCCGCCTCCACCGGCGGCCGCCCGCGCCCGATTTTTCTCAAGGCGGCCGCCCCAACGTCCGATAAGGCGTTCAGGCGAGGGGACGGTCTGTGTCCTGCCCGAGCAGATGTTCCCACCCCCAAGGAAAGAGACTGCGCCATGACCAGACTGGGGTTGGTGGATCGCGTACGTTCCTGGTTCGGAGCCGGGGACCAGGCGGCCGGCGAGTCGGCCACACGCTGGTCGCTCGGCGCCGGCCGCGCGGAACTGGCCCTGGCCGGCGCCGGCGCGGCCGGCGGCCTGTCGGCCAAGGCCCCCGCATGCCGCGACGTGCTGGCCATCGAAGCGCTGGCCAAGGCCGCGGCGCCGGCCCGCCCGGACACCACCGAGGCCCTTCCCGCGCCGCCGCCACCCGCCAAGACGCACCTCGACCCGCTGGACCCGGAGTGGATGCGCGCCCTGCCCTCGCTCGATGACATCGGCCACGAGTTGAAGGGCCACCATCAGACCAGCCGCGCTATCGCCGACGCCGTCACCCAGTTGCCCAATCTCGCATCGAGCCAGGCGGACCTCGTGCGCGAGACCAACCGGATCCTGGAGCGGCAGTCGGCGCTGATCGAGTCCGTGCTCGACGGCATTACGTCGGTGCGGTCGGCGTTTCGGACGATCGACGAGAGTTCCAGGCGGCAGGCCACCGCGCTCGGGCAACTCGAGGCCTCTCATCGCGAGGTGCTCCTGGAGTACCAGGCCATGCTCCTCAGGGCACACCGGCGGGTCGGCCGGTTGGCGGCGCTGGCCGTCCTGGTGGCCGCGGCGGCCCTGGGCGGCGTCGGCTACGTCGCTTACCTTGTTCTGATTGGCCAATAGACGCCACCCATCCGCGCAACACGAAGGCCCCGACGCGTGCGTCAGGGCCTTTTCCTTTCCGGGGCAACCTCTGGCTACTCGCCGTCCACCAGTTTCTGCGGCACTTCGAGCAGGTCGCGAATGGTCTCGAGGAACTGGGCGCCCACGGCCCCGTCGACCAGCCGGTGATCGACCGACAGCGTCATGGTCATCATGCTGCGGACCTGGATGCCACCCTGCCGGTACACGACCCGGTCCTGGATGACTCCCAGGCCCAGGATGGTGCTCTCGCCCGGGTTGACGACGGCGATGAAACTGCGGATGCCGAACATCCCCAGGTTCGAGACGGTCATGCACCCGCCCTGGTACTCGTCGGGGACGAGTTTCTTGGAGCGGGCCCGCGCCGCCAGGTCGGCCGTCTCCGAGGCGATGCGGCGGATGGGCTTGGAGTCGGCGTCGCGGACCACGGGCACCATCAGCCCCTCGTCCAGCGCCACGGCCAGGCCCACGTGGGCCACGCCGCGCCGCTGGGCCCCGCCCTCGACCCACCGGCTGTTGGCCATCGGGAACATCCGCAGCGCCAACCCGCACGCCTTGATGACGAAATCGTTGAACGAAATCTTGGGCTTGCCGTTGGCCTTCAGGTTCAACTTGTTCCGCAGGCACGCCAGGTCCGTCATATCGACATCCATCGAGAGGTAGTAGCACGGGATGGTCTGCTTCGAGAAGGTCATGCGTTCGGCCACGATGCGTCGCATGGCCGTCAGGGGCACGACCTCGCCCGCGGCGGCCCGCGGCCCGGCCAGAACGTCGGCCTTCATGACCTTGCCGGCATGGCCCGTGCCCCGGACCGCCGCCAGGTCGACGCCCTGCGCGGCCGCCATTTTCCCCGCGAGCGGGCTCGCCTTGACGCGCGGGGCCGCCGCGGCAGCGGCCGTCACGTCGGCCTCGATAATCCGGCCGCCGGGGCCGGTTCCCCGGATGGTCTCCAGGGCCACGCCGCTCTCGCGGGCCGCTCGCCGAGCCCGCGGCGAAGCGATCACACGCCCGCCGGGCTGCACGACCGGTGCCGTAGCGGCCGCCGGTCCGGGTGCCGCGGTGGCTGCCGCCGGGGCCGACGCGGGCGCGCCGGGGGCTTTGGAGGCGATGTCGGCCGGAATCTCGTCGCCCGGGTCGCCGACGATGGCGATGACCGCGCCGACGGGCAGTTCGGCCTTCTCGGGGGCGACGATCTTCAGGAGCGTGCCGCGGTAGTAACTCTCGACCTCGAGCGTGGCCTTGTCGGTGGTGATCTCGCAGAGAATGTCGCCCGTGGCGACGGCGTCGCCCTCTTGCTTGAGCCATCGCTCGATGGTCGAGGTCTCGACCGTCTCGCCGAGCGCCGGCATGGTGACTTTCTGAATCATGGGCACACCATCCCTAACCGTGTCAGGCTTTGCCGAGGGTCCGCTTCGCCGCCGCGATGACCTTGTCGGTCGAGGGCACGGCCTCGTTCTCCAGGACGGGGCTCATCGGCAGCGGGCAATTGGCTGCACAGACCCGCTCGATGGGGGCATCGAGGTCGTCGAACGCCAGCTCCTGCATCTTCATGGCGATCTCGCAGACGAAGTTGCCCTCCTGGTATCCCTCGGACGCCAGGACCAGCCGCCCCGTCTTCCGGACGGAGGCCAGGATGCAGTCGATGTCGAGCGGCTTGAGGCACCTCAGGTCGATGACCTCGGCGTCGATACCCTCCTCGGCCAGCGCCGCGCCGGCCTCCTGGGCACGAAGGGCCATGCGCGAGTAACCGATGATCGTCACGTCGCTGCCCGTGCGACGGACGGCGGCCCGGCCCAGCGGAACCAGGTATTCCTCCGCGGGCACCTCGCCCTTGGTGCCGTAAAGCATCTTGTGCTCGATGAACAGGATGGGGTTGTCGTCGCGGATGCAGGTCTTCAGCAGCCCCTTGACGTCGTAAGGCGTCGAGGGCATGACCACGAAGACGCCCGGGGCGTGGCAGAACCAGGCCTCCAGGCTCTGGCTGTGGTGCGCGGCGATGCTGCGGCCGGCGCCGCCTTCGGTCCGGATGACCATCGGCACGGTCGTCTTGCCGCCGAACATGTACCGGTTCTTGCCGGCCTGGTTGACGAACTGGTCCATGGCCAGCGTCATGAAGTCGACATACATGATCTCGGCCACCGGCCGCATGCCGCACATGGCGGCCCCGACGGCCGCGCCGGCGATGGCGGCCTCGCTGATGGCGGTGTCGCGCACCCGGGTCTCGCCGAACTCCTCGTAGAGACCCTGCGTGGCCGAGTAGGCGCCGCCGTAGATGGCAACGTCCTCGCCCATGACGAACACCTGCGGGTCGCGCCGCATCTCCTCGGCCAGCGCGTCGCGGACGGCTTCACGGTACGTGATTTCCGGCATCGCTCCGCCTACCCTTTCGTCTCGGTCCGAACCAGGCCCTTGGGGGTCTCGATCCAGCCGCAGTACACGTCGTCGAGCACCTCCGACGGGTCGGGGTACGGACTCTCCTCGACGGCAAACTTCTCGGCGGCCGCGATGGCCGCGTCGACCTCGGCCTGGATTTTCGAAAACGCCTTGTCCGTCAGGACCTTCGCCTTGAGGAGGTCAGCGCTGAAGAGATTGATGGGGTCGCGGCCCTGCCAGTACGCCTCCTCGTCCTTGGTGCGATACACGCGGGGGTCGCTGCGGCTGTGGCCGCGATACCGGTAGGTCATGCACTCGATGAGCGACGGCCCGTCGCCGCGCCGGGCCCGCTCGACCGACTCCAGAACCGCCTCGCGCACCTCCAGCACGTTCTGGCCGTCGACCTTGTTGCCGATCATGGCGTAGCCCCGCGCGCGGCCGCAGACGTCGGTCACGGCACAGGCCCGGCTGAAGGCAACGCTCATGCCGTACAGGTTGTTCTCGCAGATGTAGACGACGGGCAGCCGCCACTTGCCGGCCATGTTGAGCGACTCGTGGAAGTTGCCCTCGTTCGAGGCGCCGTCGCCGAAGAAGCACAGGACGACCGAGTCCGTCTCCTGCATCTGGCAGGCCAGTGCCGCGCCGGTGGCCACCGGCAGGTTGCCGCCGACGATGCCGGTGGCGCCCAGGTTGCGGTTCGACACGTCGGCGATGTGCATCGACCCGCCACGGCCTTTGCAGTAGCCGGTCGCCTTGCCGCAGAGTTCGGCCATCATGAGTTTCAGGTCGGCCCCCAGGGCCAGGCAATGGCCGTGGCCGCGGTGGGTGCTGGTGATGTAGTCGCGCTCGGTAATGGCCGAGCAGGCGCCGACCGCGACGGCCTCCTGGCCGGCGTAGACGTGGCTGGCGCCCTGGAGAATGTTGCGGGCCAGCAACTCGAAGACCTTGTCCTCGAACCCGCGGATCTCCATCATCCGACGCAGCAGGGCGATCTTGCCCTGCGGCGTGAGCGCCGAATTCGGCGGGGCGCCCTTGCCCTTGGCAGGGGCCCGAGCCTTCTTGCCGGCCGGCGCCTTCCTGGCCGCGGGCGCCCTGGCCTTCTTCTTCACCGCTCTGGCCTTAGCCATCCTGACCTCCACGAACCTTCCACGCTAGTCTCCCCCTGCCCGAGCGGGCCGGGATAAAGTTGAAGTATTATAGCCGCAGGGCCTGCGGCACGCAACCGAATATTATAGCCGCAGGGCCTGCGGCACGCAACCGAGGATGTCGCGGGCGGTCAGGCCGAGCACGCCGTGGTGTTCGGCCGCCAGGTCCCCTGCCCGGCCGTGGGCCCAGACAGCGAGGACGGCCGCCTCGAACGGTTTCATGCCCGAGGCCACCAGGGCCGCCAGCAGGCCCGTCAGGACGTCGCCCGAGCCGGCCGTCGCCATGCCGGGGTTGCCCGTCGTGTTGACGTAGAGGCGTTTGCCGTCGCAGACGACGGTGCCGGCGCCCTTGAGGACGGCCACGGCGCCCAGGGCGGCCAAGTCGGCGGCGGCCGCCTCGCGGTCGGCCTGGACGTGCCTGGTGCTGACGCCCAGCAGGCGCGCCGCCTCGCCGGGATGCGGCGTGATGATGATCGGGGCCCGGGCCTTGGCGAGGGATTCCTTCGCGTTACCCGCCAGGACGTTGAGCGCGTCGGCATCGAGCACCACCGGGACCGTGATTCCGACCAGGACGGACCGGACGACGGACTTGACGCCGAGTGTCTGACCGAGGCCCGGCCCCATCGCCATGACGTGCTGGCCATCGAGCAACTTGCGGACAACGCCGGCGGCTCCCGCTTTAACGCTCGCCCCGTCGTCGGGCAGCGGTGCCGTGGTGCAGCACGGCGCCAGGCACGCGACCGTGTCGAGGACGGCGTCGGGCGTGGCGATGCGCACGAGCCCCGCCCCGCCGCGAAGGGCTGCGTTGCCGGTCAGCGCGGCCGCACCGGCCATGCCGCGGCTGCCCGCCACGACCAGCACCAGGCCCGCCGTGCCCTTGTGGGCATCGGCCGGCCGCCGCGGCGGCTTGGGGATGTCGGTGACGCGGTTCATGACTCAGCCCCCGGCAGACCGGGCGAAACCGGAAGATAACGCGACATGCGGTTACTCGGCGGACCGATCGCGCGGCCGCGACGCGGCACGCGAAATCAGGGCCGCCAGGTACCCGCCGCCGAAGCCGTTGTCGATGTTCACGACGCCGACGCCGGCCGCGCAACTGTTCAGCATCGTCAACAGGGGCGCGAGGCCATGGAAACTGGCACCGTAGCCCACGCTCGTCGGCACGGCAATGACCGGCACGTCCACGAGGCCGCCGACCACGCTGGCCAGCGCGCCCTCCATGCCCGCCACGACGACGACGACGGTGGCCTTCGAGAGGGCCTCGCTATACGCCAGCAACCGGTGGATGCCGGCCACGCCGACGTCGTAGAAGGTCTCGACGCGACAGCCCATGACCTCGGCCGTGACGCGTGCCTCTTCGGCCACGGGCTGGTCGCTCGTGCCGGCCGAAACGACGGCGATCTTGCCATCGAGGGGCGGGCACGGCTCGGCCCCCGCCATCACGATGGCCCGGGCCGCCGCGTGATAGACGGCCTCGGGATGGACGGCGCGGACGGCCTCGGCCACATCGGCCCCCGCGCGCGTCGCCAGGACCGTGCTGCCGCGCGAAGCCATCCGGTCGACGATGGCCACTACCTGGTCGACGGTCTTGCCCAGGCAAAAGATGACCTCGGGGAATCCGCAGCGGATGGCGCGGTGGTGATCGAGTTTGGCGAAGCCGAGGTCCTCGAAAGGCATGTGGCGGAGGCGTTGGGCGGCCTCGTCGGGCGAGACCTCGCCCTGCTGAACGGCCTCCAGGAGTTTGCGCAGCCGCTGGCTGTCCACGTGTCTTCCCCAATCGCCGGAGACGGCAAACGTCTCTGCCCTGTTACGCCATCAGTATAGGGACTGGGCGAGGGAAGTCCACACCCCGCCGACACCTTGCCACAAGTCGTTCCCTGGCAAATGGTTACGCGGTGGTTGCGAGGCAGTGACGGCGCCGGCGGACAGCCGTTGGGCAACCATCGTCCGCCCCTTGCGGCCGAAGCGTTATCCGCCAGCCGGCATCGACTGACAAAGCGCCTGGCGCACATGCTCCAGCAGAAACGCTTTGCCGAGCATAAACAGCAACATCGTCATGATGGCCGCCGCCGGCACGGTAATGAACCACGACTCGAAGATGTCGCGAGTCACCCGGCGGTTGACGGCCCCGAAGCCCCGCGCCAGGCCGATCCCGAGAATCGCGCCGACGAGCGTGTGCGTCGTCGACACGGGCAGTTTCATCCGCGTACAGATGAGCACGGTGACCGTGGCGGCCACGGAGGCTGCCACACCGCGCGACGGGGTAATCTGCGTAATCTTGCTGCCCACCGTATGCATCACGCGGTATCCGTAGGTCGCCAGGCCCAGCACGATTCCGCTTCCGCCGAGAACGAGCACCCAGGCGGGGACGAACACGCGCATCTTGACGGTGCAGCTCGACGCGATGTCGACGATGGCCGCCAGCGGTCCGACGGCGTTCGCCACGTCGTTGGCGCCGTGCGAGAACGCCACCGCGCACGAGGTCACGACGACCAGCGGCGCGAAGACCCGCTCGACGAGTTCGAGCTGCTCCGGCAGCGGCAGGTCCTCCTTGCCCCGCAGGGCCCGGCGGATGAGGGCCTTCGACACCAGGGCCGACACGAGGCCGACGGCCGCCGCCACCAGGAAGGCGCCGTTGCCGGTAATCCACTTGGCGTGTTCGCCCGTCAGGTGCGACAGGCCCTTGTAGGTGATGGCGAGCGTGACCACGACCATCAGGAAGAACACGACAAACGGCGTGATGGTGATGGCGGCGGGCACGGGTCGCTTACGGCCCAGGATAAGCTTGCTGATGACCTTGAAGACGGTGTACCCCAGCACGCCTCCGGCCAGCGGCGACAGGAACCAACTGGCCACGATCTGGCCCATCTTGCTCCAGTCGACGGCGGACCAGCCGGCCGCGATGATGCCGAACCCCGCGATGG
This sequence comes from Phycisphaerae bacterium, assembly GCA_035528235.1. Taxonomy (GTDB): domain Bacteria; phylum Planctomycetota; class Phycisphaerae; order FEN-1346; family FEN-1346; genus DATKZB01. The sequence goes on from DATKZB010000165.1 coordinate 10,532, forward strand.
CACCGACGATCGCGTGGCTCGTCGAGACGGGCATGCCCATCCAGGTGGCGGCGTTGAGCCAGATGGCGGCGGCCAGCAGCGAGGCCGCCATGCCCACGAGCACCAGGGCCGCGGCTTCGCCCTCGCCCAGACCGGGCAGCGAGGCGATCCTCGCGGGATCGACGATGCCCTTGCGCACCGTATCGGTTACGTGGGCCCCAACCAGAACGGCCCCGGCGAACTCACAGATCCCCGCCAGGATGACCGCCCAGCGGATGCTGACGGAGCGCGACCCGACCGCGCAGCCCATGGAGTTGGCCACGTCGTTGGCGCCGATGTTCCACGCCATGTAGAGGCCGAGCACCGCGGTCAGGACGATGATGACGAGGCATCCCATGAGTCGGCAGGTCATCCCTTCCGGTGCGGCGTCACCCCTTGAGGATCATGGCCCTCAGCAGGTCGCCTGTGTTCTCGGCCTCGTTGGCGACGCGGCTGAGCGTCTGGAGCATCTTGTCGTAGAACATGATGGTGACCGGGTCGAGTTCCTTCTCGATGCCGTAGATTTTGCGGGACAGTCGGCGCTGCATCCGGTCGGCGCCCCATTCCTGTTCGCCCAGGCCGGCGATGCGGTCGAGCACGGAGGTGGCCTCTTCGCCGCCGAAGGATGTCTCGGCCAGGTTCTGGAGTTCCACGGCCGCAGCGGTCAGCGTGTTGCTGACCTTCATGACCTGCCCGACGAACTCCGTGAAATCGTCGCGCAGCGCCGGGTGCACCTCGGTCTTGCGGATGAACAGGATGACGGCGAAGTCCTGAACGCTGTCGGCGATGCGGTCCTGGCACCGCAGGAAGTTCTCGAGTTCGTCCCGGCCGACGGGCAGGAAGTACCGTCGCGGCAGTTGCTGGCGGATCTCATGCTTGATCTTGTCCGCCTCGTACTCGAGTCTCGAGACCTCGTCCTGGAGACGATGAATCTCCTCGTGGTCCCCTTTCAGGAGGGCGTCCAGAAGCGGCTGGATCTGCTTGACGCACTCGTGAACCTTCTTGGTGTGCTCGACCAGCGGACCAAACGGCGACGCCCCGAAGAGTTCCTTGATCAGGCTCATGTCCCCACCTCCTCTGTGTTCACGGAGCGGCCGACGCGCCGCCCCATGTCCCGGCAGACCTCTCCGCAGCGCGCGGCCCGGCCGACAGACGACACCGCGCCGCCTTCCCAACCCGCGCGCGGCAAGACGAACGAGGGAGGGCGCCAACGCCACGTCTACGGGGTATTCACGCGACACCAGGAATCGCCCTTGAGGTGGGATTATAGGGGGTGGTGGGATAATGACAAGCGATTTCAGCGCTCGCCTGCCCAGGCAAGCGACAAGACGCCGGCCCCTCAGGCCCGGGTTTCAAGGTCCAATCCGGCGACCCGGCCGGCCGCCACATCGTGGTACGCCAACCCTGCGACCATGGCGGCGTTGTCGGTGCAGAAACACATCTCGGGCAGGATGAGGTCCAGGCCGGCGGCCTCGGCGGCCTCCTGGAACCGAGCCCTCAGACGCCGGTTGGCCGCCACGCCCCCGCCCACGATGATCCGGTCCAGGCCGCGCGCCTCGGCCGCGCGGAGCGTCTTGGCGACCAGGACGTCGACGACGCATTCCTGGAAACTGGCGGCCACGTCGGCGATCTCCTGCTCGGTCAGGTCGGTGGGACGGGCCTTGGCCCCGGCGCCCTGCCCCCGGACGTGGTACAGGACGGCCGTCTTGACGCCGCTGAAACTGAAGTCGAACGAGTCGCGCGAGAGCCACGGCCGCGAGAACCGCACCGCCTTGGGCGAACCGCCCGCCGCCGCAAGGTCGATGCTCGGCCCCCCGGGATATGGCAGACCCAGGATGCTGGCCACCTTGTCGAACGCCTCTCCGGCGGCGTCGTCGGTGGTGGCGCCGAGGAGGGTCTGCGCGCGCGGCCCGTCGCAGGCGTACAGGCTCGTGTGCCCACCCGAGACGATCAGGCCGATGCACGGGAACGGCAGCTCGTCGCGCTCCAGACACGCCGCGTAGATGTGGGCCTCGATGTGGTTGACGCCGACCAGGGGGACGTCGTGCAGCCAGGCGAGCGTCTTGGCGGCCGTGACGCCCAGCAGGAGCGACCCGATGAGGCCGGGCCGGTGAACGACGGCGACCGCATCGACGTCGGCGGCGCGGGTGGCGGCCTGCTCCAGCGCCTCGTCGACGACCGGGACGAGCGCCTCGAGGTGGGCCCGGGAGGCGATCTCCGGCACCACGCCGCCGTACTTGCGGTGGATTTCCGTCTGGGTGGCCACAACGTTGGAAAGGACGCGGCGGCCGTCATCCACGACCGCCGCACACGTCTCGTCGCAGGAGGTTTCGATGCCCAGGATTCTCATTGCATCGCGCCGCCACGGGGCGGCTCAACGTCAGGCCGCTTTCTTCAGGTACTTCTCGATGACCTCCATGCCTCGCAGAATGTCGAGGGCCCGTTCGAGTTGCCGGTCCTGGGCGGGTTTGGCCTTCACCGCACCGGCCGCGCCCGGCAGAACCCCCTCGGGAACCAACTCGTCGTCGTTCAGGTCGACCCCGGGCACGGGGGTCTTGGACTTGGGCTGCTCGGCGTCGGGCTTGTCCGTCTTGGGCTTCTCGACGTCGGGCTTCTCCGTCTTGGGTTTCTCAGCGTCGGGCTTTTCCGTCTTGGGTTTCTCGCCGGGTGTGGCCGAGTCGGCACCGTTGTGGTTGTCGCGAATGACCTCGCTTGCCTGGCGTACGCGGATAATGGCAATGTACTCCTCGGGCGTCATCGACACGACGATGTCGGGCATGACGCCCCACTCGTCCTTGTCGGTCATGTCCTCGTCGCGATGGATGTTGCGGTTGCTCGGCAGGTAGTACTTGCTGGTCGTGAGTTTCAGGGCCGACTCTTCGCCCTGAAGCGGGATGACGTTCTGGACGCTGCCCTTCCCGAAGGTCCGTTCGCCGATGATGATGGCCCGGTGATGGTCCTGAAGCGCGCCGGCGACGATCTCGCTGGCGCTGGCGCTGAACTGGTTGACGAGCACGACCATCGGCACGTACGGGATCGTTCCGGCCTTGGTGGCCGTGGCCTCCCAGTAGGGGGTGGTACGGCCTTTGGTCTTGACGATCACGCCCTCCTCGATAAAGAGGTCGGCCATCTCGACGGCGGCCTTCAGGATGCCGCCCGGGTCGAACCGCAGGTCCAGGACGAGCGCTTTCATCCCGTCCTTCCGGAGCGATTCGAGCGCCTTGCGGACGTCGGGAATGGAGTTCTCGACAAAACTCGTCACGCGGACATACCCGATCTTCTTCTCGTCGTCGAGCATGTACACCCACTCGTTGTTCTCGTCGCGGCGGACGCCCTTGACGGTGTGAACCTCGATGATCGCGCGGGTAATGGTGATCGTCTCGGCATCGCCCGTCATGTGCCGGACCTTGATGGCGACCTTCGTGTCGGGGTCGCCCGTCAGGATCTTGACGGCCTCGTCGAGCCGGATGCCGTCGGTCGTCTTGCCCTCGATCTCGATGATGATGTCGCCCGCCAGCACGCCGGCCCGATAGGCGGGGGTGCCCTCGAGCGGGCTGATGACCGTCAGCATGCCCCGTCGCATCCCGATCTGGATGCCGATGCCGCCGAACTTGCCCTTGACCCCCTTGTTGAACTCGTCCATCTCGTCCTCGGGGATGTAGTTCGAGAACGGGTCCAGGCCCGCCAGCATGCCCTCGATGGCGTCCTGGAACATCTTCTTGGTGTCGACCTCGCGGACGTACTGCTTCTGCACCAGCCGCAGGACCTCGACGAACCGGTCGACCTCGCGGAACAGTTCCGAGTCCTTCTCCTTCTGCTCGCCCGCCGCCTCGAAGGCCCAGACCAGCAGGCTGCTCATCACCAGGACCAGCAGCACGCCCAATACGTTCCTGCGGACCATGCGATCTCTCCTCGTCGCCATGAACCGTCTCGGTTCCCAACCCTGTATTGTAACGGCCGGCCCACTGTTTGCAAGCCCTCCTGCGAGTGCCTTTTGCCCCCCTGGGGGGCCCGGTGCGGAGCCGCCCTAAAGAAGGCCGCCCCCGTCGAAGGGAACGGCCTTCGAGCGTACTTCCGTATGCGCCGAAGCCAGATTACCGACCGCTACCGCAAGGCCGGCGGATGGGGTTTCCCGGACGACCTGTAAGGGCATGCTGAACCCGCGGACGTCCCCAAGGTCAGCGACTTCGGCAAGAGGCAAGCGTCCGGGGAAGCGAGAGTTCCAGCCGGCGCTCCCCACAAGACACGGACGGCGTGTCGTGGTGGGCGAGGAGGGATTCGAACCCTCAAGGGCCGATGGCCCAGGGGATTTTAAATCCCCAGCGTATGCCATTCCGCCACTCGCCCAATTCCTGTAACCACAACTACTTACGCCATTCTGCCGCCGCGACGGAAACCCACTTGGGCAGGTATTCGGCTGCGCGCGGCCCCAAGTCAAGCCGTTTTCACCCCCGCTATGCGGTCCATGGCCGCCCGGTACACCGGCGAGATATCGCCGCTGTAGTGCCTCTCCATCACGCCCACGGTGGACCAGCCGCCCAAGTCCTTGACTACGTGCCGATCTACGCCCGCCCGCTGCGCCAGCGTGCTGAAAGACCGCCGCAGGTCGTGCAGCGTGCAGTGTTTCACCTTGGCCTTGCCAACCAGCCCGGCGAACCAGTGCGTCAACCAGTCGGCCTTGTACGGGGTCCCGTCTGGCCACGTGAAAACGTAGGTCAACGCCGGCACAAGCCGCCCGTCCTCGATCTTGCTGGGCGCGCCGTTCGCCAGACCGCTCAGGACCTCGTACACGTCCGGGTGCATCGGCACGCTACGATTCTTGCGGCTCTTGGTCAACTCCCCTGCCTCAGCCACGTTGACCACGTGCAGAATCCGCCGCTCAAGGTCCACCGCGGCCCATCGGAGGTTGACCAGTTCTCTCCGCCGTAACCCCTGTCTGTACCCCACCACGAGCAGTGCCCGCAGGGAAGGATTCTCGCACGCCTCAAGCAACTTGGCAAACTCGTTTTCCTCCACAACGCGCACCTGCTTCTCGGCCTCCGGCAGCATGAGACCCCGCCACCGCAGCAGGGGATTCGCCCTGAGCAGCCCGGCGTCCACGGCGTAACTGAGCGCGGCCCGAATCTGCCGGAGGTCCTTATTCACCGTCGCGGGCGCCACACCCCCAGCCAGCCGCTGCGCCCGGAAGTCCATGATTACGCCCCGGTCCATCGCGCGGATCGGCATAGCGCCACACAGGTCCTCAAGGCTCTTGAGGCTGTCCCTTGTCTTGCCGATGGTGTGGGGGCTGCGGCCCGCCATGAGATCGCCCAGCCGGTCCCGCAGTTCTGTGATGCTCGTTTCCGGCAGGCGGCCCGCCAGCCCATCCCGCAGGTCCCGCTTCACCTGGTCCCGCCGCTGCCGAGCATAGGCGAGGTCCCGCCCGCAGGCCTCCGAGGACCAGCGCCCGGTGCGAGGGTCGATCCAGCGCAAGCGGTAACTCTTGCCTCGCTTGCCGCTCCGGCTCACAACCCAAACCGCCGTCGGGTTCCGTTTGATCGCCATGGCTCATGTCCCCTTTCGTCGCCGTCGGCCGGACGGACGCAGTTCCAGGCCCAGGTACTCGCACAGCCGGTCCAGTGTTCTTGTGCTCAGGCCCCGCTTGCCCCGAAGGAAACGGCTGAGCGCCGCGTGGCTGACACCCGTCGCCCGGCCGATCTGGGCCAGGCTCTCCGGGCGTTCAGAAATGAACCGCCGCAGCCGCTCGCTGAAGGTCTTGGCTTTCCGGTCGCTCACGGGCACCCCTGTGTCAGTGGTCACAGGCATGATACACCACGACTGGGCCTGTGTCAAGTGTCAACGTCGTTTTTTTTCGTGGCCAGCACCCCGGCCTGGACCCACCCAGCGTCAATGAACGCTGCCAAGTCCTCGCGGCGAAAGCCGTAAATGCCGCGCGCGAGGCGCACGTAAGCGAGTTTCCTTGTGCGCATCAGCCACCGCAAGGCGCTCTGCGGGTTCGGCCGCTCGCCAAGCCCCAGCACTTCGATGGCTTCCCGCTCGGACAGAAGGCGCTCCAGTTGCTTCCCTCCTGGCCGTTGTGCCAACCGTATGCTATCCATCCTCGCCGTCTCCTGCACTACTGGTCCTCACCTTCATGTTCCGCCAAGCCCTGCGCCATGGCCTCATGCTGCAACCCCAAAGCCCTGCGGATGGTCCTGGACTCGTGGGGTCCGCCCTGCCGCGCGTCAGGTGGCCTCCTGCGACATCCTGGCGCGTTTGGCGCGGATGTCCGGCCCCAAACTGCTGCGCAGCCTGCGCGCCTTTCCCGCTCTTGCCGCCCGCCCTGGTTGCGTCATGGAACCCGATCCTTTACTGTCTGACCGTTCCCCCACGCCGGGGCCGCCGCGTAGTGTTCCCGCGCCCCCTTGCACGGCCCCAGGTCCAGGGCGTAAGTGTTCGCGCGGCCCGTATGTCCCGACGCCCAAGTCAGGACGCCCGCCGTCCACAACTTGGGCAGCGCCTTGGCGACCGTCGGCACGCTGATGCCCGCCAACTCCGCCACTTGCTCGCGCGTCGGACGGGCGCGCCGATCCTTGTCCTGAAAACTGGCTATGGCGAAGAGGACAGCGCAGGCCGTCGGCCCGACTTGGCGGATGAGGCCGCGCCGAATCAGGGCGTGCGGCAGCATCGAAAAACCGGCAGGCCACGTCGGCGGGTAGAACACCCGCGCCGACTCAATCGCCTGTTGCAGCCCGGCCGTCGTCAACCCGCCGATAACCCACTCCCTCAAGTCCTTGAAGCCGTCGGCTGGAAACAGGACACGGCACGGCATGCCCGCCGCCTTGAGCGCATCGCGCAGCCGCTCGGCCCCCTTCCGTCCGGCGTCGTTGTCGTCGTCATTGTCGCCGATGATGGCGGGGCAGGCGTTGACGCGGCGGGCAAAGAGTTCGACGACCATCTCGGCACACGCCCCGGCCCCCGGCGTACCCACGGCCCCAAAGCCCAAGGTGAGCGCGGCCGCCGTGTCACTCAGACCCTCACACACAAGTTGAAGGTTTGCGGCCGTCACGCCGCAGCGTATCACCGATGAACCGCCCACCGTATCGCGGGCGACCTGCCTTGAAGATGACAGAGAAGACGAAGGCTTGGACTTTAGGGAAGAACCCGGAAGGAAGAGGCCGAGGCGGCTGCCGGGCGTGTTCGTCCTGCCGCCCTTCCTGGGCCGAAGGTGCAGGCCGACCACCTGTCCGTCGGCGTCTCGCATCGGGAACGTGTGGGCGTACCGATCAAAGCCGATGCCCAAGGATTCAAGGGCCGCAGGCGAGACGTGCCACTTAGCGGCCAGTTGTTCAAGCGACGCGCGGCCGAGTTGCTGCCTGAACGTCTCTTGTTGGCGCTCCCAAACAGGGGATTCCTCCCTAGAGTCCAAGCCGTTCTCTTTCCCGTCCTCTACAAAGGGGGTCGCCGGTGAGCCAGTGACCGTATCGCCAGCGGTACCCTCACGCCGTTTCGCTTCTTCAAAGCGTGTCATGGGTGATACCCTTCCCCGGCCGGCGGCTCGACAATGTTCCCCCATCACCCCGTTAGCCTGAACTCAAAAAGCGGGCAGGCCGGAGCAGTACAAAGCCGGACTTCTGTTGCCGACCAGCACACGCACTCCAAGCAGAACGCGCGGATCGCCGCCTTCCGGCTGGAACGCTCCCAGGCCTTCCGGTAGAGGTTCCCGTACTTGCGCGGAACGTCGGACAAGCGCTTGGCCCGCTGCGGCACGGTCCCCTGGTCTCCTTCCTCCAGACCCCCGCCTAGAAGGGGGGATAGCGAGCGCCGTTGCGAGTTTTCGGCGTCCTTGGCCACTGACACCCCTTGGGCCGCTTCGGGCAGTTCCGAAGATCCTGCGTCCGTCTGGTGCTGTTTATCGAGGGCCATCGCGACCCCCTCGCCGGCAGCCCTGTCGGGCGTCTATGGCGTTAACCTCGTGGCGAACCTGGGCGATGGCCGCGTTGTCAAATAGCCGGACGTTGCCAGCGTAGGCGCGCGGCTTGATGTGTGAGCGGGTGCGGAGGATACGGCAGACGCGATCCACCGGTACACCCAACTCCGACGCGATCACACCTACCGTGACAAGGCGAGGAGGAGGACTGCTCATCGTGAACCCCTTACCGTTGGGCAAGAGATCGTCCTCCTGCCCGAACACGGCACGAGATTCACGAGAAGGGACACGAATCGCCCCTGGCGGCAGCGCCAGGGGCTATTCGTGATTCATGAATATTCATGAACGGGACCGGCTAAGGCTGTTTCCGAAACCACTGCTTCGGTTTTGACAGGTCAACGCCGGGTTCAACCGCGTCGGGGAGTTGCCCCCCGGCGTCTTCTCTTGCACTTCCCGCCTGCTCTGCTGCCAGCCTATCTAGCAGGGCCTGTCGGCGTTCCACGTCGCCGGCCGTGCAGTTGACGGCCAGGGCGATCTCTTTGGGAGTAGCCTGCGGATGCGCTTTCTCGTACTCTCCGATCCGCCAGAAAAGTTCGCGTTCCCGCTGGTCGATCTCCTCGTCGCGGGCCTCTTGTTGACGTTTGGACTCGTGCCCCTGCGACCGCCGGTGGCCGCCGGCCTCGGTGAGTGCCTTCACGTTGAGTTTGACCGCCTTCGGATCCTTGCCTTCCCTCTTTGCGCGCTTCAGGCGTTCCTGGTTCGCCCTCCACGGTGGCGACTCCGCCACAACGCCCACGCTGCACCCTATGGCCTTCACAACGTCCTCCACCGTATCATGCGGCCGCCGCAGCAGGTGGTCTAGGATCAGCGGCTCGGCAACTTCGCGCTTCATGCGCAGCCTCTTTTTCTTCCTGGTCGAGGACACCAGGCCCTGTTGCGGCACAACCGCCGCGGCCCTGCCCGCCCGGCCAGCCTGGTGGAGTTCGAGAAGGCAAGTTGTCGCCGCCACCTCAAGCCTTTCCAGTTCCTCCCGTGCCGCCGATGGGAAGCGGTCGGCCGCATCAAAGGTCACCAAGTGTTCACACTTGCCAACTGTGGCGGGCGGAAGCCAGTCGCAGGCGGCCGAGTACGCCGCCGCCAGCCAGTCGCGGGCCTCGCAATTCGGGTAGCGTCCGGCCGGCCCGGAGAAGCACGCCTGAAGCGTCCTGCAACGGCGCACGAGCCACTCGAGGCGCTCGCTTTCGGGCGCGCCGGCAGGCGGGCGAGGCGGGCAGGAGATGTCCACAATCCCCCCGTCCGCGTAGTCCAGGGCGAGATGCTCGCCGTCGGCCTTTCCATCCCCCGCCTTCCGCGCGCGCTCCGTCGCCCATTCCCTCAGCGTCTTGAAGCGCCGATCAAAGGCGTGGACAAAGGCGGGGAAACTGTAGAACATGCGCGCCCTCTTCTTCTCCTCCTTCGCGTCCTCCTTAAAGCGGACAATAAGGTCCACAATAAAACCCGGCCACTGCATCTTGGTCCACATACACCGGGTCGGTTCTCCGGGTCCGGCGTGAAGGATCGCGAGCAGACCCTCACGCACTTCGGCCCACGTCTCGCCTTTGAGAATCCGATTATCCCCGACCGATTCGGGATACGCCTCAAACACGCTCACAGGGTCCGGGCTGTAGAAAGTCTCGGTGGGGTAGGCGAGATCCAGAGCCTTTACTAGGTCGGCTAATACTACAACGCTACAAAGGCTCAAGATGGTTCATGCTGCCGGCCGATGGGACTGCCGGGGAATGGGCCCCGGGAGGCCATCGCCATGGATGCCGAGACGATTCTGAGGATCAGGCCAGCCTTGACGCGGTTCCTGCA
>DATKZB010000166.1:0-2015 GCA_035528235.1 Phycisphaerae bacterium
CAGCGAGGACAAGGACGCCCGCAACAAGGCCCGCGAGGCCGACAAGAAACTCCGCCAGACGATCGAGGAAAACGTCCTGACGGCCGCGCAGCGCGAGACGCTCCAGAAGAAACCCGAGCCCAAACCAAAGCCCGACAAGAAACCCGCCAAGGAAAAGGCCGCCAAGTAGACGACGCACAGACGGGGGGTACGGCAATCATGAAGCGCGGCGGGTCGCACGGCCCGCCGCGCTTGCTTGCGCCGGCCGGGGCGAACTCGGGCCACAACGCCCGCGAGACGGCCACGAAAAATTCGTGCTGCCGGGGGGGAATCCTGCTGCTGCCACAGTCCCCGCGCTGCGTATAATCAGGTGTGGACGTCGGACAGGCGGCCGGTGACGGTCGGCGCGGCGTCCCCCCTTTGTGCGCGGCGGGCCCCGCCCAAAGACCCACCAACAGGCCCATAGGAGCGCAGGACATGAAACGGGCGAACGTCGTGGTCTGCGGGCTGTTGGCGCTGGCCGCCCTGGCCGCGCCGGCCCTGGCGGCCGCAACCGGTTCAAGCAGCAAGAGCCGGACGTCACGCAGCCCCACCAAGCCGCAGCGGACCGAGAAACGCGAGCCGCAACTCTCGGGCGAATACGCCAAGATGGCCGACGAACTCGGAGCAAGCGACGCTCAGAAGCGGCGCATCGCCGAGGCCGCCCAAGCCAAGGACAAGGCCTTGGCCACCTGGGACAAGCAGTACGGCAAACGCCTCGACGACCTCAAACGCAAGCAGAGCGAGGGGGGGTCGGCCTCGATCACAACACAGATCGAGGCCACGGAGAAGGCCCGCGCCCGCGTTGAAGCCGCCGGACACGCCCGCGTCATGGCCTGCCTGACGCCCGAGCAGCGGGCCACCTGGGAGGCCAAAACACTCTACGAAGACGTCATGAAGCAGGTGCGAACGTCGCGGCGGTCGGGTGAGCACACGGCAGCCATCCAGAACCTGTGCAGGCAGGCGGCCGAGAAACTGGCCTCGGACCGATCGCCCGACGCCCGCGACCGCATCCTGGCTCAACTGGTCGCCACCGTCCAGAACATGCTCCAGGCAGGCGAGGACCAAACCTCCAGCAAGCGGCGCAAGGCCGCCTCCTCGGGCAACGAGGACGACCCGAAACGCTATCCCGGCGGTCGCAAGAGCAGCAGCAAGACCGGCCCCGGCGGCGACCTGTAGCGAGGGGACGTCCTTTTCGTGCGAACTCGGGTGCCGCCGGTGCGTCCAATCGGGCGGAGAGCGTCTGTCCGCAGGAGGATACCCGCCATGCACGCCCGCCTGAAACGCTCGGTCGCTGTGGTTCTGGTCGCAAGTCTCGCTGCCGGGTGCGGGCCGAATGGTCACACGCCGGGTGCCCAGGGCCTCGCGGGCGCCGACACCGCCGGGCCGCGCACCCTCCTGGCCGACTGGCACGCCTCCCTCGTCGCCGGCGACAAGGCCGCGTACCTGTCGTGCTTCGTGGGGGGCGAGGAGGAACTGGTCCTGGCGCTCGCGCTCATGGAGGTGGTCCAGGCCAGTTACGCCTTTCACGACGCCGTGTTGGCAGCGTACGGGGAGGGCGGCTGGCAGGCGTTTCAGCAATCGAAGGGCGCGCGGGTGGACCTCTTCCCCCGCGACCCGAACTGGACGGGGACGATCACGCTGGCCCGGATGGGCGACGCCGCCTTCGGGTACCTTCGCACCGGCCGCGTGCCGCTCCACATGAGCCGCGAGGGCGCGGGCTGGCGGCTGCATGCGTCGGGCCTGGTGCCGCCGGGGTTCGAGGCGCAGCGCGCTGCCGATTACCTCTTCCGATGGGCGGCAACGCTGCGCGAACTGGCCCCGAAGATCGGCGATAAACGCCTCAGGGCCGACAACGCCCGCAAGCAGGTGACCGAGGATTTCCAGGCCCGCATCGCCCCCGACGAGCAGCCCGAAGCGGCGGCAGCCGTCGAGTTCTTCATGATGCACTGAGCACCCGTGCCGCGACTTGGGCGAAGCGCCGTCCCGGCCACGTC
>DATKZB010000167.1:0-4220 GCA_035528235.1 Phycisphaerae bacterium
CTGCTCGCCCTCGCCCCGCTAGCCGCGAGCGCAAGCGAGCGGCAGGCACGCGCCGAACAATCGTCAGATAGCCGCCCGACAAGCGGCCCTGCTCACACCGCTACCGGGCGACGACGTTCACGAGGCGGCCGGGGATGACGATGACCTTGCGGACGGGGGCATCGCCGACGGACGCCTGCACACGCTCCAGCGCCAGGGCCTTGGCGCGAACCTCCTCTTCGCCCGTGCCGGCCGGCACCGTCAGGCGGCCGCGCACCTTGCCGTTCACCTGGACGGCGTACTCGACCTCGTCCTCGGCGCAGGCCGCCTCGTCGTACTCGGGCCAGCCGGCCGCCAGGACCGACGGCTCGTGGCCCAGGGCCGCCCACAGTTCCTCTGAGATGTGCGGAACCAAGGGCTGGAGCAGCCGCACGATCGATTCCAGGGCAAGCCGCAGGACGGGGGCCGTCTCGGCCGCCTTCGGCACGTCGGCCAGCGCGTTCGACAGTTCCATGACCGCCGCGACGGCCGTGTTGAACTGCCACGACTGCTCGATGTCCTGGGTCACCTTGCGGATGGTCTGATGGGTCTTGCGCCAGAGGGTTTTGACGGGGCCGTCGAGGTCCGCGCCGTCGCCCGCGTACGGCGCGGCGGCGGCGATGGCGTCGAGCGATTCATCCACCTGCCGCCACACGCGGTCCAGGAACCGCCGGGCACCCACGACGGCGTCGTCCTGCCACTCGGCGTCTTTCTGCGGCGGACCCACGAACAGCGTGTACAGCCGCTGGGTGTCGGCGCCGTACTGGTCAATGACGGCGTCGGGCGAGACGACGTTGCCCTTCGACTTCGACATCTTCTCCAGTTTGCCCGTGATGCTCGACTGCTTGCAGATCATGCCCTGCGTGAAGAGGGCCTTGAACGGCTCGCGAAAGCCCACGTGCCCCGCGTCCGAGAGGACCTTGCAGACGAACCGCGTGTACAAGAGGTGCAGGACGGCGTGCTCGACGCCGCCGATGTACTGGTCCACCGGCATCCAGGTATCGACCTTGGCACGGTCGAAAGGTATGTCGGGGCTCAGGCGGCGCTCGTCGGCGGTCATCGTGTACCGCAGGAAGTACCAGCACGAGCAGAGCCACTGGGCGATGGTGTCGGTGTCGCGCCGGGCCGGGCCGCCGCACGTCGGGCACGGGGTGTTGACCCACGAGGCGACCTTCGCCAGGGGCGACTGGCCGCGCGGCGGGAACTCGACCTCGCCCTCGGGCGGAAGTTCCACCGGCAACGCCTCCACCGGCACGGGCACCGCGCCGCACTTCGCGCAATGCACGATCGGAATGGGCGCCCCCCAGTACCGCTGGCGGCTGATGAGCCAGTCGCGGATGCGGAAGTGGACGGTGCCCTGCCCCATCCGGTTCGCCGCCAGGTACTCGACGACCTTGGGGATGCCGCCGGGCGATGGCGTGCCGGTCAGCGGACCGGACTCGACCATCGTGCCGGCGTCGACGTAGGCGGATTTCATTGTCTCGGCGCGCAGTGGGCCTTTAACAAAGAAGATTGTGGTGCCATCCGACTCAGCACGCTCCTTGTCCTCAGGAGGCTGTATGACCACCTTGATCGGCAGACCATACTTTTTCGCGAATTCAAAGTCGCGCTGGTCGTGGGCCGGCACCGCCATAACCGCCCCCGTCCCGTACTCCAGCAGGGCGTAGTTGGCCACCCACAGGGGCACCCGCTCGCCGTTGACCGGGTTGACGACGTAGGCGCCGGTGAAGACGCCCTCCTTCTCGACGGCGGCGTCGCCGCGCGCGGCCGCCGACTGGAGGGCGGCCCGGCGGCAGAACTCAAGCACCTCCCTCTCGCGCGGCGTGCCGGCGACGAGTTGGGGGATCATCGGGTGCTCGGGCGCCAGGCTCATGAACGTGACGCCCCAGAGCGTGTCGGGCCGCGTGGTGAAACACGGCAGCGGCGTGCCGTCTTCCAGGGCGAAGTCGACGCGGGCGCCCTCGCTGCGGCCGATCCAGTTGGCCTGCATCGTCCGGACCGTCTCGGGCCAGTCGGCCAGCAGCGACAGGTCGTCGAGCAGGCGCTGGGCGTACTCGGTGATGCGGAAGAACCACTGGTCGAGGTCGCGCTTCTCGGCCACCGTGCCGCAACGCTCGCACTGCCCGTCGACCACCTCCTCGTTCGCCAGGCCCGTCTGGCACGACGGGCACCAGTTGACGGGGGCCTTTTTGCGGTACGCCAGGCCCCGCTCGTGCATGACCAGGAAGATCCACTGGGTCCACCGGTAATAGTCGGGGGCGGAGGTGTTGACCTCGCGCCGCCAATCGTACCCGACGCCCCAGCGGCGGAACTGGTTCTTCATGGACTCGATGTTCTCGCGGACCCACCGGGCGGGCATCGCCTTGTTCTTGATGGCCGCGTTCTCGGCCGGCAGACCGAAGGCGTCCCACCCCATGGGCGAGAGCACTCGGTGGCCGCGCATCATCTTGTACCGCGTGACCACGTCGCCGATGATGTAGTTGCGACCGTGACCCACGTGCAGCGTGCCGCTGGGGTACGGGAACATGGTGAGGCAATAGAACTTCTCACCTCGCGGCACGTCGCCGGCGACCTCGAACGTGTGGTGCTGGTCCCACCAAGCCTGCCACTTGGCCTCGACCTGCTTCGGATCGTACGCGTCCATGGGTGACCTCGCTGGCTGCCCTCGCCTGCCGTCTCCTGTGCCGACCCCAATCTGCGATCTGCAATCTGAAATCTGAAATTGAAACGGCCCCGGGCTGATTCCCAGGGCCGCCGTGGATTCGGTTCGAGCGCGGGGGGCCCCGGGGCTACCGGGTAAGGTCCAGGGCCAAGTTCTCGCGCGGCGTTATCATGCCTCCAGGAGTATCGGCCGCGGCGGCGACGGTGTCAAGGCAAAATGGCTGGGGCGGCAAGCGCGCCTGCCAGCCCTCGCGCCGGCCAGGGCCGCTCGCTCGCGCTCGCGGCTAGCCTTGCGCGCCGAGCCGCCCCTCGCGCTGCTAGCCGCGCGCGCCAGCAAGCGGCGCGCCGGGCATGGCCCTGCCCGCTACTCGACCATGGTGATGATGCGGCGGACGGCGGCGTGGCCGGCGTCGGACTGCGTGACGATGAGTTGGCCGCCCAGGTAGGTGATGGTGGCGGGGCCGCCCTCGTCGGCCCACGGGGCGATGCGACGGTCGTTCTCGTTGCGGACGAACTTCTGGATGAGTTCGACGATCCGGTCCGGGGTCACCTGCCCCTCGTCGACGGTGGTGGTGCCGCCGCCGCCGAAGAGGTCGCCGAAGCCGCCGCCGGCCGCCGCCGCCGCGGCCGACTGAGTCACGTCGCCAATCTCGAAACGCGGGGCGTCCGTGAAGTTCGGTATCTGGGCCAACGCCAGACGCACGCTGTACGTGGCGGTCTTCAGCGGCATCCACGATTTCTCGAGCGTCGTGATGAGGACGTACCCGGCCTCGACGCGGTACCCGCACTCGCGCGGCAGGATGAGTTGGATGGCCTTCTCGTAACTGATGCCGCTGACCTTGATGTCGATGACCCGCAGCGCGAGGTCGATGCCGGCCTCCTCGAGGGACTTGTCGAAGACGACCGAGAACCGGCCGACCTCGGCCAAGTAGTTGAGGACGTCCTTGACGCTGGTGTGCTGGAAGTCCAGGCCGGGCCGGCTCCGCATCGTCGACGTCATGGTCCGGCGGGTCCGGGCGAGGTCGCGGGTCTTCGCCGCTGCCTCCTGCCGGGCCTTGTACGCGGTCGCGGGGTCCTTGGCGGCCTCAGCGGACTTGGCGGCAGCCTTGGCGCCGGCCGCCTTCTCGGCAGGCGGGGTGACGGCGGCCGATTCGGCGCCGCCCAGCGCCGCCGGCGACCCGTCGATGCCCTGCGTCTTGGCCCGGACTTCGCCCCACGCGGCCAGAGCGACGACCAGCCCCAGGATCAACAGACCGGCCCATGCTTTCATGGCGGGTCTCCTTTGTCCATGCGGCCCTGCCCATCTATTATACGACGGGCCGGCGACGGCGCCTTGGGGCTTTTCGGCCGGGCCACCCGCCGTTGCTAGCCGCGAGCGCCAGCGAGCGGCACGGTGCGGAAACATGGTCACCCTTGTATGTTGTCCGTGAAGGCGTCTTCTGCGAGACTAGCGAACATGGTGGGACAGGGGGAGCGGCACCGCCCCCATGGGGGCGGTGCCGCCAAGGGCGACGCGAGAGATCGTTTCACCCTCGGTCATC
>DATKZB010000168.1:0-2350 GCA_035528235.1 Phycisphaerae bacterium
GGCATCGAGCCCGACCTGAAGACCATTCGCGAACCGATGGTGTTCCCCCTGTTCGGCCGCGGCCGCGCGCTGTGTGCCCTAGCGGGTAAGGGAATCGAGAAGCGGAACATCGAGGAGGTGTGCTCGTTTCTGGCGGGCCCGTGCTCGTGCATCGTCAAGTACGAGAACCCCGGCGTCGACATGCTGATGCGGGTCGACTGGGACGCGGCCCTGGCGGGCGAGGCGTCGGCCATACCCGAGGTCCGGCCGCCGCCGCTGGCGGGCCTGGCGGCATTCGCGCCGGCCGCTGCCGACGGCGGCAGCGAGGCGGCAGAGGCCCAGGCGTCGCCGGTCTCGCGGCTGGCCCTGGTGGGCGTGGCCGGCTTGGTGGGGGTGGGCATCGTGGCCGTGGCGGCCATCGTCATCTGGCGCAAAGGGCAGGCGGCCCGGGACTGACATGAACGTCTGGCACCTGGTCACGAGAGAAATCGCCCACCGACGGCTCACCTTCGCGCTGGCCGTGGCGGCGGTGGCCGCGGCCGTGGGCGGACTGGTGGCGGTGACCGGCTTGGTGGGCGCCCACGGTCACGAGACCCAGCGGGCCCTCGTGACACTCGAAGACGACGTCCGCCGGATTACCAAGGGCCTGGGGTACAACGTCCTCATCATCCACAAAGACCAGGACCTGGGCGAGTTTTACAGTCGCGGCCACGCCTCGAAGACGATGCCCGAGTCGACCGTGCGGCGGCTGGCCGATTCCGACGTCATCACCGTGCGGCACCTGCTGCCGAGCCTGCACTGGAAACTCGACTGGCCGGAACAGAAGTTCCCCATCATCCTGATGGGCACGCGCGGCGAGGTGCCCCTGACGCATCGCGACCCCAAGAAACCGATTCAGCAGGCCGTCCAGCCGGGCACGGCGGTCGTGGGTCACGTGCTGCACGAGCGGCTGGGCGTTGCCGAGGGCCGGCCCATCACGCTCCTGGGCAAGACGTTCACGGTGGAGAAGGTGCATCCGCCGCGAGGCAACGACGACGACATCACCGTCTGGCTCGACCTGGCCGACGCCCAGGCGCTCTTGGGCCAGGAGGGCCGGGTCAACGCCATCCTGGCGCTGAGTTGTTTCTGCGCCGAGGCGACGCTCGACGGCATCGCGGGCGAGATCACCCGCGTCCTGCCCGAGGCCCGGGCCATCGTCCTTGGGCCCCAGGAAGCTGCCCGCCGCGCCGCCCGCGCCCGCGCCGCCGAGCACGGCCAGGCCATGACCCGCGAGTGGGGCACTTTTGCCGCCTGGATCCTGAGGCTGGGCGTCGCCGGATGCACCGTCTGGGTGGGTCTGCTGGCCCTGGGAAACGTGCGGCGGCGGCGGCACGAAATCGGCATTCTCCGGGCCATCGGCGTGCGGTCCGGACAGATACTCGCGATGGTCCTCGGCCGGGCGATCCTCATCGGCCTCGTCGGGGCCGTCATCGGGTACGCCGGCGGCGCCGCTGTGGCCATGGCGTGGGCCGCTCGCGGGGCGGGGGCGGACGGGGCCGGGGACCTCGCGCCGCTCGTGCGGCCGGCGACGATCGCGGCCGTGCTGACGCTGGCGCCGGTCCTGTCGGCCCTGGCCAGCGTGGTCCCCGCGGTGCTGGCGGCCCGCCAGGATCCCGCGACGGTCCTGCATGAGGAGTAAGCCGCGTGCTCTGCATCGAGAACGTGACCAAGACCTATCGCCGCGCGGGACGCCACGTGCGGGCGCTCGACGGCGTCTCGTTGGCCGCCGAGGCCGGCGAGTTTGTGGCCGTCCGGGGGCCGAGCGGGTGTGGCAAGACGACGCTCCTGCTGGTGGCGGGCGGCCTGCTGGGGCCCGACGCCGGCCGCGTCGTGATCGACGGACAGGGGCCGTACGCCCTGTCGCCCGAGGACCGGGCGCGGCTGCGGGCCGCGACGGTCGGTTTCGTCTTTCAGCAGTTCCACCTGGTGCCGTATCTGACGGTCCGCGACAACGTGCTGGCGCCGTCGGTGGCGCGGCCGTCGGCCGAGGCGGTGGGGCGGGCCGACGAACTCATCGAGCGGTTCGGCTTGGCGGCGCGGGTCGACCACCTGCCGGCGGAACTCAGCACCGGCGAGCGGCAGCGGGTGGCGCTGGCACGGGCCCTCCTGAACCGGCCCAAGGTGCTGCTGGCCGACGAGCCCACCGGCAACCTCGACACCGCCAGCGCCGAGACCGTCCTGCGGCACCTGGCCGAGTTCGCCGACGGCGGCGGGACCGTCCTCCTGGTGACGCACGACGCCCGCGCGGCCGAGTACGCCCGGCGGACCGTCGAGATGGTCGACGGGAGGCTCGTCGGCCCGACTTGAGTTGTGCGCGGGCGGTCCCCCCCCC
>DATKZB010000169.1:0-3057 GCA_035528235.1 Phycisphaerae bacterium
TCGTTCAGGAACGACGGCCGGCCGGAGATGTTGGCCATCAGCACGCCCGCGGGGATGACCACAAAGTCCGACTCGCAGAACGCCAGGTACCCGTCGTCGTTGAGGGTCGAGAGCGTCAGGCAGGCGGTCGTGTCGGACACCTTCATGATGGTGCCCATGCAGGCGTTGACGGTAATGGCCTTGGCGCCGGCCTTGGTCATCAGGCTGCGGAAAATGTCGTCGAGCAGGAAACATCCCTCGACGTACTCCTTCTTGGTTTCGAGCGAGACGGCCTTGTCCTTGAGGTAGGTCTCGGCGCGGTCGCGTGCGCGGCGGAGGACGGCCTCGTCGGCCTTTGCCTGCTTGATGAGTTCGTCGAGTTCCTTGTACGAGACGGTCTGGAGGTCCATTTTCCACTTGGCGCGCGTGAGGTCGGGGGCGTTGGGTGCGGCCCAGCCGGCCGGCCCGCCGATGCAGACGATGCCCGAGCCAAGCGTATTCTTCAGGCCGCACAGAGCCCGCAGCCGCCACGCGATGTCGTCCGGCTTGTCGACGACCACGTCCGTGTAATCCACGCCCTTCACCTTCAGGGTGTCGGTGTGCTGGCGGAGGTAGCGCGGCGAGATGATCTCGTACCACAGGTACACGGGTCCCGAGCGATGGCGGACGAAGAAGATGACGTGCTTGCCGGTCTCGACGGCGGCCTTGAAGGTGCTCTGCGGCCCGCCGGCGGCGTAGACGATGACGGCGTCGGCCTGGGCGAGGTCGCCGAGGGCCTGGAACTCGTTCGCGTTCCGGACGAGTGAGACGGGGAGGAACTCGACGGGGAAGTCGGCGTCGGCCTTGAGTTTCTCCAGTTCGCCCTGGATGCGCTTGACCTCGGCGTCGGCGTCCTGCTGGGTCTGGATGCCGCCCCAGGACCGCCAACTGGTCTTGTCGCGGCGGCGGGGGATATCGAACGTCAGGACGGGCTTGACGACGAGGGGCTGGCGCGCCGGGGGCATGGGCACGTCCCCGCCGACCGAGGCCGCCCTCAGCGACGACCACGTGGCGCCGACCAGGGCGGCCGCGCTGAACGCGACGCCCGTGGCCTTGAGAAAGTCGCGCCGGGAGACGCCCCCCGGGTCGCAGCGCTCGCCGCTGCCGCAGCAGCAGTGCAGGTGGGAAGAATCGGTTCCGGCAGGCTCGCGATCCGCCATGGTAATTCTCCTTTCCGGGAGGTTGAAGTTGCGTCCAGGGCGCCGCCGCTCGCGCGGGTCCCGCCGCTTCCGCCGACCCCGGCGTGCCGGGGGCTGTGGCGAAAAGGTCCGCGGCGGGCTCGGCGTCACGTCACCCCGCGCCGGGCGCCTCACTGGCCGGCCACCAATCGTGGATGCGTTTCGTCATCGCGGCGACGCGGTCGCCCCGGCGGCCGGCGAGGTCGTCTTTCTCGAACGGGTCCGAGCCGACGTTGAACAACTCCGCCTTGCCGGGCGTCTTGGAGGCCGGGCCGTGGAGGACCAGTTTCCACGGCCCCTCGATGCAGACGCGGGCGACGAGGCCCTTGGCGGGCCGGTCGATGTCGGGCATGTTGTGCGTGAACGCCTCGCCGAAGATCGCCGGGCGGGCCGCCAGGGCCGGGGCGTCCAGCAGGTCGAGGCCCGGCATCCCGGCCGGCGGCGACAGGCCGCAGGCTCGCAGGATCGTCGGCGCGACGTCGATGCTCGAGACCAGGGTGTCTTTGTCCATCCGCGGCCGGACATGGCCCGGCCAGCGGACGATGATCGGCGTCCGTACGCCCATCTCGTAGGGCGAGAGTTTGTGGCCCCGGATCGGCTCGCTCGTGCCCTGGTTCCAGCCGTTGTCGGCCAGGAACAGGACCAGCGTGTTCTCGGCAAGGCCCCGCCGGTCGAGCCCGTCGAGCAGTTGCCCGCAGGTCTCGTCGAGCCACTCGCACATGGCGAAGTACGCGCCGTTCTTCCCGTGGTCCTTGTACTTCTCGAGAAGCCGCGCGGGCGGCGTGTGTGGCAGGTGCGGCATGAACGGGGCGTGCCAGAGGAAGAAGGGCTTGTGCTCCTTTTGGGCCATGTCGATGAAATCATCAATCGGCTGGAGGGTCTTGCGGGCGATCCCGAGGCTCGTGGGGCTGCCGTGACGGCCGCTCTCCATCATCCCGTGCGTGAAACCGCCCTTCGAGTAGTGCTGCCACCACCACTTGCCGGTCTGGAAACTCAGGTAGCCCGCCTTGCCCAGCAGGTCGGGGACGCGCGGCAGGCCGGCGATGCGGTCGACCCAGCGCTGGTGTGCCGGCCCGCCGGCCTTGCCCCCCTCCGGGTCGTTCCCCGTCTGGCCGTGCTGGTGCGGGTAGAGGCCCGTCAGGAGCGTCCCGAGCGACGGCGCGCACAGCGCCGTCGTCACGTAGCCGCGCGAGAATACGACGCCCTGCGACGCCAGTTTGTCGAGGCACGGCGTGCGGATGACCGGGTGGCCCATGAAGCCGTAGTCGGTCCAGCCTTGGTCGTCGGAGATGATCAGGACGACGTTGGGCGGCAGGGGCGCCCGGGCGGTCTCGCCGGGCGCCCGGCGCGGCGCCAGGAGCCCTCCCATGGCGGCCGCGCTGAACGCGATGCCCGTGGCCTTGAGAAAGTCGCGCCGAGAGACGCCCCCCGGGTCGCACCGTTCGCCGCCGCAGCAGCAGTGCAGGTGGGATTGGTCGGTTCCGGCAGGCTCGCAATCCGCCATGACAATCCTCTTTGCCGAGAGGTTGATGTTGGGTGCGCCAGGATTTTCTGGCACATGGCGACCATGCCACATACGGCTCGTGTGGCACCCTGGCACGGCTACGGCTCGTGCCGTGGCCGGCGGCCGGTCTTGTCCATGTTGCCGTTGGACCCCTTTGGGGCCCGGCCGCGCGTCCCGGCTCGCCTGTCTCATCAGGGCAAGCGCACGGCGGGACCCACTGCAATCGGCTGCGCCCAAGCGTTCGGGCTACTCGGCCGCGCCGCCGGCCAGCGTCGCAAGGTACGACTCGCCCAACTGCTTCACGTGGTCGGCGATATTCTGGAAGGTGTCCAGATGGTCCTCCTCATCGGCGAGGAG
>DATKZB010000170.1:0-2047 GCA_035528235.1 Phycisphaerae bacterium
CCAGAAGGACGTGCCCATCGAGACCATCCGCAGCCGCGTGACCCAGCCCAACGTCCTCGGCCCGGCCGCCACCGTCCAGGAACTCGAATACGCCCACGACGTGGCCGAGGGTGTCCTCGACCGGTTCCTCATCAGCGTCCCCGCCACCGGCGAGGCCGGGGCCGACGAGGAAGCCGTTACGGCCCGTCTTGACAAGGCCTTCCAGGACATGCAGCCCGAGACCGGCCAGGGCCAGGTTCAGGCGACGGGCTCGGAGATTACCGAGGCCATCGTGCGGCAACGTCTGGGCGCCCTGCGTGCGGCCCCGCCGAAAAAGGCCGCCGACGCCGCCGAAACGAAACCGACCGACGTGAAGGCGGACGAGACCATCGACGTCCGGTACATCCCGCCCGAGGAGCGGCAGTACCTGGGCAAGATTCGCATCGTGGCCGACGTCGCCCCCGCCATGGGCACCGGCGAGATCCAGCGGCGCCTCGACGCCTTTATCCGCGACCGGTACCCCGACCTCTCGAGCACGCTGTACCGCATCGAGGGGCGGACGCCCGGCGACGTGACGGGCGAGTTCCGATCGTTCGACATCTGGGTGGGCCAGGACTTCGGCGGCCAGCGTGGCGGGACACCGAACCAGGTGTTCTGGACCGACGAGGTCGTCAAGCGGGCCCTGGGCGAGCAGCAAGCCTTCGCCTCGACGACCTCGTTCGAGCCCACCATGGCCGCCGAGGCCTGGGACAAGGCCGTCATGGCCATCCTGCTCTCGCTGGCACTGATGATCGTCTATATCTGGATCCGATTCGCACGCCTCGCGTCGGGCCTGGCGGCGGTCGTGGCCCTGGTCCACGACGTCCTCATCACCCTGGGCGCGGTCTCCCTGGCGGCCCTGCTGGCCGACACCTTCCTGGGCACGCCGCTGCTGCTGGCCGACTTCCGCGTCAACCTGCCCATGGTCGGCGCGTTCCTGACGCTGGTCGGCTACTCGGTTAACGACACGATCGTCGTCTTCGACCGCATCCGCGAGAACCGCGGCAAGTACGGCGACTTCTCCGTCTCGGTCGTCAACCAGAGCATCAACCAGACCGTGTCCCGAACCATCCTGACGAGCACGACGGTCTTCCTGGCCGTGGCGGCCCTGTACGTCCTGGCCGGGCGGTCGTCGAGCGTCCACGGCCTCAGTTTCGTCATGCTCTTCGGCACCGTCGTCGGCACGTATTCCTCGATCGCCATCGCCAGCCCCATCCTGGTCCTGCGCGGGTACCTGTTCCGCGTGTACGTGTGGGTGTACCCCGTGCTGATGGTCGGCCCGCTGGCGTACTACATCGTGGGACAGCGGGGGGCCGGCGACTTCTTCTCGTCCTGGACGGGCTGGCTGTGGCTGGTCGTCCAGATGGGCTGGCTGGCGCTGACGTGGCCCGTCATCTGGCATCACACCCGTGACCGCACGTGGGCGGTCCTCGAGAAGTCGCCCGGCCTGGCCAAGGCCCTGGCGATCGCCGCTCTGCTGGCGCCCGTGGCGGCCCTGGTCGTCGGCGTCTTCCTTATTGCCGGCCGCGGGGGGCACCGCTGGGCCGGCCCGGTCGAAATCGCCGCCCTGGCCACGCTGCCCGTCACGTACGCCCTGTACCGGCTGGTGTGGGGCGCCACGGCCAAGAAAGGCTAATCGCCGGCCGCCGCGGCGTCCGATAAGAAGGGCGGGAGATGAGTCCTGCGGCGCCACTTGTCGCGCGGCGGCCTTCCCAGGCCGCCGCGATTGGGCCCGACGCGTGCTCCTGGCGGCCTAGGAAGGCCGCCAGGCGTGAGGAAGTGGCAAAGTGGCGCGGTAAGATGAGACGAAACCCGTCGCTCTGCGGTGAGGTACCGCCATGCGCCCGCTGACCAAGATCATCCTGGTTCTGACCCTCGTCGGCATGGCCGTCGGGGCCCTCTTCGTCGCCAGCCGCGACTGGAGCGACCTCGACAAGTACAAGTTGCCCGGCCCGAAGGCCGTCCAGGAGACCCCCGACAACCCCCCCGAGTACAACGACCCCGTCGCCATGTACCAGCGCTGGCGCGA
>DATKZB010000171.1:0-5308 GCA_035528235.1 Phycisphaerae bacterium
CTGGCCGATGACTCGCTCGTTTGCCGCGCCCAGGCCGCTCAACTCCTCGGGGCGTGGGCCGCCACCGGGCACGCGAGCCTGGCCCTGCCCGCGCTCACCCACAGCGACGGGCTGATTCGCGGTATCGCCCAGGCGTCGTACACCGAGCACAGCGGTTACGGCCTGGCCCCGCTGGTGGTGGAGGGCAACGTCGTCGAGGTGCCGCCCGCCACGCTCGAAGCCCTGGCCGAACTCCAGGACCCGCAAGGCCTGGTCGACGTGAACGCCGCCATCATGGAACACCAGGCGGCACTGCGCCGCAACCTCGACGGCCCGGCCGAAACGGCCGTCCTGGCAGCCGACCTCCTGGCCCGGGCCGGCGACGCCGGCGCCCGCCGCCGCCTCATCCGGCTGGTCGAGGAGGCCAAGGGACCGGTCCTGGCCAAGGCCGCCCGGGCCTGTGTCCGCGACGGCATGGGCCTTGGGCCGACGCTTCTGCCCCTGGCGTTCAAGGGCGACGTCGAGGCCCGCCAGGCCGTCATGCAGGCCCTGGTGGTCTCGCCCGATCCGCGTCTGAAGCACCTGCCGATCCAGGGTCTCCAGGACGACGACCTGGCCGTCCGCCGCAACGCCATCCGGGCGCTGGGCAACCTGGGCGGGGCCGCCCCCATCGACGAACTGGCCGCGAAACTTGAAGGGACCGACGCCGAGAAGGCCGACGCCATCCGGGCGCTGGGCGTCGTCGGTAAACCGGCCGCCGACGTCCTGCGGGCCTACATCGAAACCACCAAGGATGCCGATTGGTTCCAGGTCAGCGCCCTGCTGGCCCTGGCCCCGAACGCCAACCGCGACGACATCGGCTGGATCTCGACCCGCCTGACGTCGCCCAGCACGAGCATGCGGGCCGGTGCGGCGGTCGCCCTGGGGCGTATCGGGCACCCGGCGGCCCAGGCGGCGCTCGTCGCAGCCCTCAAGGATGTCGAGCCCCTGGTCCGCGCGTCGGTGGCCAAGGCGCTCGGCCAGATCGGGACCATCTATGCCGCCAAGCAACTCCTGCCGATGCTCAAGGACCCCTCGCCGCTGGTCGCCGCCATGGCCGCGTGGGGCCTGGGCGCCACGGCGTACCCCGAGGCCGTGCCGGCCCTGAAGCAGGTGGCCGAGGCGAGTAGCCACGGCGAGGCCGCCTCGCCGCGCGTCGGCGACATGTTCGGCTGGCCGGAGTTGTCGGCCGCTGAGGCCCTCGGCCGCATCCGCAGCGCGGCAGCCGTCGCGTCGCTCCGCGAGATCCTCAAGTCGAGTTCCTGGCTCATGCGGGCCACGGCCGCCCAGGCCCTGGGCGCCTCGGGCGAGGCATCGCCCGAGGTCACCGCCGACCTCGAGAAACTGCTCGACGACCCGATCAACCTCGTCCGGGCCCAGGCGCTGCTGAGCCTCAAGACCCTCGGCAAGACGTACGAGCCGGGCGCGTTCCAGACGAGATAACCCGGCCCGACTCGGCATTCCGCCCGGCAGGCCGTGCGACCGGTTGCGCGCCGACCTCGTGTTTGCGCGGCGGGTCTCCTGACCCGCCGCGAAGGAAGGCCCCTGGACATAGGCGCGGTGGGTCAGGAGACCCACCGCGCACAAATGGTGGTGTGAATACGCAACCTTAGTACTACAACGCCACTTGTTGCGCCGCAATGAACGCAACCTCTTGCATTAACCGAACCTACGCGCCGTAGCGCGGGGGTTTATCCCCCGCGCTACAGCCTGATGGCGGTCCACGGTTGAATTCCCAAGCGGCCGCTCTGTGGCCAAGTGGCGTTGTAGTATTAGGACGCTGCAAAAGAAAAGACCTCTGTGCCGTCTCTCCGTAATCTCGGCGACCTCTGCGTTAAGGTTTCATTGTCACCGTCTCTTGGTCTATAATGGGGCGGCACGGGAAGAGGGCCGCGCATGCACACCCTCATCCATGTCACGCACGAGGCCCACGAGAAGATGGGCGGCATCGGCGCCGTCCTGGAAGGGCTGCTGACCGCGCGGGCCTACCAGGCGGCCGTCGGTCGGACCATCCTGGTCGGCTGCGCCGAGGTGCCCCCGCCCCGCCCCATTGAGACGCTCGAGACCGTTCTGTACCAGACCGGCGTCAACATCACCGCGGCCGATGCCGGCCTGGGCGAGGCCTTCCGGCAAATCGAATCGCGCTACGGCGTGCGGTTGCTGTACGCCCTGCGCAAGGTGCCCTGCCCGCTCCTGAGGCGTGCCGCCAAGGTCGAACTCCTCCTGCTCGACGTGCGCGACGCGCAGCCCGAACCCGTCAGCGACCTCAAGGGGCGGCTGTGGAAGGCCTTCGGTCTGGAGAGCGACCGGTTCGAGAACGACTGGGGCTACGAGGAATGGGTCCGCGTGGCGGCCCCGGCGCTGGAGGCGATCGAGGCCATCCTGGGCGGCGACGCCACGGGCGCCGCGCTCATCAGCCACGAGTTCATGGGGCTGCCCACGCTGCTGGCGGCGCGGCTGCTGCGGCCCGACCTGCGGACGGTGTACTGGGCCCACGAGGTGCCGCCCGTCCGCGATTTTCTGGAGCAGGAGACGGGACACCGGCTCGTCTTCGACCAGGCGTTGGCCATGCCCGACGGTCTGCGTTCCTACGAGGCCCGGCTCCGCGTGTTGGGCGGGTACAAGCACGCCCTGGTCAGCCGGGCGTTCCACGCGGGGGCGGTGTATGCCGTCAGCGACCGCGTCACCCAGGAACTGTGCCTGTTGTCCGACGGGTTTCGTCGCCGCGCCATCGAGGTCGTCTATAACGGTCTGCCGGTGCGCCCGATCGACCTGGAGACCCGCCTGGCCAGCCGCGCCCTGCTGCGCCGGTACGCCCACGGCGTGACGGACCTGTGGCCGGACTACGTGTTCACGCACGTGGCGCGGCCGGTGGCGTCGAAGGCCATCGAGCGCGACCTGGCGGTGTTGGAACACCTGGACGACGCCCTGGCCGATCGCGGCCGGACGGCCATCCTCCTGGTCCTGGCGACCGACGCCGGCCGCCGCGATGGCGACGCCGTCCGCCAGATGGAGACCGAGTACGGTTGGCCGATGGACCATCGGGCCGGGTGGCCCGACCTCGTCAAGGGCGAGGTCGCCATCGGCCGCGCTGCCGAGGGCTATAACCGCTGGGCCCGGGCCACGCGCGTCGTGCTCATCAACCAGTTCGGGTTCGACCGCGCCGCCTGCGGCGACCGGATGCCGGAGGAGATGACGTTCCAGGACCTGCGGCAGGGCAGCGACGTCGAGTTCGGCCAGAGCGCGTACGAACCGTTCGGCATCGCTCAACTCGAGACGCTGGCGTTCGGGGGCATCAGCGTCCTGTCGAGGGCGTGCGGGTGCGCGGAGTTGCTGGACCGGGTGGCCGGGGCCGAGATGCCGCCCAACGTGCTGCTGGCCAGTTACACCGCCCCTCCGCAGGCCGGGTCCGGCCCCGTGAGCGACGCCGATGCCCGGCGCATCGAGCACGAGGTGGCGGCGCGGCTGGCCCGCGACCTGGCCGCGCGTCTGCCGACCGGGCCGCACGACTTCCGACGGCTGCTCCGAAGCGGCTGGGCCCTGGCCGAGAAGATGAGTTGGCAGGCCGTCTGCCGCGAGTACTTCATTCCGGCGCTGGGGCGATGCTTCGGCGAGGACCGTCGCGCCGCCGTGCCGCGCGGCAGCGCGCCGTCCGGCGCCGCCGTGCATCACGAGGCGGCTACCTAATGCCACTTAGTGATACTTTGTCAACTTGTCACCACCGTGCGCGGCGGCCTTCCCAGGCCGCCGCGCGGAAGCGGGTTGCGCCAAGGCGCATGTTCCTGGCGGCCTGGGAAGGCCGCCAGGCGGGATGAGATAGGGACGTAGCGTTGTAGGACGAGGCCGCCGGGGCGCGGCCGGCGGGCACACGCTGCCAGGAGGAGACCGAGACCATGATTCAACTGAAGCGAATCCTCGTGCCGACCGACTTTTCGGAACACAGCGAGCACGCGGCCGCGTACGCCGCCGAGTTCGCCCGCCGGTTCGACGTGGCCGAGATCCATTGCCTGCACGTCTCGGACATTCCGGCCGACCTGCTGGCTACCTCGGGGTACTACCTGACGGGGCCCAGCGAACAGTTCATCGGCCAGGTCCGCGAGGAGAGCCAGAAGAGCCTCGAGCGGTTCGCCGCCAAGCACTTCGAGGGGCTGCCCGTCCAGACGGTGTTCCTGGAAGGCCGGCCGTTCGTCGAGATCATCCGGTACACGCGCGACAAGGACATCCAACTCATCGTCATCGCCACGCACGGCCGGACGGGCCTCCAGCACGCCCTGTTCGGCAGCGTGGCCGAGAAGGTGGTCCGCAAGGCCCCGTGCCCGGTGCTGGTGGTGAAGCGCGGCGAGCAGGAGTTCGTCATGCCCTGACGCCGGCGGCGCGGCCGACGGCCCCGGCGAGCAGTGGCTTGACGTTACCGGGGCGCCGGTGTAGTGTCGCGCGCATGCCCCGGCTCAGCGACAGCGTGCAGTATCTGAAGGGCGTCGGCCCGAAACGCGCGCTCCTGCTGGAACGGCTCGGCATCCGGACGGTCGGCGACGCCCTCCAGTTCTTTCCGCGCAAGTACGTCGACCGCGGCAACGTGGTGCCGATTGCCCAGGTCGTCGACGGCCGCGACCAGGCCGTCCGGGCCCGTATCGTCGACATGCGGTCGCCGCGATGGGGCGAACGGCTCGAGGCCCTCATTGCCGACGACTCGGGCGAGATGCGGGTCATCTGGTTCCACGCGCGGTTCCTGGCCAAGGCCCTCCAGACGGGGGCCGAGTACCTCTTTTACGGTCGCGTGGGCGAGTACAAGCGCCGCCTCCAGATGCAGCACCCCAGGTTCGAGCCCGTGCCCGAGACCGGCCAGGACGACCCGCGCGGCCGCATCCTCGTCGAGTACCCCATCACCGAAGGCCTCCAGCAGGCGTCGCTGTCGCAGATGACCGAGGAGGCCCTGCGCATCGGCCTGCCGCTGGCCAAGGAGACGCTGCCCGAGGCCATGCGGCGGCGCCTGGAATTGGCCGACCTGGGCTCGGCCCTGCGCATGATCCACCGGCCGACGTCGATGCACGAGGTGACCGAGGCCCGGCGGCGACTGGTCTTCGGCGAGTTCTTTCTGATGGAACTGGCCGTCGCGCTTCGGCGGCGAAGCGCCCTGGCCGCAACGGGCGCCCCGGCCATTCCGCCCGACGAAAAGGTCGATCGCCGCATCCGCGCGCGGTTCCCCTTCACGTTCACGCCCGCCCAGGACAAGGCCATCGCCGAGATTCGCCAGGACCTGGCCTGCGAGCGGCCGATGACGCGGCTCCTG
>DATKZB010000172.1:0-4332 GCA_035528235.1 Phycisphaerae bacterium
GCGAGCCACGGCGGGAAAGATAGGGAGGAAGAGGCTTCGCCAGCCCGTGAACCGGGGCCCAAGGCCCCGGGCTATACGCCGCTTCGCGGCGATAAGGCGGCTGGAAGCCGCCTCACACCCGGCATCCAGACTGGCTGCCAGAGAGATCAGTCACACTCCTCGGAACTCCCGCGACTCACCCTGCGCCGTCGGGCCCTGACACATGGTCACCCTTCGGGATGACCATGCCACCCACCGCCGGGGGATGGGCGCGCCGAACGGCCCCATGGTCACCCTTCCGGATGACCATGCCACCCGACAAGTCATGTGCCGCCTCGGCAAAACTGCTTGACAAGGGGGCGGCCTGGACGCACTCTGGGCGGCCGTTGACCGTCCGTTCGGTGGACGGCAATCGAGGGGTGTTCCCACCGGTACCGAGAGGAGCGGCGCATGGAGAAGATTCGCCTGGGCATCATCGGTGTCGGCCAGATCGGCAAGGCGCACCTCGCGCGGTACGCCAAGATCGAGGGGGCCGAGATGGTGGCGGCGGCCGACTTGAACGAGGCGGAGGTCAAACGGGTGGCCGAGGAGTTCCACATCCCCCACACCTGCACCGACTTCCGGCAACTGCTGGCGCGCGACGACATCCAGGCCGTCGACGTGTGCCTGCACAACAACCTCCATGCCCCGGTCACCATCGAGGCCCTGCGGGCCGGCAGGAACGTCTATTGCGAGAAACCGATGGCCGGCGCGTACGTCGACGCCAAGGCCATGTACGACGCGGCCGGGGCGTGTGGCAAGAAGTTGAGCATCCAACTCTCGACCCTCTTCGAGAAGGAGACGAAGGTGGCCAAGCGCCTCATCGAGGCCGGCCGCCTGGGACGCGTCTACCACGCCCGTTCGACCGGGTTCCGGCGACGGGGTCGGCCGTTCGTCGACGGGTACGGAACCGCCCAGTTCGTCAAGAAGGCGGTCGCCGCCGGCGGGGCCCTGTACGACATGGGGGTGTACCACATCGCGTGCATCCTGTATCTGCTGGGGCTGCCGAAGGTCGAGCGGGTCAGCGGCCGCATCTACCAGGAGACCGGCATGGACGCCGGCCGCCGCGAGAGCAGCGCGTACGACGTCGAGGAACTGGGTCTGGGGTTCGTCCGATGCGCGGGCGGCGTCACGATGGACATCATGGAGGCCTGGGCGATCCACCTCAACGCCTTCGAGGGCAGCAGCATCGTGGGGTCCGAGGGCGGCATCCGTCTGGACCCGTTCAGTTACCACACCACGCTGGAGGACGTCGAGACCGACATGACGTTCGACCTCAAGCAGACCGACTGGCGGTGGCATCAGCTGAACGAGACCGAGGACGCCTACGACTCGGCCCAGGCCCACTGGATTGCGGCCCTCCAGGGTCGCGTGCCCCTGCTGCCGACGGCGGAACTGGCGCTCCAGACCATGCTCATCAGCGAAGGCATCTACCTGTCCGACCGCCTTGGCCGCGAGGTGACCGCCGAGGAAGTGCTGAAGAACTCGAAGTCGACCGCGGTCAAGGTGTAGCGGACCGCGCCGCGCCGCAGCAGCGTTTTAAGATTGCGTATTCACACCATGACTTGGGCGCGGTGGGTCCCCGTACCCACCGCGCCAAGCCGCAGTCGAACCTCGCGCGCGGCGGGTGCGGGGACCCGCCGCGCAGAGACGCAATGTTAGACTGCTGAAGGGCTACGGTTTCTCAGGCGGCTTGGCGGGCTCCGGCGGCGGCTCGGCCGGCTTGGGCGGCGCGGGCGGCCGGACGTGGCGGAAACGGTCGGCCGCAACGCTGCGGGCGCCGGGGCCGCCGAAACGCAGGTCCATCCTGGGCGCGAGCGTGAACGTGCCCGCGACACGCAGGTGGTGCGTGCCGGCGGCCAGGTGCACGGGCAGAAAACGCCAACCGAGGCGCGGGGCCGTGCCGATGACGCGCGAATCCACCTCGATGGTCGGCTCCGCGCTCGAGTGAATCTGGAACTGATAGATGTCGTCGGCGGGCACGTCGAAGTAACCCTCCAGCACGAACGACTGGCCCTTCTTGACTCCGGCCTTGGCGAGCCAGTCGCCCGGGTGGGTGCTCTCGATGGTGACGGGCTCTCTCCCCTCGGGCGTGAGTTTCAGGCCCGCCGTCGTCGTGTCGCCGGGCGGGGCCTCGATAGCGGGCAGCGCTGGCGGCATAACGACCTCGATCTCGACCGGCCGGGCCGCGACGATATGGCCCGGGTGGGTGCGATCGTCGGCCGGGGCGGTCTTGGCGCCGGCGGGGAGGTGGCCGGTCACGTCAATCCGGACGGGGCCGAGACCCAGCCGCCGGGTGTCGATCTCGGCGTCGCCCTCTTCGCCCTCGATGGTCGCCAGCACCCGGCCGTGATGGAGAAACCGTAGCTGGCGCGCGCCCGCCAGGCGGGCCCGCAGTTTCAGCGGTTCCGCCCAGACGACCTGCCGCGCGGCGGGCCCTGTGACCTCGACGGCCTGGCCGCGATTGTTCACGATAATCGGCAGCACGAGGTGGCCCTGGGTCTGGATGACGTCGGCCGTCACGGCCACCACGCGCAGGTCGTGGTAGCCGTCGGCGAGGGTCGTGGTGTCGAGGGTCAGCGTTCCGCCGGGCTTGCAGTGACCGTGCCGGCTGCCGGCCAGGAGCAGTTCGTATCGGGCGATGTCGAGGCCGTCGCGCGGCTTGGCGGCGGGCTGCAGTTTCAGGACGCCCTTGACGGTGGCGCCGGGGGCCACGCCCTCGACGGTGACCTCGGGTATCTTGGCCCACGGCCGGCACAACGGGTCGCCGACGATGAGCAACTGGTACGGTCCCGCGACCGACTGGTAGAACGCCTCGGCCAGCGAACAGCCGCGCGCGTAGTGGACGTGCATGAAGGGCATCGGGAACTTGGCCTGGATGGCCATCGGTTCGGTCACCGTGCCGCTGGCGCCGGCGGCGCCGTATCGGATGAATTCGGTCAGGGGCGTCTGGCCGGCGTTCTGGCTCATGACGCCGCCGGTGGAGGTCAGGTGCTCGCAGATGGCGCCGGGCAGGATGGTGCTGCCCGAGGCCATCCAGTCGAAACCCGCGATGCCGATGACGGCCCCGGCGACGTCGGCCTTGCCTTGTGGCAGGACGCCTTCGAGGACCTCGGCCGCGATGCCGAGTTCGTTCAGCCTGGCGGCCGCCGACGCGAACGCCCACTCGCGCGTCTTCGAGCGGATGTCGCCGTTGCGCATGAAATACACGGTGCCCTTGGGGGCGGTGCCGTCGGCGGCGGCGCTGCGGCGCAAGGATTCCAGTGCCTCGCGGACCGAGTTGCCGCGGCCGCTCGTCACGCCCAGGACGGTGGAGAGCAGGTAACGCCGGCCCAGGAACGG
The DNA here is from genome assembly GCA_035528235.1 of Phycisphaerae bacterium. Classification (GTDB taxonomy): domain Bacteria; phylum Planctomycetota; class Phycisphaerae; order FEN-1346; family FEN-1346; genus DATKZB01. The sequence continues at coordinate 3,361 of DATKZB010000172.1, forward strand.
TTCGGCCAGCATGCCGGTGCGCGACCACGCGTCGGTGCTCTTGAAGGCGACGGTGGGCTGGATGTCGAACAGGGGTTGCTTCATCGTCTCCAGAAGCCGCTTGAAATCGTCGCGGGGTCGCAGCGGCTCGAGGTCCTCGTCGGCCAGCGTGTGCGGGGCGTTGGCCCATCCTGCCGCGACGGCCTTGCCCAGCGCGGCCACGGCGTCGTCGGGCCTGTCCATGCGGGCCAGGCAGCAGGCGATGTTGTAGTGGACCTCGGTGGCCTCGGGGTGGACCTTCGCCAGACCGCAAAGGGCGAGGAGGGCCTCGGGCCATTGCTTCGACTGGAGGAGGTCGTAGGCGCTGCGCAGGGCCGCCTGCTGCTCGTCCGACCACGGCCGGGTGGCGGTAACCTGCTGCGTCCGGCGGACGTAGTAGTTGCTGTCCAGTTTCAGATACTCGATGTCCTTGGCGGTGACGAGGGTGTGCAGATAGGTCAGGCCGTTGATGGACGCCGTCCGGGTGATGAAATTGGGCAGTTCGTGCTTTCCGACGTCGCTATTGACGTCGACGGCCCAGGGCAGGTCGCTGGAGTAGGCGACGCAGTCAATCTGCTCGGTCAGGCCGCGGTTCTCGATGGCCTGGAGGACCTGGTGGAGGATACGGGTCCGGAAGTCGTCCACGCCGATGTGCTCGAACGAGCCGAGGTCCTTCAGGTAAAGGACGTTCCCCGGCGGGATCTGCCGCAGGTGCACGTACTCGTTGGCCAGCGTCAGCGAGGCCCAACTGTCTTCGTTGACGACCACCAGGACGTTCTCGGGTCCGCCGGCCGCCCGGGCGCCGGTTGCCGCCAGAAGCAGAAAGACCGCCAGCAGGCCGGGTACCGGACTCGGGGCCGCGAGGCGACGTCGCATAAGCGCGTATTCCTACAATGCCAGTTCGCTACTTCATCCCGCCTGGCGGCCTTCCTAGGCCGCCAGGAACACGCTTCA
>DATKZB010000173.1:0-19990 GCA_035528235.1 Phycisphaerae bacterium
GCCCATCGCCACCACCAGCGCCAGCGCCCCGTACCGGTATCCCCAGTGCTCCTTGGCCTGGAGCAGCAGCAGGATGAACGGCGTGACGAGCAGCAGCCTGAGAACGGTAATGCGATTAGGCCACGACATGCGCGGTCCCCCGTGACCGGCCGAACCCTCAGAGCGGCCAGAGCGGCACAAAGGTAAGGCTCTGCCGCGAAGGTGTCAAGAGAATGCACCCAGTGACGAATGCCTAATGACGAATGCGAAAGTGGGTCCTCGGCCCGGCACGTGCCGCGGCCGCGTCAGAACACCACGCCGGCGTACCCGACGACGGCGTCCGTGTCGGAGCGGCCCATCTTCTCGCGCATGACGTCGTAACTGGTCGTGTACTGGACGACGACGCCGCGCGCCGCCCCCATCAGGCGTGCCGCGGCAAGCATGGCGGCGACGGCGCCGCTGCCGCACGCGTTCTGGTGCTGCTGGGCCTCCGGCACGATGGCTTCGGCGTCCAGGCGGACCATCAGGTCGAGCATCCGCCGGTCGTTCTCGTCGCGGACCCACCGGACGGCGGCGGCGCCGATGCCCTTGGGCGTGAAGTCGTACGCCGGCCCGTAATGCGTCAGGTCCGTCGAGCCGAGGCACACGACGTCGGCCGCCAGGTCGCCGATGGCCTGGCCGACCGCGCGGCCCAGGGCGACGGCCTGCGGGCCGGGCGGCACCAGAATGGGCACGATCCGCGCCTCGGGCACCAGGTGCTGAATGAGCGGCAGTTGGACCTCGATGCTGTGCTCGTCCGCGTGGGCCGCCGGGTCGGCGGCCGCCAGGTCGCCCGCCCGGGCCAGAATCTCCCTGGCCAGGCGCTCGTCGACCTTGGTGAGACCCAGCGGCGTCTGCCAGCCGCCCGACGCAAACACCGCGTTGCCGCGCACCCGCCGGTGCGCCGCGCCAAAGATGACGAACGTGGCCGGCGTGCGGCGGTCGGCGATGGTCCTGATGACCGCCAGGGCGGTGGGGCCCGAGAACGCCCACCCGGCGTGCGGCACGATGCCGGCGACGGGCCGGTCGGGCAGGCCCTCGACCTCGGCCGGCGGCGCCATGGCCGCGATCTCCCGCAGGCACGCCTCCCGGTCCTTCGGATAGAACTGACCCTCGAAGGCGCTCTCGCGGACCATCATTCCTCGCCCCCTTTCGGATCGTTCGGCTCGGTCACGCGCTTGGGGTCGAGGGCGGCCTCGAGTTGCTCGGCCGTCATCAGGCCCTTTTCGAGGATGAGTTCGCGCAGGGTCTTGCCGGTGGTGACCGATTCCTTGGCCACCTCGGCGGCTTTGGCATAACCGATGTACTGGTTCAGCAGCGTGGCCAGGCCAACCGACGACTCGAAGTACTGCTGACACCGGTCGCCGATGGCCAGGATGCCGCGCACCGACCGCTCGGTGAACACCGGCAGGAAGTTCTTCAGGATGCTCATGCTGCCCAGGACGTTGTGGGCGATGACGGGCATGAAGACGTTGAGTTCCAGTTGCCCGGCCTGGACGGCCAGGGCCGTGGCCGTGTCGTTGCCGATGGTCTGCATGGCGATCATGTTGAGGCACTCGGCCATGCTGGGGTTGACCTTGCCGGGCATGATGCTGGAGCCGGGTTGGACGGCGGGGAGTTGGATTTCGGCCAGGCCGGTCCGCGGTCCGCTGGCCAGCAGGCGCAGGTCGTTGGCGATCCGCATGAGTTCCAGGGCGAGGTTCCTGAGGGCGGCGCTGACGCCGGCCATCGGCGCCATCGACTGCATGGCCAGCCGCAGGTCCTCCGCCGGACGCAGGTCGAGGCCCGTAATCTCCGCCAGGTGCGCGACCACCTTCGGCGCGTACTCCGGGTGCGTGTTCAGACCGGTGCCGGCGGCCGACCCGCCGAGGGGCAGTTCCTTGCAGGCGTCCAGCGCCTGGCCGAGCGCCGTTGCTGCGCGGCGAATCGCCAGGGCGTACGCCGTGAATTCCTGACCCAGCCGCACGGGCACGGCGTCCTGGAGGTGCGTGCGGCCGCTCTTGATGACGTTGTCGAAGTGCCGGCCCTTCTCGGCCAGGGCGTCGGCCAGCCCGGCGAGGGCCTTCTCGAGGTCGGCCCCGAGCAGCAGCGCGGCCACCTGCATGGCCGTCGGGAACGTGTCGTTGGTCGACTGGCTCATGTTGACGTGGTCGTTGGGGTGGATGAGGTTGTACGTCCCCAGAGGGGCCTCGAGAATCTGGTTGGCCCGGTTGGCGATGACCTCGTTGGTGTTCATGTTGAAACTGGTGCCGGCCCCGGCCTGGAAGACGTCGACGACCCACTGGTCGAGGAGTTTGCCCTCGTCCAGGACCTCCAGGCAGGCGTTCTCGATCATCTCGGCGCTGAGGGCGTCGAGTTTCCCGAGTTCCTGGTTGGTGCGCGCGGCCGCGAGTTTCACGGCGACGTACGCGCGGACCATCGTCGGATGGGCCCGCAGGCCCGAGACGGGGAAGTTCTCGATGGCCCGCTGCGTCTGGGCGCCCCAGTAGGCGCCGGCAGGCACTTGGACGTCGCCCAGGGTGTCTTTCTCGGTCCGGAACTCGCTGCCCGCCATGTCGGGGTCCTCCGCTATGGATTTCAGATTGCAGATTTCAGATTGCAGAGTGCAGAATGCGAACGACGTATGCCGGATAGCCGTCCGGTCGTTCGGCAACAGGCAATCTGAAATCTGCAATCTTCAATCTACAATTACTGGAATCCTCCGCCGGCCTTCTGGCCGTATTTCGTGTGGTAGACGTCGTACAGGCGCTGGGCCTCCTCGGGCGGAATCGGAATCGGGTCGCCCTTGACCATCGCCAGGTGCACGGTCCGGGCGATGTCTTCGACGACGACGGCGGCCTTCAGCGCCCCCCGCGGGTGCACGCCCACCGCGAAGACACCGTGGTTCTGCATCAGCACGGCCGGGCACTGGAGGCGGATCTCTTGCAGCACCCGCACGGCCTCCCGGCCGACCTCGATGCCGCCGATCTTGGCGTACCCGCCGCACGGAATCGGGATGCCGAACGCGTCGCCATGTTCCGTCAGGTACACCGGGATGCCCTGGCCCAGGGCCGCGAAACTCGACGCGTACGCCGAGTGCGTGTGGATGACCGCGTGCACCTCGGTCAGGTGCTCCAGAATGTACAGGGCCGTGGCCGTGTCGACGCTGGGCCTGAGCGTGCCCTCGACCAGCGTGCCGTCGAGCCGCACCACCGGCATCATGTCGGGCGTCATCTCGTCGAAGAGGACGCCGGACGGCTTGACGACCACCAGGCCCGTCTCCAGGTCGCGGCCGCACACGTTGCCGCTGGTCCACGACACCAAGCCCAGTTTCGGCAGTTGCTGGTTGGCCCAGCAGACTTCGGCCTTGAGTTCTTCGAGCACGTCGCTCTCCCCATGCGCCTAAGGCCCATCACCGGCCTCGGCCCGCGCGGGCACCCGGCCGCCGTCCATGCCCAACGAGTGTACCACTGCGGCGCCGCCGTGGGAAGAACCTGGCGCGGTCAGGCAGTGGACGCCGGGGCCGGCGAATGGCGGCGAGGGCTCGCGGATGTGAAATCTGAGGCCGGGGACCTGGAATCTCAGTCTCGTGCCGCCTCGCCTCGGCGGGCGACGAGGGCGCATTCGGGCAGCCAGGGGCTGCCGAACCGGCCGGGAAGAAACGCGTGCAGGTACGTCCAGTGCCGGGTAATCCCCAGGCCGTGCCGGCCGAACTCCCGACGCCAGTCCCGCAGGTGGCGCATGCCGACGTGGGCTTCCATGCGGTCGGCCCGCCGGTAGACCCACCGGCGGAACCGGTTGAGATTGGGCGTGGTGATGCACACCTGCCCGCCGGGCGCCAGAACCCGGGCGAACTCCGACAGCATCCGCGTCTGCGCCTCTCCCGCCACGTGTTCGAGCACGTCGGTGCACAGCACCGTGCGGAACTGGCCGTCGGGGTAGGGCAGGCGGCCGTCGTCGTCGATGACGGCGAAGCGGGCCTTGGGCAGGCGCCGGGTTGCCTCATCGATGGCCCACTGCGACACGTCGCAGCCACACAGCGTCCGGCCGTCGTTGAACCGCGACAGGAGGAATCCGCAAGCGCACCCAACGTCCAGCAGCGGCCCGCTCGGGGCGTGCGGCCTGAACCAGCGGGCCAGCCGGTCGAAATACAACCCGACGTCCCGGTAGCCGCCCATGCTGTAGAAGAAGGACCGTCGGCCCTGGAAGTACTTCTTGTCGTATAGCATCCGATGCCCCGCCCCCACCCGCCCGCAGGTCTTGAACCGCCGAACGCCGTCCGCGGAGACGGCGATTTTACTCGACCCCCTTCATGGCCTTGAGGCGTTTCATGACGTCGTTGGCACCGCGGCCGAAGGTGTCGTGCAGGGCGTCGTACTCGGCGTAGATCTTCTCGTAGACGGCGTGGGCGGCGGCATCGGGCTTGTAGGTCTTGGCGCGGATACCGGCCATCCGCTGGGCGGCCTCGTGGATGGTGTCGTACCCGCCGGCGGCCCGTCCCGCGGCGACGGCCGCGTGCATGGCGCTGCCCAGCGCGCAGGTCTGGGCGCTGCGGGCGATCTTGAACTCGCGGCCGGTCACGTCGGAGTAGATCTGCATCAAGAGGTCGTTCCGCTCGGGCAAGCCGCCGCAGCAGTAGATTTCGTCGACGGCCACGCCGTGCTGCTCGAACGTGCGGATGATCTTGTACGTGCCGAACGCCGTGGCCTCGATCAGCGCCCGGTACATCTCCTCGGGCCGCGTGCCCAGGTGCATGCCGAGCATCAGGCCCGTCAGGTCGGCGTCCACCAGGACGCTGCGGTTACCGTTCCACCAGTCCAGTGCCACGAGGCCCGTCTGGCCGGGCCGGTAGGCGGCGGCCTTGCGGGTCAGGAGGTCGTGGACGCTCACCTTCTTCTTCTTCGCCTCGGCGGCGTACTCGGCCGGGACGCATGTGCGGGCAAACCACGCGAAGATGTCGCCGACGGCCGACTGCCCCGCCTCGAACCCGTACAGCCCCGGCAGAATGCCGTCCTCCACCACGCCGCACTGGCCCGGAACGTGTTTCTCCTCCGTGCCGCAGACCATGTGGCAGATGCTCGTGCCCATAATCATGACCATCTTGCCGGGGCCCGTGACGGTGCAGGCGGGCACGGCGACGTGGGCGTCGACGTTGCCGGCGGCCACGGCGGTGCCGGGGGCCAGGCCCAGGCGTTTGGCCATCTTCTCGGTCAGTTCGCCCGCGCGCGAGCCCAGGGCGATGACCTGGCGCGACATCTTGGCGTCGACCACGTCGGCGAAATCGGGCGACAGGGCCGCAAAGAACTCGCGTCTCGGAAACCCGTCGCGCTTCGACCAGATGGCCTTGTACCCGGCGGTGCAGAGGTTGCGGGTCTCGCGGCCGGTGAGTTGCCAGATGATCCAGTCGGCGGCCTCGATGAGACGGTCGGCCGCCCGGTACACCTCGGGGGCCTCGTCGAGAATCTGGAGGGCCTTCGGGAAGAACCACTCGCTCGAGATCCTTCCGCCGTACCGCGTCGGCCACGCCTCGTCCAACTGCCGGGCGGTCTGGTTGATGAGGTCGGCCTCGGGCTGGGCGGCGTGATGTTTCCAGAGTTTGACCCAGGCGTTCGGGTTCGCCCGGAACTCTTTCAGGGCGCATAGCGGCGTGCCATCGGCCTGGACCGGCAGCATCGTGCAGGCCGTGAAGTCGGTGCCGATGCCGATGACCTGGCGGCCCTTGACCTTGGCCTTCTTCAGCACCGCCGGCACCGTGGCATCGAGGGCGCGCAGGTAATCCTGCGGGTCCTGGAGGGCCCAGTCGTGGGCCGGTAGGCGGGTCTTCGTCCCCGGCAGCCGGTCGGTGATGACGCCGTGCGAGTACTCGTAGACGGCCGAGGCCACCTCCTTGCCGCTCGCGACGTCCACCAGGACGGCCCGTGCGGACTCGGTCCCATAATCGATGCCCAGGGCGTACTTGCGTTCGGCCATGTCGGTCTCCTCGATGCTATGCCTGGGCGCAGGCGGCACGCCCGCGGCCGTACACTCGTTAGCCCCGGGTGAATACACCCGGGGCGATGCCGCGCCCACCCGCGGGCCGGCCCATTCACCCCGTTGCCCCCCGTGTATTCACGGGGGGCTAAGCGTGCCCGCATCGCCGGCCGTTCGCGTCGCCGTGCCGGCGACGGCTAAACGCCACTAGCGCTGCGATATTTGTGCCACGGGGCAGGGCGGTTGTAAAGGAAAAGTCGGGCGGACGCCGGGCAGGGGGCGTTGTCGTGAAACGCGGCGCGGTGGCACACGTACAGGTATCCGGACGCCCCGATGTCCGACACGCCGCCGGCCGGAGCGGGATGGAGGGGCAGGAGGGGTGGGAGCCCGAACGGGAGGGGCCGTCTGGGCCCTCCAAGGAGGTGCCGCCATGGTCCGTCTGCCGTCTTCCTCGATGTCCGCCGTGACCGAGGTATCGCTTGCGGCCGCCGACGACCGCGCCTGGGACCGCCTGATGGCCTGGCTGGCCCTGTACATTCCGACGTACGGCACGAGCATGGCGTTGCACACGGCCGTCGTGCTGCTGATGGCGTTCATGGTCATGACGATGCCGACGGATCAGGTGCCGTTCAACGTGACGGCGTCGGCCTTCATGCCGCTGAAGTACGAGTTCGCGAAGCGCCAGGCCGCCGACCGGCCGCCGCAGTACCGCGGCAAGGCGCGGCCGGAGCCGGGCAGCCTCGCGCACACGTCGACGCCTAAGCCGGTCCAGGACGTGGCGCGGAACTGGCGCGACCAGTTGATAGTCATCGGCGATGGCACGAGCGGGCGCGACATCGGCGACACCGGCGGGCCCAGCAGCCAGCGGATTTTCGCCACGTCTGACAGGGGGCCGAGCGTCGAAGGCGTCCGCAAGATCGTCTACGTGGTCGACCGCTCGGGCAGCATGGGCGATTCGCTCGACGTCGTGAAGGTGGAACTGAAGCGGAGCCTGACCGAACTGGGCGACGACGCCGAGTTCCACGTCATCTTCTATTCGAGCGGCCCCCCGGCCGAGATGCCGACGCGGCGGCTGGTCCCGGCCACGGAGCGAAACAAGGAACTCGCGTGCGAATTCATCGACCATGTGGTGGCCCAGGGCCAGACCGACCCGTCGCAGGCCATCCGGCGGGCGCTGGCGGCGGGGCCGGAACTCATCTACCTTCTGACCGACGGCGAGTTCGACCGGGCCATCATCGACCTCGTCCGACACGAGAACGCCGGACGCAACGTGCGGGTCTTCACCATCGGATTCGTGTACCGGGCGGGCGAGGAGATCCTGAGGCAGATCGCCCGGGAGAACCACGGCGAGTATAAATTCATCTCGCGCGACGACCTGGAGTGGGTCGACGGCCCGTAGGGCAAACGAAGCGCGAGCGTCTCGCCGTTGGGCGGGACGCTCGCGCGGGTGGTCGATGGGTGTTTGCTTTAGCCCTTGGGCTTCTCGGCCGGGGGCGTCGGGGCCGGTGTCTCGACCGGCCTCTCAACGGGTGACTGGCCGATCTTCGGATCGAGGGCCGTGCCTTGGGTGGAGGTATCGCCGGTGGTCGCGGGCATGGCGACGGGGCCCATGGCCTTGGGCCTGAGCCAGCGGACCTGGTCCACCTGGTAGTAATCGTCGATGCGCGAGAGGTCGACTGCGTAGATCATGGGCCCTTGCCGCAACTGGAGTTTCGGCTTGCTGATGTTGCGGTCAACGACCTCCCAGAAGAGGCCGGCGTTGGCGGTCAGGACCGAGCGGACGCCGAAGGACTTGGGCTGAAGGAGTCGGGCCAGCCAGTTGTTCAGGCCCATCTGGGCGGCGCCGACGGGGCTCCAGAGGAACTGTTTCAGGATGATGCCCTTGGGCTGGTCCTCGGTGGGATCGACGCGGCTGCCCGAGGCGATCTCGACGTAGAGTTCTTTGTCGACGGGCGTGGCGTCGTCGAGATTCTTGAGGATCTCGGCCACGCGCTTGTCGATCAGGGCCGGGTGCGAGGCGAAGGTCTCGTCCCAGATTCGGGCGGCCTCGGCCGTGACCTGGACGGGCTTCATGTTCTCGGCCGTCCCGACCATCTTCTCGTGGAAGCGGGTGGAATAGGTCTTGTAGAGTCCCTGGAACTCCTTCTCGGTGGCGGACTTCTCGCCCTCGCCACTGCACCCGACCGCTACCATGGCCAAGGCGGCCACCATTGCGAACAGAACCGCGTGTCTCATAGCCATCTCCTATGTCTGTGGTTTTTGCCGAAAGTGACCCGTATCAGGATATGACGGCCACCCGGTGCCGTCAAGCCTATACTACTCTAAATCGGGCCTGGAGCGGCCAAACTTGAGCCCGATGGGAATCCGTTTTTTTGTCGAACGACGGCACGGCTCGTCCGTATTCTAATGTGCACGGACAGGGGCGGGATGGCTCGGAGGGTGGCAAAGGGGCGGGAGTGCATTGACAGTCCCGTGGTTTTCCTCTAGGATACCCCGTCTTGGGTCGGGTTGACGAAGGAGGTGCCGGGATGGCCTTCAGGTTCCGCTGTGCCAAGTGCGGCAAACGGGTGACGGCCGAGGAGTCGCCCGGGGCCGCTATGACGTGTCCCCACTGCAACCAGGCGATTGCCGTTCCGGATGACGCCCAGATGACCGAGGCCGACGGCATGGCCGACGTCGCCCCGGTGGCGGAGGCCGAGCCCGTCGAACCCCTGCCGCCCCAGGCCCAGGGGCCGCAGGAGGAGGAAGCGCCGCCCGAGGGCGGCATGGACACCGTCATGGGCTGGCTGGCTCTCTACCTGCCCAGTTGGGGCACCAGCGTCGTTCTTCACGTGGCCGTTTTTATCCTGGCGGCGTTCATGGTGTGGCAGACGCATACCATCCAGCCGCCGTTCAAGTATTCCAGCGCGGTCGTCTCGGAGACCAAGCACAAGACCGAGAAGCGCAAGGAACTCAAGAAGCAGCAGTCGCGCGGCAAGATGAAGCCGAACCCGTCGAGCATCGTTCGCCAGTTCACGCAGAACCCCGTGCCGGACGTGGCGACGAACCGGATGGAAGTGCTCCAGGTCATCGGCGTGGGCGGCGGCGGCAAGGTCCTGGGCGGGTTCGAGGGACTGGGCAAGGGCGGCCGCGGGTTCTTCGGCGCCGGCACCGAGACCGAGATCGCCCACAAGATCGTTTACGTGGTCGACCGCTCGGGCAGTATGACCGACTCCATCGACTACGTGAAGTTCGAGTTGAAACGCAGTATCGGCGAACTGGGTGAGGACACCGAGTTCCACGTCATCTTCTATTCATCGGGCCCGCCGGTCGAGATGCCGACGCGGCGCCTCGTGGCTGCCACCGAGCGGAACAAACAGTTGGCCTTCGAATTTATCGACGGCATCATCCCCCAGGGCGAGACCGACCCCTCGAAGGCCCTCGACCGGGCCTTCGCCGTCGGGCCGGAACTCATCTTCCTCCTGACCGACGGCGAGTTCGACCGGGCCATCATCGACCTGGTGAAGCGGTCCAACGTCGGCACGAAGGTCACGGTGCATACCATCGGCTTCCTCTACCGGACGGGCGAAGCCGTCCTGAAAGAGATCGCCGAGCAGAACAACGGGAACTACAAGTTCGTATCCGAGGCTGACCTTGCGACACTGGCGAACTAAGTCCTGCGCCGTCCTTCTGGCCGCCGCCGGCGCGGTGGCCCTGGCCGCGGCCGCGCGCGCCGATGACCGGATTCGGACCGGCGCGGGCATCGGGTACGACGGCCAGATCGTCGGCGTGGCCGAGGCCGGCCTGGTCATCAAGGTCGCCGGGGCCGACCGGACCGTGCCGTTCGCCGACATCAAGGAGATCACCGCGAGCGCCTTCCCCGACCTGAAACGGGCCGAGGGGGCGTTTGCCAGGGGCATCGCAGGCGAACCGGCGGGCTTTGCCGAGGCCGGCCGGTTGTACCAGGGGCTTCTGCGCCGCAACGCGCCGCCGTGGCTCCGCGTGGTCGTTCAGTGGCGGATGTACGGGCTGTACGTCGAATCCGGACGCGTCAGCGAGGCCGTCGACGCGTACATCGGGATGGCCCGGGTCAGCCCGGGCCTGGTGGCCGACCTGAGGCTGCCATCGCCGACCGAGGATGACCACGAGGCCAACAAGACGATGCTCGCCAAGGTCGAGCGGACGCTGCGGACGGCCGGGGGCAAGCCCTACGCCGACGCCCTCCGCAACCTCCGCGTGGCCCTGCTGCTTCTGGAGGGCGAACCCAGGGACATCCTGCCGTTGCTGGAGCCCCTGCTGGCCAGCAAGGACGCCAACGTCCGCGAGACGGCCATGGTGCGGAAACTCGAATTGCTCCTGGTCACCGGCGAGACGGCCGGCGCCTCGGAGTGGATCGAGCAGGTCGAGGCCGCCGTCCGCGACGAGGCCAAGCCCGAGATGGCGTACTGGCGAGGCCGCGTCCGGGAGGCCAAGGGCGAACACGTTGCGGCCGCCCTGGAGTACATGCGCCTGGTGATCCTGAATCCCGCAAAGAACCGCAATCGCACCGCCGAGGCCTTGTGGCGGAGCGGTAAGGCGCTGGAGGCCGTCCAGGCCCCCCGCCAGGAAGCGGTCGCCGTCTACAACGAGGCCGTCAAACAGTACGCCGGCACGCCCGGCGCCGAACGGGCCCGGCGGGCACTGGCCCGCCTCGGGGCCAAGTAGCCCCGCTCCGGCCGGCGCGAGACCAGGGGAACCAACGCACACCGCATTCAGGGGACTACCGATGAAGGAGTTCACGCACATGAGTAAGAAAAGGGCGTTCATCCTGCTGCTGGTCGCTGTCCTTGTGGGGCTGACGGTCGCCTGCCCGGCGTTTGCCGAGGAGGGCGAGAAGAAGATCCGCCGGACCCTTTTCGGCATCATGTCGCAGGCGACGTTTACCGACGCGGCCGGCTGCGCCGTCATGATGGTCATTTACGCCTGCTCGATCGCCTCGATCGCGCTGATCATCGAGCACGGCATCACGATCCGCCGCTCCGTCATCGTGCCGGAACTGTCGGTCGCCCAGGTCAAGACGATGTTCGACGAGCGCCGGTTCCGCGAGGCGCTGGAGTTCTGCCAGAACGACCCATCGTTCGTCTCGGGCGTCGTCCATGCCGGTCTCATCGAGGCCGCCAACGGCTACGAGGCCATGGAGAACGCCATGCAGGACGCCGCCGGCGAACGTACCTCCCGGCTTTACCGCAAGATCGAGTGGCTCAACCTCCTCGGGAACGTGGCCCCCATGCTCGGCCTGCTCGGTACCGTGTGGGGCATGATCGTGGCCTTCGGCGAAATCGAGGCCAAGGGTGGCAAGGCCAACCCCGAGGACCTGGCCGGCGGTATCATGGTGGCCCTGGTCTCGACGTTTGCGGGCCTGGTGGTGGCGATTCCCGCCCTGGCGGGCTACGGCATCTTCCGCAGCCGCATCGAACAGATGGCCATGGAGGCCTCTCTGGTGGCCGAGGAACTGCTGGCCAACTTCAAGCCCTCGGCAGGCGAGTAGCGGCCGCGACGCCCCGCCGCCGACGTCGTCGCACGGCGAAGGGGGCCCTGAAAGGAACGAGCCATGGCTCATGTGAAGAAGAAGAGCGCCAACACCGGCGCCGTCAGCATGAACATGACGCCGATGATCGACATCGTGTTCCAGCTCATCATCTTCTTCCTGCTGACCAGCCAGTTCCAGCAACTGGAGATCGAGCAGGTCACGCTGCCGATGTCGATCGCCGCCATGCCCAAAGATCCGTTCCAGTTCCGCAACGTCGTCATCAACATCGTCAACCCCGACAACCCCGAGGTCATCGTGCTCGGCCGCACCATGGATTACCGTGTCATTGAGGGTGATAACGAACTCTCGGCGTACCTGAAGGACCGCAAACTCAGCGTGATCGAGGGCGGCGAGAAATTGAACGTCATCCTTCGGGCCGACGCCATGGTTCCCTACGAGGCCGTGGCCAGCGTCATGCTGGCCGCCGGCCGCGCCGAGATCCAGGGCTGGTGGATCACCACCGAGATGGAGAAGGACGAGGACAAGAAGAGGTGATGCCGACTCGCGTCGGCACGCCTCGCAGGAGCCTGACATGGCCAAGGTGATGAAACGCGAACAGCCGCGCAAGATGCAGCCGCCCATGACGCCCATGATCGACTGCATCTTTCAACTGATCATCTTCTTCATGCTGATGCCCAACTTCCAGGCCGGCGAGGGGTACCTCACGACGAACCTCCCGACGACCTCCGGACCGGTCGCCGGTAAGCAACAGAAGGACGTCCAGCGCATCAAGATCGAGCTGGAGGTCCCCGACGACGACGATAAGAGCGTCAACATCATCCTGAATGAAAACCAGGTGTTCGGCCGCAACTTCGGGGGCCTCCTGGCGGCGCTCCAGGGCCTGAAGGCCCGCGGTCTGGCCGCCGACCACCCCGTCCTGATCTCGCCCTGGATGGGCACCCGACACAAGTGGGTTGTCACGGCCTTCGACATGGCGGTGGCGGCCCGGTTCACGAACATCCACTTTGCCGTGCCGTACGACTGATGCGCCGGCGCGGCCGACGGGCCGGCCGACCCGAGCGGCAGGTCCGATGCCATCCGCTCCACTATCACGCTCAGGGGAGAACGTGTTCACGGCCATGCGATTCGGTTCCGGAATCCAGGTGTTGATTGTCATCGCGGCAGCGGTCTCGACGGCCGCCGGCGCTGCGGCTCCTGCCGCGGCCCCGGCCCCGACCGACCCGTTCTACCAGGGCCTGGAGCAGCGCGGCCTGCGGACCCTCATGGAGGCCTATCTGAGGCAGCAGGGCGACGCCACCTCGACGCCGGGGACGGAGACGACGCCGGCCCCGACCGGCAACAAACTGGCCCTGGCCCGCATGGCCGTCCAGAATGCCACCGGGGCCAAGAACATGGCCGCCCGCGACACCGCCTTCCAGAATGCCCGCAAACTCTACGAGGGCGCCATCGCCGATGCCTCGAAGGCCCTGGCGGCCATCCCGGCCGACCGGATTGAGCCCATCAATAAGGCCCGCCTGGAACTGATGAACCTCCGCCTCGAGATGGCCAACATGATTTTCCAGAACTGGATCAAGACCGACCTCGACCTGCTGGAGGTGACCGACCGTCGCGGCGGCGACCGCGCCCGCACCAAGGACCTCCTCAAGGTCGCCACCGACCTCTATACCTCCGTCACCCAAGACACGCAGGTCTGGCTGTCGGCGCTCGACCAGTTGCCCCAGGAGGAGCGGCGCAAGTACGTCAACTCCGGGCAGGTCCGCAAGGTCCAGGGCGTCCAGCGGGAGGCCGAGTACTCGAACGCCTGGATCCTCTATTACTACGGCTGGGTCTTGCCCGAGGACTACAAGCCCCCCGCCAAGGGCCGCACGCGCAACGAGATCCTCCAGGCCGCCATCACCGCCTTCCAGCCCTACACCGACATGCCGGAGCGGGTCTCGGCCAAGTGGTACGCCTACATGGTGGTCGGCATGGCCTACCGCGAACTCGGCAAGTACGAGGAGGCCCTCCAGTCGCTGGCGATGTCGAATCCCCCGCCGACCGACGCCAACGCCTCCGAGGCCGCCCAAAAACGCGAGGCCTGGAAAGACTCCGTCCGCATCCGCGTCGCCTGCGAGCGCGCCATCACGTACCTCAAGAAGGGCGACTTCGGCAAGTGCCGCGAGACTCTCAAGCAGGCCAAGGAGACCTTCAAGGAGAAACTCGACACCGACCTGTACGGCCTGGCCATGCCCATCGTCGAGGCCGAGAGTTACATCGTCGAAGGCCAGAAGGGCAATCAGCAGGGCCTGAAAGACCAGGGCGTGGCGATCCTCAAAGAGGTCCACAAACGCGACAACCCCTGGCCCATGATCGTTCAGTGGGTCATGGAGGAGCTGGTCGGCGAGCAGCCGGCCACGGACCTCGCCCCGTTCCAGCTCTGGATCAAGGCCAACGACGCCCTGGCCGAGGCCCAGGAGAAGGAAAACCCTGAGAAGATGAAGGAGGCCGAGGGCCTCTTCAAGGCCTACGCCGAGAAGGTCGGCGCCAAGGACCCCAAGTACCCCGCCGCCCTTTACAGCCGGGCCGCCTGCCTGCTCCAGGTAGGCCGGAAGACCGAGGCCGCCAAGTTGTTCCGCCAGGTGGCCGACGAGGCGCCCACGTACAAGTACGCCGATGCGGCCGCGCGATACGCCATCGGCGTCCACGGAGAGGTCTACGAGAACGAGCAGACCGAGGAGAACCGGGCCGTCTACGAGGAAGACCTCCGGTGGTTCATCGCCAAGTGGATCGCGAGCGACCCCGACCAGCAGTACTATTACGCGCTGGTCCTGTACCGGGGCAAGAAGTATGTCGATGCCGCCGACGCCTTCTCACGCGTGGCCGAGAAGGCCGAGCACTACGCCGACTCCCGGTACTGGGTGCCCCTGTGCCGCCTCGATCAGTTCCGCGAGAAGATTCTGCCCACGCGCGACAAGCAACTCATCATCACCGGTGCCCGCAACGTCGCCAAGGGCCTGCTGGCCTATGCCGACTACGCCTTCAGCGTCCAGGGCAAGGACATGCCGGAGGACAAGCAGAAGCAGTTGCTCGACTGGGCCGAGGCCGCCTACATCAACGCCGCCGACGTGTACCTGTACGCCGAGGTGGCGCTGCCCGCCGACGCGCTGCCCATCCTGAAGGAGATGGAACAAAAGTTCAAACTGTCGGACGAAGCACGCGGGCGCGTCCTCAAGCTGCTCATCGACGCTTACCAGAAACTCGGTCAACTTGACGAGGCCCGAAAGGTCCTCGACTCGTTCCTCACGATCGCCAAGCCCGCCGACGTCGGGCCGGTCCTCAGGGGCCTCTTCCGCGCCATGACCGACGACGTCCGCGACCTCATCAAACGCCAGCAGACCCAGGTGGCCGCCGTCAAGGTCGAGCAGGCCAAGGCCCTCGGCGACCGGTACCTGGAGTGGCTGGCCAAGAGCGACGTGCCCGATAAGAACCTCCAGATCGAAAACTCCCGCTACGACCTCGCCGAACTCTACCTGGCCGTCGGCAACTACGGCGGCGCCCTGACCATCTACCAGGAGATCGGCGGCATGAAGCCCTGGGAGGTCGGGAAGGACGAACTCCTCAAGGAAGATTGCATTTACGGCATGGCCCGTGCCTTCGAGGGCTTGGGCGAGGCCGCTGCCGACGCCGCCGAGGCCGACCAGCGATTCGAGACCGCCCTGGATGCCTGGCGCGTCCTCAGCAAGGCCGAGGGCGCCGACCGCCAGGACACCTGGGAGCGGACGTACCACCTCTTCTACTGCAAGTACCGCCTCGGGCAGAACAAGGAAGTCCATGACAGCCTGAGGGCCCTCGAAATTATGAAGGGCACGCTCGGCGGCAAGGACCCCGTCCTCCAGAAGAAGTTCCGCGACCTCAAGGCCGCCGTCGCCGGCGCCCAGTAACGCTTGGGCAACGCCCCCCGGCCGCATCTGCCCCGCCGTTTCCTTCGGCGTTGGTCATTCCTTGTTCATCATTCGCCGTTTCTTGCCAGCCGCCTGGCCGCGGGCGCATTATAATGGTCCGCCCATGGAGCCCATCCGCGCTCACATCACGACGTACGGCTGCCAGATGAACCAACTCGACGCCGAGGTGGTGGCCGAGCGGCTTCGCGCCTGCGGCGCCCGCGTGGTCGACGACCCGGCCGACGGCAACGTGCTGCTCTTCCTGACCTGCTCGGTCCGGGCCCACGCCGAGCAGCGTGTCTTCTCGAACATCGGCGCTTTGAAGGCCCGCAAACGGGCCGAGCCGGGCCTGGTGATCGGTCTGCTCGGGTGCATGGCCCAGCAGCACGGCGAGGCGATTCGCCGCCGGGCCCCGCTGGTGGACCTGGTGTGCGCCCCCGCGCGGCTGGCGGAACTGCCGGACCTCATCGTCCGGGCCCGTGCCGCGAGGGGCGGCCCGGCCGTGGCCCTCGACCCGCCCCGGGCCGACGGCGGTCGCGAGGCCTTCCAGACCCTCGACGCCGTCCTCGACGCTTCCGAGACGGCCCGTCCGCTGGGCGGCCCGTCGCCCGGCCACGCCTACGTCACCGTGATGCGCGGGTGCGACAACTTCTGCGCCTACTGCGTCGTGCCGAACGTCCGCGGGCCGGAGCGCAGCCGCGCGCCGGCGGCGGTCCTCGAAGAGGTCCGGCGGCTCGTGGGGCAGGGCGCGCGGCAGATTACGCTGCTGGGGCAGGCCGTGAACCAGTACGCGGCCGAGGAGGGCGGCCGCCGGTGGGACCTTGCCGCCCTGATCGAGAGGGTCGCCGAGACGCCGGGCCTGGCGCGCCTCCACTTCATCACCAACCACCCCCGCGCGATGACCGCGCGGCTGGCGGGCGTCTTTCGCGACGTGCCCGGGGTCTGCCCGTACCTGCACATGCCCGCCCAGTCGGGCTCCGACGCCGTGCTCGAGCGGATGAACCGCGGCTACACGGCCGCCGAGTACGCCCAGCGTGTGGCGATGGTCCGCGACGCCCAGCCCGAGGTGGCCGTGGCGTCGGACTTCATCGTGGGGTTCCCCGGCGAGACTCAGGGCCACTTCGAGGCCACGCTGGACCTGGTGCGGCGAATGCGTTTCTCGGGCGGCTTTGTGTTCAAGTACTCGCCCCGGCCGGGGACCCCGGCCGCCCGGGACCATGCCGACGACGTTCCCGCCGCCGAGAAGCGCCGGCGCAACCAGGCCCTCCTGGACTGCCTCCAGCAGGTCGCCGGCCGGGAGAACCAGCGCCTGATCGGCCGCCGCGCGAGCGTCTTCGTCGAAGGACCGAGCCCTCGTCCGGGCCTCGACAGGCGGGGCGCCGACGCCGCAGCCGAGCCGCCGGTGCCGTCCGGGCCCGGCTGGTGCCAGTGGCGCGGTCGGACACCCGGCAACCGCATCGTGGTCTTCGACGGTCCCGCCGGCTTGGCGGGCAGGGAGGTGGAGGTCGACATCCGCCGGGCCACGCCCCTGACGCTCTTCGGCGTCCTGGCCGGCGAGGGTCCTGCCGCGCCCCGCTGAGAGCGCCAGCGGTGGGCCGGGGCAGGAATCACTCAATAGTCATCCCCTTCCTGAACGATAAAACCAAGTGAGAGCGGTGGCGACGAGCGGGGGCTGTGAGTCTGCCGCGGCGGTGCGCCGTGCGTTTTTTGTTGACGTATCGGTGCCGGTGCCACTAGGTTGCACGCCGTCAGGATCGGCTAGGGTCCGTCGGGGGACACTCCATGAGACTATTGACTGGCCTGTTCCTTGCGGGAACGGTCCTGGGATTCATGGCCTTGCCGGCGTCGGCGCAGCCTCGCCCCGAGGAGGTGTTCCAGCGGTCTCTCTTCCTGGAGAAGGCTATCCGGGACCGTCTCGAAGGGGCCGTGCCGACCGACCAGAAGACCCTCATCGAGTGGGGCGGGGCCTACATCCCGACGTACACGTTCTACGACGATGTCGACGGCGGCCACGCCCATCTGACTCGCCAGGACCTGCGCCTGTGGACGCAGGTCTACGTCGACCAGGTCCACCGCGTCTTCGCCCGCATGCGGATGAACTACGTCGATTTTGCCGCGGGCGATGCCCAGGGGTTCCGCCAGCACGACCTCGGCGGCCCCAGCCTCGACGTGGGCTACTACGAACTCGACGTGTCGGCCGCCGCCGAGAAGTACGGGGGCCGGAAGTGGCCGGTCCGCCTGACGGCCCGGGGCGGCCGGCAGTACATCGAGGTCGGCCGCGGCATCGCCCTGGGTAAGATCCTCGATGCCGGCCTGTTCGAGATCGAGGCCAGGAACTTCTCGTTCTCTGGTTTCGCCGGCCAGTCCATCGAGAGCGAAGACAACATCGACCGCAGCACCCCGGGGTTCACCCGCAGTCGGCGGACCTTCTACGGCGGCGAGTTCCGATACACCGGCATCGACCGCCACGAGCCGTACACGTTCCTCGTCATCCAGCGCGACGGGTCCGAAGAGAAGCCCGCCACGCCGTTCCAGGACTACCGTTACCACTCGCAGTACTACGGCGTGGGCAGTCGCGGCAGCCTGGCACCGAACTGCCGGTACGAACTCGAAAGCCTCTGGGAGTTCGGCCGCAGCGTCGCCAACGGCCAGCAGGACGACGACGAAGCCATCCGCGGTTACGCCTTCAACGCCGAGGTCAATTACTACTGCGACCACCCCCTCAGGCCCGTCCTGACCGGCGAATACGGCTACGCCTCCGGCGACGGCGACCGCCAGCGCGCGACGACCGCCTTTCTGGGCAACACGGCGGGCACCGCCGACCAGGCGTTCCAGGGGTTCGGGTACGTCAACAGCGGTCTGGCGTTGGGGGCGCGGTTCACGAACCTGCAATTCCTGCGGATGGGCGGCCGGTTTACGCCCTACGAGAAGAAGACCGCGGCCGGCCGCATCGACGTCGGGGCCGACTACTACTTCCTGTTCAAGGCGGACAAGGACGGACCGATCAGCGACTTCCGGGCCGCCGACACCTCGGCCGACGTCGGGCAGGAGATCGACGTCTTCGTCGAGTGGCGGATCCTCAGCGACCTCTCCTGGACCTTCCGGTACGGCCGGTTCTACCCTGGCCAAGCCTATCTCGATCGCAAGCCGCGCGACTTCCTGTTCACGGGTTTCAGCATCAGTTTCTGAGCGGCCTGACACGTTTCGTGCCACCGGGCGCGGTCGCGCCCCGTCCGTGCGCCCATCGTCGCTCCGGAGGCCCTGAGGCGGTTGACGCGGCCGGCGGCGGTCCGTATGATAACGGGCCGGATGGTTAACGTCTGTTAACAGTCGGCGCGGGGAAATGAACGGGGCACGTCCCCTGTACCGGGAGAGCCTGGAAACGATGCGATCGATACGAATGGCCGTCGGAATACTGGCAGCAGCCCTGGTGCTGGCGAGCGCCGCCCAGGGGCAGTTCGGTCCCGCGGGAGTGTATCTGGAGCCCGTCGAGAAACGCACGGTTCGCCGCGCGGTCGAACTGGTCGGCACGGCCGGGGCGCGCCGCCGCAGCGTGGTCAGCGCCGAGGTGGCGGGGCGCATCGAGAAGATGTTCGTCGATGCCGGCGATTACGTCGAGGCGGGGCGGCCGCTGTGCCAGATGCGCCGCCTGCCCGTCGAGTTCCAGCTGCGGCGCGCCCAGGGGCTGCTCGATGCCGCCCGGGCCGACCTGCGGAAGTTCGAGCAGGGCTACCGCAAGGAGGAGATCGACCAGGCCGAGGCCCGCGCCAAGGCGTCGCAGGCGGCCTTCGAGAAGTGGACCCAGGAGCACGCCCGGACCACGCGGCTCCTGGCCGACGGCGCCAGCACCCAGGCCGAGATGG
Organism: Phycisphaerae bacterium; assembly: GCA_035528235.1. Taxonomy (GTDB): domain Bacteria; phylum Planctomycetota; class Phycisphaerae; order FEN-1346; family FEN-1346; genus DATKZB01. Next base: position 19,260 of record DATKZB010000173.1, read on the forward strand.
ACTCGGTCCAGGCCTCCTTCCGCCAGGCCAAGGAGAAAGTGGCCGAGGACGCGGCGTACCTGGCGCTGGTGCGGAGCGGTTTCCGCATCGAGGACATCGACCGGGCCCGCGCCCAGGTGGCTACGCAGACGGCCGCCGTCGAGGAACTGGGCGACACGCTGGCCAAGACGACCGTGGCGATGCCGTTCAACGGGTTCGTCGTCCGGAAGGCGTGTGAGGTCGGCGAGTGGCTGATGCCCGGCGGCGCGGTCGCCGAGGTCATCGACCTGGACGTGGTCCGCGTCGGGTTGGACGTGCCCGAGCGTTACCTGCCGGGCCTGGCGAAGGGGGCCAAGGCGCCCGTGGTCTTCGAGGCGCTGGGGACGGACCGCGAGTTCGCGGGCGAGGTGTCGCAGATCGTCCCGGCCTCGGCGGCGGGCACGCACACCGTGACGGTCCGCGTGGACGTGCTGAACGAGATCGCCGCGGGCCGGCCGACGATTGTCGCCGGTCTCTTTGCCGGGGTCCGCCTGCCGGTCGGCGCGGAGCACGAGGCCATGCTGGTGCCCAAAGACGCCCTGATTCGCCAGGAAGGGCGCGACCTCGTCTACACGGTCTCTGACACGCCGCCGCCCGACGCGAAACCGAAGAAGCCCGAGAAACCCAAGACGGCCGACGAGAAAGAGCAGGCCGAGGCGGTCGCGCAGAACGCCGCCCTCATCGCCAAGACCCTCGAGAAGGCCGGCGCGGCC
>DATKZB010000174.1:0-36089 GCA_035528235.1 Phycisphaerae bacterium
CGCCGTCCGCGAGGAAACGATCCGGCAAACCATTTTCGCCTGTGCCCCCCGGCGCAGGGGCTTACGCGAAATGGCCGGAACCCTCGCACAACTCTTCTCCACCGCCACCCGCGCCGCATAAAACCTGCGAAAGGCCAGCTCATGAACCGCGTGAAGAAATCCCAGGCACGGTTTCCCGAGAACTATCGCGCCATAGACCGTCCCCGAGGAAGCCGGGACTGCATCGCCGAGGCCGCCACGATACTCTCCGAAGCCGAGCGCCCGGTGATTGTGGCCGGGGCGGGCTGCCGATGGTCCGAAGCGCAGGCGGCGTTGAAGGGCTTCGCCGAACACACCGGCATCCCGGTTGTCACCCATGCGGGAGGCCGGGGCACCTTGCCCGACTCGCATCCGCTTTCGGTGTTTCCAGCATCTTCTGCCGCGCTTCGGGCCGACGCCGTGCTCTTGTTGGGCGTGCGGGTCGACTTTATGATGGGCTACGGACGAATGTTCCCGAAGCCGACGAAGGTGATCCAAGTGGACATCGAACCCTCCCGCTTGGGTTTCAACCGGGGGCCCGACTGCGCGGTTGCCGGCGACATCGCCCACGTGCTCGAAGACCTCCAAGACGCTCTGCCGAATACGGCCAACCGTCCATGGGCCAAGGAGGCCAAGGAGGCGGTCAAGCGGGGCGTGAAATGGGGCCGCGCCAAGATCAATCTCGACGCCGTTCCGTGCCATCCGTTGCGGGTCGCCGAAGAGCTTCGTGATTTCGGAGGCAAGGACGCACGCTACATTCTCGATGGCGGATTCACGAGCGTCTGGTCCATGGGCGTCCTGCCCGCCGAACGTCCCGGCGACGTGATGGGGGTAACCAGCGGTCCCATGGGATGTTTGGGCGTTGGGCTGCCCTTCGCCCTGGCTGCGAAGTCAGCCAACCCGGACCGAAACGTCTTCCTGATATGCGGCGACGGCGCTTTTGGCCTGAGCGCTGTCGAGATGGACACGGCCCTGCGCCACCATCTCCCGGTGGTGGCGGTCATCGTCAATGACGGCGCCTGGGGCATGATCAAGGCCGGCCAGATAGGCCTATACGGAAAAGACCGCCTTGTGGCGACCGAACTGGGGCACGTTCGCTACGACAAGTGGGTGGAGGGATTCGGAGGGCACGGCGAACTTGTCGCAAAGCCCGGGGACATCCGTCCCGCTCTCCAGCGCGCCCTCGCTTCGGGCAAGCCCGCTTGCGTCAACGTCATCTGCCGGACGGTGCCCAGATAGGACAAGAAAGGAGCACGCCGTGACGTCACGTGACAATCGTTTGAAACGCCGAGACTTCCTGCGGAAGTCGGTTGCCGGTGCTGCGCTGGCGGGCTGTGTGACGGTGCCTCGACATGTCCTCGGAGGCGCGGGGCATACGCCGCCGAGCGAGAAGGTCAACCTGGCCTTCATCGGCGTGGGCAATCGCGGATGGCAGGTCATTCAAGGGATGGCCGATCAGAACGTCGTCGCCTTGTGTGACGTCGATGCGAACTACCTGGCGAAGGCGTCCGGCCGCCACGAGAAGGCCAGGACCTACCGGGACTTCCGCAGGATGCTGGACATGGAGAACAAGAACATCGACGCCGTGGTCGTGGCCACGACGGACCACACACACATCCCCGTCAGTGTGATGGCCATGAAAATGGGCAAACACTGTTACTGCGAGAAACCGATGGGCCGCGACATCCACGAGGTCCGCGTGGCAACCCAAGTGGCCAGAAGGTACGGGCTGGCCACGCAGCTTGGGACGGGAGCGCACTCCGGCTACAACTATCGCAGTATGGTGGCCCTGGTCAAAGCCGGAACGATAGGAGAGGTGAGGGAAGTCCACTGCTGGTGCGATCAGGCATGGGCCCCCGGCGATCGGCCGAAGAATACACTGCCCGTTCCGGAGCACCTGAACTGGGACCTCTGGCTGGGCCCGGCTCCCGTTCGCCCTTACCACCCCTGCTATCACCCCAAGGCCTGGCGAAATTGGTGGGATTTCGGCAACGGGAGGCTCGGCGACATGGGCTGCCACATGATTGACCTTCCGTTCTCGGCGCTCGACCTGAAGTACCCTCTTACGGTGGAGGCGGAAAGCGCCAAGCCTGCCCACAAGGAAAGTGCGCCCCCCTGGCTCATCAGCAAGTGGACGTTCCCCAAACGGGGCGACCTGCCGCCGGTGGAACTGACATGGTACGATGGCGGCAAACGCCCCCCGCTGCAGAAAGAGCACAACATGCCCGACTGGCCCGAAGCCACGATCTTCGTTGGTTCCAAAGGGCTGCTGATAGCCGACTATGGCAGGTTCAATCTGTATCCGGAAGACCAGTTTGCCGGTGTCGTGCGGCCACGGCTTCCCCAAGGACTGTCCCACGCAGAGGAGTGGATAACCGCATGCAAGACCGGCAGTCCGACCGGCTGCCACTTCGACTATTCCGGACCCCTGACCGAGACGGTGCTGCTCGGAACGGTGGCCCATCGCGCCGGCAGGAAACTGGAGTGGGACGCGGAAAACATGAAGGTCACCAACTGTCCGGAGGCGAACCAGTTCGTTCGACGCGAGTACCGCAGAGGGTGGACACTGTAGATTGGAGACCATGCACATGACAGCGATGCCGTCTACTTGGTTGCGAGTCTTGGCCACAACGCTTCTGCTTCTGCTCGGCCGGGCCGCCACAGCCGGTGAAGATGGCTGGACGCCGCTCGGCGCCGACGACCACTTCGGCGTCTGGCACCAACCGACCGGCGATTGGTACGTGGCCGGCGACGCCATGGTCGATTCGAGCGACAGCAAACGTCTGGCCGGCAAGCCGGGCGCCGGCGTCATGATCAACGGCAAGACCGGCCGGACACGAAGCCTCGTGACGAAGCAGACGTTCGACGACGTCGAGTTGCACGTGGAGTTCATGGTGGCCAAGGGCTCCAACTCCGGCGTGATCTTCCATGGCAACTATGAAATCCAGATTCTGGACAGCCACGGCATAGAGAAGCCCACGGCGGGCCACTGCGGTGGCATCTATCCCCGGGCCGAGGCCAAACCGTCTTACCACCACATCGACGAGGGCTCGCCGCCCAAGGTCAACGCCGCCAAACCGCCCGGCGAGTGGCAGACCTTCGACATCATCTTCCAGGCACCCCGATTCGACAAGGCCGGCAGGAAGACGGCCCACGCCAGGTTCGTCAAGGTTGTGCACAATGGCCAGGTGATCCAGGAAGACCAGGAAGTGCCGTACGCCACCGGCACGAACTGGGATCGCAAACAGGTGCCCAGGGGGCCCATCATCTTCCAGGGCGACTACGGCCCGGTGGCGCTGCGCAACGTGCGCGTGCGGACCTGGAAGGCCGGCGCGGAACAGTTGAACGTGCCCCCGGAGGGGTTTACCGCTCTCTTCAACGGCAGGGATTTCCGGCCCAATCACCTGCTCAGTGCGCTCCAGCATTCGCCTCAGGATCTCCCTCGGGAGATCAGAAGCTCGCGTGATCTCTGCTCGCCTGGTCATGGCGCGAGCATGCTACAACAGAAGCCGGACAAGGTGGGGTCGATTGACGTTCGCCCGACGGCACGTCAGTCGAGCATTGTGGGGCTGGCGCTCTACGAACGGTGTTTGGCAGGTCCAGATTTTTTCTCGATCGACTTTCGCCCGACGGCACGTCAGTCGAGCATTGTGGGGCTGGTGCTCTATGAACGGTGTTTGGTGAGTCCGGGCTCTTCCTGGATTGACGTTAGCCTGACACTACAGAATCGTCGACGGTGCTCAGGCCTTTACAGATCTCCGCGTAGACGTACTGTACCGAGTGCAGGTATCGAGCGTCGCGTGGTCCGGACCCTTCCACGGAGACCACATACCCGGAGTCGTTGGAGTGCTTCTCCCGGAAGCGCTGGAGGCGTTTATGGAAGGCACCCCGCTTCTTCGGAGGCACATTGAGCGACTCGGCAAGGTCGGTCCCGCTCGAAAACGCCCCGCTCGGCCAGGGGAGTCTTGCCGAAGCGAGGGCCGCCGTTTCATCTTGTCGGCCTGCGACCGCCTCGGTTGATCGTCGCAGTCCCTCCGCACTTCGCTCGAGTTCCTTCGTGACTGCCGGGGGAACATCGGGCCGCCTCTTGGCCCGATCCCATCGGCCGAGCCACGTGCCGACCTTCTCAACGCACCGTCTTAGCATGCCGAGATGAACGGCCACCTCGAACGGTGGCCAGGCCCCCGAAGGGGAGCCTGCGGACTTGACCCTGACGCGCGTGCCGAGCCGGGGGCCAATCACCAGGTCCAGGGCACGACGAAGCCCCGCCCATCGGCCACGGACATCGATTTGGGCCAAGTGCGCGGGGCAGTCCGGCATCTCCGTCCGTTGGAGCGCTTCAGCCAAGGATTGCGCGGCTCCCCCAATCCGCATGATCTGCTCGCTCGTCGGCTGGGTCCCAGGAGTCAGACCGTACTGTCGTTCCCATGCGGCGAGTTCCGCCTCGCGGGCGTTCTCGATTTCACGGAACCGCCGGCGATCCGCGTCGGTGCCCGGAACGAGTCCCTCGTCCACGAACCGGCGGTATTCCTCGCCGCCCCGGTCTAGTGATAAAGCGCGCTCAATGAACGGGCGGCGCTGTGGCTCGTACTTGGCGAGGATCGCTCGCCGCGCGGCCATCGCCTGCTGATGCCTCGCACGGAGCCTCCCAGGGGTGGTGTCAGTGCGGGCCGACCTCGTTGACCTGCCTCGGCTCTTGGTCATGGTCAGTCCACCTCCTTCAGGGGCCTCGGCGGGGGCGGAAAGCTGGTGGCCGAAGCCTCGCGCTCGCACCCGATCGTCGAGGCGCGGCGTCAACGTCCGAAGCGATACTCTATCCCGGATCTTGGCGGCTGTCAACATTGAAATCCCATCATCTGCATGTGTCACGTTGTCGTGCCACACTTTGGTGGCTCAGGGGGCTTCAAGCCCAGTTGGTCGGCCGCGCGCCAGACAGGCGCGGGCAGCCTGTTTTTCGGGGGGATCGTGAGCGACGACCAACGTGGGGGTGTCGTTGCCGAGGGGCAGTGTGTCACGCTTTCGTTAGCGCACCTTTCCTACGAGGTCCGCGTCTATATCACACGCCGCGCGGGATCCAGACGCTCGCCCACGGCCACGGCCGTGACGTGCAGGAGTGGGAGCTGAGACCTTCCCGGCCCGGCAACCATTGGTTCGACTGCCTCGTGGGCTGTGCGGCAGGGGCGTCGATGTGCGGGATGCTGTTGGCCGGGGTACACGTAATGGCGGGGACGGCCAGGAAACAGTACACGCACGACGATCTGAGAAGACGCCAACCGCGGGCGCCAAGCCACTCACGGTGTTACGAGGCGAAGTCTCCCACCCACATAGGCGTTGGCCGCCGGAAACCGGGTGCGCCAATCCTAACTGTCAAGGATTCGTGCGGCCTCCTCCTGGTCGACGTTCGTAACGTACGGTACGCCGCTGACCTCCGCGGCTTCGCGGGTAAGAGCGGCGAGGTCGTCGCGGGAAATGTACTCGACCGCAAACTTGCGGCTGCCGGCCATCAGTTGGCGAAGGCCTTGTGCCAGCCGCTCGTAGTAGGTGTAGAGGCCGAGGGCGCCGGCCGGGAGCTTCTCGAAGGCGTCGTCGCCCAGTTCCTTGCGCAGGTGACTGGCGGTCACGAAGATCTCGTCCTTCGTGTGGCCGAAGCGTTCGATGTACACGGGCATTTCGTCGCTGTCGATTGCGAGGCCGATGGTCTTGCCGACCATGGCGGCGGCGATGGGCGCGCGGGCCATGCCGATGAGTTTCACGAAGGGTGAGCCGAGGGCGAGTCCCTTGAAGATCTGGTCCTCGAAGGCGAACCCCCCCGCGAGGGCCAGGGTGGGCAGCGGGGCCCCTTTCTGGGCTAGGCGTGTGGCGTACTGGTGGAGCAGGGAATGCAGATAGACCGGCGGAACGCCCCACTCGTTCATCATGCGCCAGGGGCTCATGCCGGTGCCGCCGCCGGCGCCGTCGACGGTCAGCAGGTCAATGCCATACTTCGAGGCGAACACGAGCGCCCGGGCCAGGTCGGCCGGACGGTAGGCGCCGGTCTTCAGGAACACGTACTTGGCGCCGGCCTGGCGGAGTTCCTCGACCCGCTTGGCAAAACCCTCCTCGGTGACGATGCCGACGCGCGAGTGCCGCTCGAACTCCTTGAACGCGCCGCGCTGGAAGTCGCGGATGACGTCCGGGTCGGTCGGGTTGGGCAGCACCAGGTAGCCGCGCTCGTGGAGGACCTGGGCCCTCTGGAGGTCCTTGATCTTGACTTCGCCGCCGATGTTCTTGGCGCCCTGGCCCCACTTGAGTTCGACGCACTGGACGCCGAGTTTCTCGATGGCGTATTCCTGGACGCCCAGCCGCGTGTCCTCGATGTTGGCCTGGACGATGATGGCACCGTACCCGTCTCGCTGGTGATCCTGGTAGAGTTTGACGCGGCGTTTGAGGTCGGCGGTGTCGACGACGCGGCCTGTCTTGATGACCGATTCGGGGTCCATGCCGACGACGTTCTCGCCGATCGTCAGGCCGGTCCCGGCCAGCGCCGACCCGATGGCCAGGCCTTCCCAGTTGTTCTTGGCGATGTTGGTCGAGCCGATGCCGGGGATGATCCACGGGTAGCGGAACCGGATCCCCTTGTCGTGGCCGATGGCAACTTCGAGGTTGACGGCCGGGAAGATGGCCTTGTCGCTGTCGGCCTCCACGCCGTGGGCGCCGATGACAGTGCCCATGATGTTGAAGTGGGAGTAGTCCACGGGGTAGGTCTTCTCCGCCGCCGTCGTGATGACGCCGAACGGCTGCGGGTAGATGACCTCGTGGCCGCGATAGGCCGACTTGCCGACCTCACACATGCCGATGCACCCGTCGACGCAGGTGACGCACATACCCGAGGCGGGGACGACGGAGCCCACCGTGCGGTTCTTGGAGAGCGTGGCGGCCGAAGCGTTGACCCTGGAGAGCGTGACGGACATGGTCGCTGGTTCCTTTCCGGTTACGTGTTCGGCTGGATTTCGCAGGCCACACAGGGCTGCATGTAGCACAGCATGTCGTCGAAGCCTTCTTTGTCGAAGCAGGGCGGGCTCAGGTTGGCGCACGCGCCGCAGATGGCCTTGTCCGGCTCGGTAAACGTGCAGCGGAGTTCGCACGCCGGGCACACGTACAGGCACGCGCCGCACAGGCGGCAGACGTCGCTCTTGACGTCAAACGGCGTGCCGATGCTCCGCTTCTCGCCGCGATAGCGAAAGCCGATGGCGCCGGCCATCATCTGCTCGCGGCACATCCGGACGCACCGTCCGCACAGGATGCAGGTCTCGTGCTCCTGCCGGAACCGCTGCTGCCGCACGTTGTGCGCCGCGGCGAGGTCCTGGATGGTCTTCGACTGCGGACACGAGGCCAGCAGCAGTTCCAGGATCATCTTGCGGGCCCGAACGACGCGCGACGAGGCCGTGCGGACCTTGAGGCCCGGTTCCGCAAGGTACGTGCACGATGTAACGAGTTTGGCCTTCGGCCCCTGGCCGATCTCCACAACGCACAGGCGGCAGGCGCCGTATGGCGTCAGGCCCTCCATGTGGCAGAGGGTCGGGATGGGGAAGCCGATGAACTGGGCGGCCTCCAGTAGCGTGGAGCCTTCCTCGACGGAGACCGGCAGGCCGTTGATGGTCAGCGTGATCATGCGGAGGTTCCCCCTGCGGCCGCGCTGCAGGCCTCTTCGCTCTGGGGTTGTGTGAACGCGAGGTCGCATCGCAGACACCGGCGGGCCTCGCGCATGGCCTCTTCGACGGACAAGGCCAGTTCGACTTCGGCAAAGTTCTTCTGCCTCGCCTGGATGGGCAGCGCGGGGGGCTCGGCCCGGGCGGCATCGTCGCGCTCCTCATCGCTGACGGGGGCGGACTCGACGAAAACGTCGGGCAACCGGATGCGTGGCGGTTCCGCGAGTTCCTGCCCGCGCAGGTAGCGGTCGATCACCCCTGCCGCGCGACGCCCCGCGGCGATGGCGTCGACGACCGTGTTGGGGCCCGTCACCAGATCGCCCCCTGCGAAGACGCCTTCGCGACTGGTGCGGAGCGTTCGCGGATCGACCTGGAGCCGGCCGCCCTTGTCCAGCACCAGGCCCATCGCGGGGAGGCAGTCGCTGTCGGGGCGTTCGCCGATGGCGACGATGAGCGTGTTCAGCGAGAGGCTGAACTCGCTGCCCGGCACGGGGACCGGCCTGCGGCGGCCGCTGGCGTCGATCTCGCCGAGCGTGTTGCGGATGCACTCGATGCCCACGAGGCGGCCGTTCTGCGAGTAGATCCGGACCGGCGAGACCATCGTTTCAACCGTGATGCCTTCCTTCACGGCCGTGTCGATGTAGCGGATCTTGACCGGGGAGACGAGCGTCTCAAGCCGGATCCCCTCCTCGATGGCGGCATCGACCTCTTCGGCATAGGCGGGCATCTCCTGGCTGGTGCGGCGGTAGAGCAGGGCAACGCTCTGGACGTTCTCCTGACGGATGGCGACGCGTGCGGCGTCGACGGCGGAGTTGCCGCCGCCGATGATCGCCACGTGGCCGCCGGCGAGTTCCTCGCCCCGGAGGTTGAAGGCCTTCAAGAACTCGATGGAGGGGTAGACGCCTTCGAGGGCCTCGCCCGCCAGGTCCAGCCGCCAACTCTTGTGGGCGCCCAGGGCGAGGAAGACCGCTTTGAAGCCGTCCGCGAAAAGGCCGTCAATGGTGATATCCCGCCCGAGCACCGTTCCGCACTTGACCGTGACGTTGCCGTCGAGGAGCGATGCGATCTCCTTCTTGAGCACGCTGCGGGGCAGGCGGTAAGGCGGAATGCAACTCGTGAGCATGCCGCCCGGTTCATCTTCCGCATCGAAGAGCGTCACCTTGCATCCCAGGAGCGCGAGGTGGTGGGCGGCCGACAGGCCGGCCGGGCCGGCCCCGACAACCGCCACCTTGGCGGCCTCTTTGCCTCGCCGCGCTGCCTTCGCGGGCTTGTAGACCGACGGGTCCACGCGGTCGGTGACAAACCGCTTCAGCGCGCGGACAGCGACGGGCTCGCCGCCGCTGATCCCCAACTGGCACTTCTGCTCGCACTTGCGGTCGCAGACCCGCGCGCAGATCGAAGGAAACGGGTTGGCCGACCGGATGACCCGGTAGGCCTCGTCGTACCGGCCCTTCTCGATGAGGGCCACGTAACGCCACGCTTCGGTTTCCAGCGGGCACGCGGCCTGGCAGGAGGCGCCGACGAGGTTGCGGCAGACAAACGCGTCGCACTTCTTGTCCACGACGTGCCGTTCGTACTCCTGGCGGAAGTACCGCAGGGTGCTCAGGACCGGGTTCGACGCCGTCTGCCCCAGGCCGCACATCGTGGTGTCCTTGACGGTACGGGCCAGTTCCTCCAGCAGATCGAGGTGCTCGAGCGTGCCCCGACCGTTGGCGATGTCGTCGAGAATCTCGTACATCCGCTGCGTGCCTTTGCGGCAGGTGAAGCACTTGCCGCAGGATTCGTCTTTCAGGAAGTTCATGAAGTACTTGGCGACGTCCACCATGCAGGTGTTGGCGTCCATCACGATCATGCCGCCGGACCCCATGATGGAGCCGGCTTGGGCCAGGCTGTCGTAGTCGATGGGGAGGTCGAACTTTTCGGCCGGGATGCACCCGCCGGACGGGCCGCCGGTCTGGACGGCCTTGATCCTGGCCTTCCCGGCCGGGCCGCCGCCGATATCGTAAACGATCTGGCGGAAAGTGATACCCATCGGCACTTCCACGAGACCGGTGTTCCGGATTTTTCCGACCAAGCTGAAAATCTTGGTGCCCGAATTGCCTTGGGTGCCGATCTTCGCGAACTCCTCGGCGCCCTGGCGGAGGATGACGGGAATGTTGGCCCACGTCTCGACATTGTTGATGGCGGTGGGTTTCCCGTTGATGCCCCTCTGGATGGGGAAGGGGGGCCGCTGGCGCGGTTCGCCCATCTTGCCCTCGATGGAGCGGATGAGGGCGGTCTCTTCGCCGCACACGAAGGCGCCGGCGCCGCAGACGATCTGGATGTCGAACGCGAGGCCGCTCCCGAGGATGTTCTCACCCAGGACCCCGAGTTCGCGGGCCTGCCCGAGCGCGATCGTCAGGTGCCGGATGGCCAGCGGGTACTCGTTGCGGACGTAGACGATCCCCTCGGCAGCCCCCGTCGCGAAGGCGCCGATGACCATACCCTCGATGATGCTGTGGGGATTGCCTTCGAGGACGCTGCGGTCCATATAGGCGCCGGGGTCGCCTTCGTCGGCGTTGCAGACGAGACACTTGCCGCGAGGGCCCGGCTGCCGGGCCAGCCTCTCCCATTTCAGCCCCGTCGGGAACCCGCCGCCGCCCCGGCCGCGCAGGCCCGAGCGCTTGACCTCGTCCACGACGTCTTCGGGACGGCGCGCCGCCAGCATGTCGGCGAAGGTCTCGTACCCGCCGGCGGCGATGTAGTGGTAGATGCGCGTGGGGTCTACCCGCTCGTTGCCGGCCAGGATGCCCCGCACCTGCGTGCGGAAGAACGGGACATCCTCCTGCTTCTCCACGGGCTCGCCCGTCTCGCTATCCACGAGCAAAAGGTCGGCCAGCACTTCGTCCCGCGCTGCGGCACGGACGATGCGTCCCATGTCCTTGGGGCACACCGTGGGGTAGAAGGTCCGCCGTGGCTCGACGAGGAGCGAGGGCTCCATCTGGCAGAAGCCGTGGCACCCCGTGACACGCAGACGCACGGTCTGGGCGAGTCCCTGGGCGAGGATTTCGCGCTTGGCCGCGAGTACGAGATCCTCTGCCCCGCTGGCCAGGCCGCACGTCCCCGCAGGGATGACGATCGTCGCCGTGGGGACGGCCAGCGGGGCGCTCAATCGCTCACGCAACGTTTTCAGGTCCTGGATGGATGCCATCTTCTGCATGAACATTTCCTATGGCTTCGGGACGGCCTGGGCAAACCGGTGCCGACGCTCTCCCCTACAGGTTCACGCCATCAAGGTCGAGGCGGCGTTCCCGGCATCCTTGCCGCCTGCACATCTGGACGACACCTCCGCCGCGGACCAACACGAGGAGCATCGGGGCGCCGCAGGTGGTGCAGGCAGCGCGGCCCGCCAGTTCCGCATGGCAATGGGGGCAGAATACCTCGGCGATCGTGCCGACCGGGATGGTGTCGGGCAAGGCCGCGCTCGGACTACCGTACAGCGACGACAGGAGCCAGGGGACTTGGCGGCCTGGAGCCTGTCCCGAGCCCAGTCGGGGGGCCGCCACCACCAGCCGGATCGAGGGCAGACCGTCCACGGCGTGCTCAGCGTCCATCAGGCTGCGGTTGCAGCGCGGGCAACTGACGTCGATGGGGAACACCCGGCCGTCCTCTCGGAGGTCGCCGCCGGCGAACCCCTTGGCGGCGTCGTCGAGCATCTGCCGCACCCGGGACCTGCGGACCTTCGAGAAGTATCGCCCGTCAATGACGACGACCGGACCCAGCGCGCAAGCGCCCAGGCAGTTGACGGTCTCCAGCGTGAACTGCTTGTCGGGGGTGGTTTCGCCCCGTGGGATGCCCAGTTGCCGCTCGAACTCCTCGACGATCCGCGCCGCGCCCCGGACGTGGCAGGCCGTCCCCAGGCACGCGCAGACGAGGTGTTTGCCGCGCGGCTTCAGCGTGAAGAACCGGTAGAACGTGGCCACTCCAAAAACGTCTACCAGGGGCCGGCCGGTTTCGTCAGCGACGGTCCGGAGGGCCGCTTCGGGGAGGTAGCCGTACCGGACCTGGACCGCTTCGAGGATGGCAATCAGTCCGCCCCGGTCGTGCTCGTGCTGGCGGAGGATTTCCCGGACGCCCTCCAGGTCGACGCCCTCCAGGCTGCCCGCCTCGGCGGGCTGTGTCGTCGCGGTGTTTCGTATCATTCTATCGGTAGGCCTCGCAGGTCCAGACGCCGCCTTCGGGTTTGGGCACGACGCAGGTTTCGCGATTGTCGCAATCCGCGCAGAGGCCGACGCCTCGATAGTCGCGCACCGTTTCCCGGGTCGGAGTCCACGGGGCGGTGTCCGCCGCGACGGGGACATAGGCGTCGAACTCCTCACAGTAGAAAACGGGCCGCAGCGACGTGCCGTGGTTCCCGCAAGTGGTCGCGTGATTACACGTGCTGCACAGGTCCGTGTAGGCCTCAAGCGACGCGCAGGAGTTCACGGGTTTGGCGGGAGTCCCTCGGTTGCTGCATGTGGGTGCGCGAGCGCATGTCGAGCAGAGGTCGCGGTGCGGCGTCGACATGGTCCGGCCTCCTTTTCGTTTCAGGTGCGAGAGTTCGTGCACCAGAGGCTCGAGTCTCTCTCCACGCCCAACGTGCAGAACGCATGAGGCCTAATGGCCACACGCGACGAGGTGCAGAAGACGCAAACGTTGTGCCAGTCACACGGGGCAGTGGCGGAAACGCCGGCATGGACTGAAATGTGTCGAAAATCGGAGTCAAAACTGGTTACAGGCGCTTGTGCGGGAAAGCCGGCGGTGGTGGCCGTGCGCGGCCGCGGTCGGCAAACAGGTGGGGGAATATGAACCAGTGGGGCGAAACGCCCCGCCGCACGCGGGTTACCGTTCGGGCGGCGGCTCGGAGGTGGCCTTGAGTTTCTCCCGCAGCGTCTTGCGGTCAATCCCCAGGATCTTCGCGGCGGTGGTCTTGTTGCCCCCGACGCTGGCCAGAACGTTGCGGATGTATTCGGCCTCGACCTCCGCCAGCGTCCGGTTCACGCTGGGCTCCCGCAGTGCGGAGAAACGCATCACGGGGGGCAGGTCCGGAATCTCGATGCACTCGTCCTCCGTCATCACGAGAAGCCGGTAGATGGTGTTCTCCAACTCCCGCACGTTGCCCGGCCACGCGTGGTAGTCCCGCAGAACCTTCAGGGCCTCGTCCGAGAACCGCGGCGTCGGCCGGCCGAGTTCCTTCGAGTACTTCGCCGCGAAATGGTGGACAAGCAGCAGGATATCGTCGCCGCGCTCCCGGAGGGGCGGCAGTTCAATCGTGATCACGTTGAGCCGGAAAAACAGGTCCTCCCGGAAGAGCCCCTTCTTCACCAGCGTCGGCAGATGCTTGTTCGTGGAGGCCAGCACTCTCACGTCCACGACCCGGCCGCGGCTGGATCCGACCATGTACACGGTCTTGTCCTGGAGCACGCGAAGCAGTTTGACCTGCATCGAGAGGCTGGTCTCGCTGATCTCATCGAGGAAGATGGTGCCCCCGTCCGCCGTCTGGAAGAATCCGGCCCGGGATTCCGAGGCCCCCGTGAACGCACCCTTGACGAACCCGAACAGTTCACTTTCCAGCAGCCCCTCGGGTATCCCGCCGCAGTTGACGGGCACGAACGAGGCGGAGGAACGCGGGCTGCTGTAATGAATGGCACGGGCGACCAGTTCCTTGCCTGTGCCGCTTTCGCCCGTAATCAGGACGGTGGCCGAGGTGGCAGCGGCCTTGCTGATGGCCTTGAAGACCCGCGCCATCGGCTCGGACTTGCCCACGATGCCGTACGGCGTAGGCGGCGGGGCGCTCGAGGCGGCGCTGCGGCCGGCCCGCCGGGCCGTGCGCTTCTCCAGGGCGCGCTTCACGGCCGAGAAGAGTTCCTCGTCGGTGAACGGCTTGGCGAGGTATTCCTCGGCACCCGTCTTCACGGCCTTGACGGCGCCCTCGACGGACGGGAACCCCGTGATTACGATGACTTCCGTATCCCTGAGGTTCTCTCGGACGTGGCGCACCAGGTCCAGGCCGCTGACCCGCGGCATCTTCAGATCGGTGATCACGAGGTCGATGGGCGTGGTCTCGGCAATCCGGATGGCCTCGGCCACCCCGGGGGCGGTCAGGACCCGGTAGCCCCGGGGCGTCAGGTTCCGCTCGAGGATTTCGAGCGTGCTGGGCGAATCGTCCACCACCAGGATCGCAGGATGTTTACTTGCGGCGGCCATGGGTATCGCGTTCCTCTTGAGGGGCCGGGGCGGCTTTGGGCAGCCGGATCTCGAACCGCGTGCCCACGCCGGGGGCGCTCGTGACGTCGATCGTGCCCCCGTGGGACGTCACAATGCCGTGCACCACCGGCAGGCCGAGCCCCGTGCCTTCGTTGATGTCTTTCGTTGTATAGAACGGGATGAATATTCTGTCGAGCGCCTCCTTGTTCATGCCGATGCCGTTGTCTTCCACGCGCAGCACCACGTGGCGGCCCGACGCCCGCGTGCCCACCGTCAGCGTGCCTCCCGCAGGCATGGCCTGGATGGCGTTGACCGCCAGGTTCACCAGGACCTGGTGCAACTGCGAGCGGTCCGCCGTAATCGCGGGAAGCCGGCCGGAGAGCCGCCGCACCAGGGCGATGCCGGCGCCGGAGCACCTCGACTCCAGCAGGTACAGCGCCTCCTCGATGACGGCGTTGAGGTCGACGCGGGTCTTCTGGGGCGGCATCTGCCGCGCAAACAGCATCAGTTTCCGGATGATCTCCCGCGCGTGCAGGCAGGTGGTCACAATCTTCTCCAGGTCCGGGGCCACCGCCTCCGGCAGGCCGGGCTGTTTCTGGATCAACTGGGCAAACCCGAGGATCGTGCCCAGCGGTTCGTTCAACTCGTGCGCCACCCCCGCGGCCAGTTGGCCGATCGTGGCCAGGCGGTCCGCGTGCCGCAACTGGTCCTGAAGGTTCGCCTTGTCCTCGTCGGCCTGCCGCCGCTTGATCAGGGCGGCCGCCTGCCGCGCCACGGTGTCAATCAGGCTTCGCTCTTCGTCCAGGAACGGCCCTTCGTCCAGGTCCGGCCTCTCCGCGGCATAGGTGACCTCGACGGTCCCACGCCGGCGGCCGCTGATGACGAGGTCGGCGGATTGCTTGTGGACGCCGTCGGTGAAGCGCGGCGTGGCGTAAGGGCGGTCGTCGAGGACGATCCGCGCCGACGTGATGTCGGGATACTGCCAAGCCGGCGGCAGGAGTTCGGCAATGCCCTGGAGGATCTCGGCCAACGTGATGCCCGGGCGTTCCGCGAGTTGCACCAGGTGGTAGAGGCACGTCAACTCCTTGACCCGCTCCTGGAGCGCGGTGTGGGCAAGGCGGCTCAGCAGCGCCAGGCCGAGCGTCGGCGCCACCTCTTCGTAGGACCGGACCTCCTCCTCAGTGAAGTAGTCCCTCTTCTTGCTCTTCAGCAGCACCAGCCCGATGGTCTCATCGGCCGCCACGAGCGGGATCACGGCCACCGACGGGTAGGCCGGCTGTTCGCCGCGAGTCCTGGCCGGGGCCGCGCCGTCCGACGCCGCTTCACCCGGCAGCGCACGCCTGGCGTCCCCGGTCCAGAAACTGCCGTAGGCCGTCAGCGAGCGCGCCGGCCCGCACCGTCGCCGCTCGACAACGGCCCGACAGATCTCCCCCATGCGACCCGGGTCTCGAGCGCAGGCGAGCAGCGCGCTGCTCTCCTCCGGGTTGCGGCGGGCCATCGCCACGGTCAAAGGTTTCCCCCGCCGGCCCTCACAGAGGTAACACGTATCTTCCTTCTTCACGCGGAGTTCAACGGCGCTGCATCCGGAGACGTCCAGAAGCATCTGCGTGATTCCACGCAGGAAATCCACGGGGGGAACGTCGGTCCCGGCATAGCGGAGGACTTGGTCGGCCAGTCCACGGAAGTCTCGCGGCTTGCCGACCCGGCGGCGGACGGCAGGCGATGCGGCTCGCCTCCTCCTCATGGCGTCCTGCCCCTCCTTGCGATGGTACGGACAGCCGCCTCATCCCGGCGCCAGACCCCAAGCCGTGGTACTGTAACGGGTCCGGGCCGCGGATTCACGCCTTCTTTCCAGGTGTTCCTTCCGGGCGGCCCGCGCGGAGTTCCCCTCCTCCCGATGGCCAGACAGTTCTCATCCGGCTGGCCTAGCAGGCCGCTATGGCATCATGCGCGAAACGGGCACGAGCACAGGTCTCGCGGCCGCGCCGGGCGACCTGGCGCACTGACGCTGTTCGGCAAGAAGCCCCGGCAGCATCTCCTCTTGGCCTTAACCGAAGAATCCGAAGTTTCTCGCAAGGTGTCGGCAAGGGAGTGGGGCCGGTTTCTTAAGTGCCGTTACTGGCTAGGCTTAGGCGAAGCCCTGACCGGTCTCGAAAACCGGCGTGCCCTTTCTGGGTACCGGGGGTTCGAATCCCCCCCCTCTCCGCCAGTTTCTGAAGTCAATCGGCGTTCCCGCCCCGGTCAGCCGCGCTTCCGCGCGACGGACTTCCCGCCGTTGCGGTCCGCGGAGGTTCGTCGAAGTTCGTCCGAGTCCGCGTTGTTTGGTAAGGGGGGCGCAAGGGACGCCAGCCCGAGTAGCGATGTGCCTGCCCATCCAGAGAAGCCCTGTGTGTCTCAGCTTCGGGTCGACTGTTGGGTCTTCGTATCTTACGAGGCAACGTGGTCTGCTCCCCATTTCTGATCCACCCAGAGCGAGACTTTTTCATGGCCCGTGCTCCGGAGCGGCGGCGTGAACCGGAGGCCGAGGCGCAGCCGAGGCCGAACCACGGCGGCGGCAGGGATTCGTACATCCGGCGGCTCGCGCGGAAGCAGCCGCAGCCGAAGTCTCTG
This sequence comes from Phycisphaerae bacterium, assembly GCA_035528235.1. GTDB lineage: Bacteria > Planctomycetota > Phycisphaerae > FEN-1346 > FEN-1346 > DATKZB01. The sequence continues at coordinate 16,542 of DATKZB010000174.1, forward strand.
TAGTGGCCGGCGTGCCGTAGCGGCCGCAGCAGACCATCTCGCCCGGCTCCGTCAGGACGCGGACCGTCTGGCCCTGGATGGGCACGAGCGACGAGTCGATCATCACAAGGTGGTCTCTGTCTGCTTCCTCGGCCAGGGACCGGTTCACGGCTTGGTTCCGCGCGACCAGTCGACGCGGCAAACACCGTTCGTCAAGGCCGGCCGCCGTGCAACCGCCGACCGGGAGTCGGGGCGGGCTCGGCGACAATCTTCACGGATACCCCTCGGGCTCAACCTCGGTTATAGGTGAAGTGGGCCGCGGAGCCCGCTGTCGCGAGCGGAATCCCGCGCGCCGCCAGGGCGCCGTAGCGCGGGGGTCTGTCCCCCGCGCCTTCCTGCGCGGTACCCAATGCCCCGCGCTTTGGCGCGCAAGGCCGGTATGGGCTGCCAAAGGAGAGTCCTGTGAAGCGAGTCCTCGTGGTGCTGGGGCTGGCCTGTCTCGCGTGTGCCAGTGGCCGAAGCGCGGCGGAGGAAGCCCGTCCGCCCGCCCCCTCGCCCGCGCCGGCGGTCGTCCTGCCCCTCGACCGGACGGCCTACTTCGTCGGCGAGAGGGTGCCCCTCGCGTTCGCGGGGTTCGACGGTCCGGTGCGGGTCGAGGCGATCAACGAAGACGGCCCTGTGCTCCTCTACGACGGCGTGGCCGCGCCCCTCCTTCTCGACACGTCCCATCTTGCACCGGGGGATTACCGGCTCCAGGTCAATGGGCGTGCGGCGCTTGCGCGGCTCTCGATTGTGGCGACGCTGCGCAGGAGCGCCGCCTCGCTCCAGGACGAGTCGCCGCCCCGGCTTCCGCGCTTCGACCCGCAGAAGCCCAACACGCCCGACGAGCGCCGCGCCATCGCCGAGCGCCACTGGGACGGCGTGGTGCAGACGCTCAAGGAAAGCGGCATCAGCGCCGTCTTCCACATGGCCAGCGACGACACCCCGCGGCAGCCCTACCTCGATGCGCTCGCACGGGCCGGCACCATTCTTCTGGCCAACCCGGACACGCGACCGACCAGTTTCTTTCCGACGCGGAACGCGCCCGAGGAACTTGACTCGATGAGTCAGCGCCTGATCCTGGCCGCCCAGGCCAACGGGCTCTACCCCAATTTCGGCGGCTTCTGCTACGGGTGGGACACGACCGGCTACGCTGTCGGCGGGCGCAAGGGCCTCATGACCTACTGGGGCTGGGGCGACAAGACCCAGGCCCTCCGCGCCTACATCGACCGGATCGACTGCCAGATGACGGCCGAGTTTACGCGCCGCACCGGCCTTCCGCCCGTCACCGAGGCCGAGTACATCGCCTACCTGGCCTCGATCGGCCGGCCCGAGTTCGCCCCGGCCATCGACCTGCCCACGAAGACCTGGATCGAGGAGATCGCCCGGTACGCCCGGCCGCTCGACGAGAAGGAGCGGGCGGCGTTCGAAAAACGCCTCGACGCGTGGTCGGACTATCTCATGGGTATCTATAATGAAGTCTATGGCCTGTTCGCCGCGAACCTGCGCGCCCTCTACCCGTCGCTGCGCAGCACCGCAAGCGTCCAGATCGACCACGCAGCCATCCGGTTCGGCCAGTACTTCCCGTCGGCCTACGCGCCCCTGGACTTCCCGTACCAGAGCACCTGGAACGACCAGGTCGGCGGGCCGGACTACGCGTACCAGTGGCTGCTGACGCAGGCGCTCCTGGAGATGCACCGCGGCCCGAAGCCCATCTGGATCAGCAACGCCCTGGCCGCCGCCCATGCCCGCGCCGCCTGGCCCGGCAAGTTCCTGCGCGTCGCCGCCCACGGCCTCGCCCACGGCGCGACGGGCATCGGCTTCGCCTGCGAGGCCTTCAGCAACGTCCTCTCCGGGATGAACCCCGAGACCAACTGGGAGCGCACGAAGGGCAAGAGCGGCGAGGCCGACCTCGTGGCGGGGCGCGACTTCCTCGACCGCTTCGCCGCCCTCGCCCTGGAGGGCCGCAGCGACCACGGCGTCGGCATCCTCTTCTCCCGCAGCCAGTTCCGCCGCCAGCACCTCGTCATGGGCTACGGCACGCCCCACTACAAGGCCCTCGTCGTCCTCACGCGCCTCGGCTACACCCCGCGCTTCGTCACGGAGGAGGACCTCGTGGCCGGGCGTGCCCGCGACCTGAAGGCCCTCGTGGTGCTCGGGCAGACTTTCCCGATGCCCCGCGACGTGACAGCCGCCGTCGGCGCCTTCGTCAAGGGGGGCGGACGCGTCCTCGTCGACGGCCAGACGACCGAGAGCCTCCCCGGCGCCGAGCCCCTCGGGTTGGCCCTCCCCTTCACGGAACTCGGCAAGCCGCACAGTTGGACGGCACCCAACATCGTCGCCGGCGATAACGATACATTCCTATACGAGCGCTGGCATGTCGTCCTCGCCCCGGTCTTCGCCAAAGCCCTCGGCGAGACGGGGCGCGGCATCTTCGCGTCCCAGGAGGGCGCGGCCACCAAGGTCTCGCTCATGCAGATCGACGGCGGCGAGGCGCGGTACGTCGTCGCCGTCAACGATTCCCACGTCCGGACCCAGGCCGACTGGCACCAGGTCCGCGAGAGGCTCCTCCCGACGGCCGACGCCCCGTCCGACGCGGTCGTCTACGACTGCACGGAGGAGAAGGCGCTCGGCAAGTTGGGGCCACTGGAGTGCGACCTCTCGGCGACGACGGCCCGCGTCCTGGCTGTCCTGCCCAGGCCCCTCCAGCGCATCGACCTGGCCGCTACGCAGAAGGCGACCGCCGGCGAGGCGATCGTCTTGCGCGTGCGCTTCCGCGACCACGCCGACCGGCCGATCCGCGCGGTCCTGCCCTTCCACATCGCGGTGCGGCGGCCCGATGGGGAGACCTGCCGCGAGTTCTACCGCGCCACCGGCCGCGACGGCGACTTCGCCATGGCGGTGCCCGTCCCGGCCAATGCGCCGGCCGGAGACTGGTCGCTCACGGTGCGGTGCCAACTGGACGGCTCGACGGCCACGCTTCCCGTGTCGGTCCGGGCGGCCCGGTCCACGCGATACGCAACCCCGATCGCCGAGGCGGTGGTCGTCCGTGGGAAGCCTGCGATCGACGGGCTCCTCGTGCGCGGGCAGAAACTCGTCGCGCCGGTGTTCGAGTCGCCGGAAGCCCTTCGCGTGCTCGCGGCGGCGGAAAAACTCCGGGAGGTGCTGAAGCGCCGCGGCGTCAAACTCGATATCCTCCGCGACCCGCCCCTCAGCATCTACACCGTCGCCTACGACCCGACCGAGGCCGAGAAGGCCGAGAACGCCAGGGCCGACCGCGGCGAGGCCTTCGGCCGCATCCGGCGCGAGACCGTCAACCGCAACGACTGGGCCGCCGCCCTCGCTGGCTGGCGCTTCGGCAGGCCCGTCGTCCTCCTCGACCTCGCGGGCGCCAAGGACAACCCCGTGGCCGAGAGCGCCCAGGAAGCCGGCCTCCTCTGGCCGGCGGCCGGCGCGGCTTTCCCCGGCCCCGGCAAGGCCGTGGTCCACGGCGTGCGATGGATGCTCGCTCCGCATGTCGATGCGATCGTCATCCAGTCCGCCGACGCCGAGGGCCTCGCCGCCGGCGCCGCCGCCCTGGCCGACCTGCCCGAGGACCGCCTCACGCCTGCGATCGAGTCGGCACGGGCCGAACTCTGGCGCGAGCGCTGCGTCGGCGCGCGACCCCCCAGGCCCAAGGCCAACGGCCTGACCGCCGACGGGCTGAAGACGGGGCGGGCCCCCCAGCCTCTGGCCATCCGGTTCGGCGACGCCCGGCCGCCGGCCGCCCAAGAGGTCCGCGCGCCGGCCCCGCCGACCCGTGCCGCCACCGCCGTGCCCGCCGTCTTCGGACCGAAGGAGTTCGTCTCCTGTATGCCCGACGGCCCCAGGTGGATTGAGGCCGGCACGGCCGACATGCTCGTCCCGGACCTTCGGTTCAGCCCCGGCATCCTCCTGGTGGCCGACGTGAAGCAGGCCGGCAGGACCCGAATCATCGCCCGCGGCGTCTTCCGCTACAGCGACCGCAAACCGTGCTGGCAGGCCCAGTGGGAGGACATCATCGAACTCCGCGAGCAGGTGGTCCCCAAGGAGCGGCGGCCGATGGAGATCGCGGTCCTCGTCGGGGGCAAGCCGGTGGGGAAACTCGCCCCCTCGCGCACGGAGCAGAAGGAGGTGCCCCTCGAGTTGGCGTCGCCCACCGCGGGCCTGAAGCCGAAGACCGCCGTCGAGGAGGTCGTGACCGAACTCTCCGGCGAGGTGGACCTGGCGGCGGGTCGGCAGGAGATCCTCCTCGTGCCCCGCCACGTCGTGGACGGCAAACTCGAGGCCGTGGGCGTGGGCCTGCCCCCGCCTCCGCCGTCCGCCCCCTAGCCCACCGTCGCCTCGTAAGACACGAAGACCAACAGTCAAACCGAAGCTGAGACACACAGGGCTTCTCTGGATGGGCAGGCACATCGCTACTCGGGCTGGTGTCCCTTGCGCCACCCTTACCAAACAACGCGGAATCGGACGAACTTCGACGGACCGCCGCGGACCATAGCGGGGGGAAGTCCGTCGCGCGGAAGCGCGGCTGACTGAGGCGAGAACGCCAATGTGACGCAAAAACTGGCGGAGAGGGGGGGATTCGAACCCCCGGTACCCAGAAAGGGCACGCCGGTTTTCGAAACCGGTCCGATCAACCGCTCTGGCACCTCTCCGCACCGATTGGCCGTGGGATTCTACCATTTTCCGTCCTCTGCCGTCCACCCCGTTTGTCCGGCGCCCGCCCTCCGACGCCAAGTATTCCGCCAAGTGCGCCTTCCCGTCTGTGCCGGTCGCTTGGGCGTGCCGCGCCGTCGCGGGTGACAGGTCGGGCAGTGCCGCCACGGCTTCGGACTGCTCGCCGATGTACGAGTGGGAGTAGCGGTCCATCGTCAGCGTGATCGTCGAGTGCCGGGCCAGCGCCTGCGCGACCTTCGGATGCACGCCCGAGGCAGCCAGGTTCGTGATGAACGTGTGCCTGAAGGCATGGAAGTCGGCCGCGCGGCCCGAATCGTCGCGGTAGCGTATTCCGGCCGCCTCAAGGTCGGCCCTGAGCATTTTGGCTGTGTCGCCGCGCTTCCGCGGCATGTTGAACGCGGAGACCCCCGCAAGTTTGCCGGCCAGAAAGGGCCGGAGCGCCGCCGTCATGTCGGGCCGGAGCGGCAGGACGTCCTCGTGGCGATGCTTCGAGTACGCCGCCGCCACGGTGACGGTGGCTGGCGCTCCATCCAGAGCGAATGACGCACGCGTGAGAGCCTGGCGATCCACGTGGGGCAGCGGGTGCGAAGCATGGACGTCATTCGTGTTCTGGAGGGGGTGGCCGGCGAGCACGGGCTGCCCGAGTCGATCCGGATGGACAACGGTCCGGAGTTTTCGGGACGGACACCCGTTCTCAGACAGGGTCCAGGCGGCCGCGCCGGCCCTTCAGCCAGGCCCGGACGTCGTGTACGGTACAGTAGGCCGCCATCCCGAACAGCCCGAGGAAGGCGGTTGCCACGATCAGCAGCGCGATGACCGGGCCGGAGAGGCCCGTGTGCTTGCGGAACTCGCGGATCGTCGCGAACAGGACCGGCACGACGAGCATCGTCAGGATCGCGATCGTCATGCCGCCCACCGACGGAATCGCCATCGGCACCATGACGTCGGCTCCCCGGCCCACGGACGTGAGAACCGGAAGGAGGGCGAGGATCGTGGTGGCGGTGGTCATCAGGCACGGTCGCACGCGCCGCTGCCCGGCGGCCACGACGGCGCTGCGTACGTCGGCCACGGTCGCGGGTTCGCGGTCGCGGAACACCTGCATCAGGTACGTGCCCATCACCACGCCGTCGTCGGTCGCGATGCCAAACAGCGCCAGGAACCCCACCCACACGGCCACGCTCAGGTTCACGGGATGCACCTGGAACAGGCCGCGCATCGAGACGTCGAAGATGGAGAAGTCGAGGAACCACGGGCGTCCGTACAGCCACAACAGGATGAAACCGCCCGACCACGCGACGAACACCCCCGTAAAGACGAGCAGCGCCATCGGCACCGACCTGAACTGGAAGTAGAGCACCAGGAAGATCGCCCCCAGCGCCACCGGCAGGATCACCGCGAGCGTCCGCTGGCTGCGCACCTGGTTCTCGTAACTGCCGGCGAACCGGTAACTGACGCCGGCCGGCCGCACGAACTCGCCGCTCGCCTCCTTCGCGGCCAGGTACCTCTGGCAGGCTTCGACGATGTCGACCTCGGCGTTGCCCGGCGCCATGTCGAAGACGACGTACCCGATGAGCGCGGTGTCCTCGCTCTTGATGGCCTGCGGCCCGCGCACGTAGCGGATCTCGGCGACCTGGTCGAGCGGCACCTGGCTGCCGTCCGCCGCCGGCACAAGGACCCGTCCCATGGTCTCGATGCGGTCGCGCAGCTCGCGCTGGTAACGGACGCGGACGCCGAATCGCTCGCGGCCCTCGACGGTCGTCGTCACCCGCCGGCCGCCGATGGCCACCTCGATCACGTCCTGGAACGCCCGGATCGGCACGCCGTGCCGCGCCAGCGCCTGCCGGTCGGGCACGATCTCGAGGTACGGTTTGCCGACGATCCGGTCGGCGACGACGGTGGCGGGTTCGACGCCCGGCACCTCTTTCAGGAACCGCTCGATCTCCAGGCCTGCGCGCTCGATGGTCTGGAGGTCGGGCCCCTTGATCTTGACGCCCATGGGCGCCCGCATGCCGCTCTGGAGCATGACGATGCGGGCGGCGATCGGCTGGAGCCTCGGCGCCGACGTCGTGCCCGGGATCTCGGTCGCCTTCAGGATCTCGTGCCAGATATCGTCCGGCGATCGGATGGGGTCGCGCCACTGGCGGAACGGCCGGCCGCCCGGGTCGCCGATCAGGCCGCCGTCGGCGTCGCGGACGAAGTCGCCCTTCGCCCCGTCGTAGCGGAACGTCAGCCGCCGGCCGGCCGCGTCGGTCACGTACTCCGACTTGTAGTGGATGACCGTCTCGACCATCGAGATGGGGGCCGGATCGAGCGGGGAGTCGACGCGGCCGATCTTGCCGACCACGCTCTCGACCTCCGGCACGGCCGCCAGCGCCATGTCCTGCTTGCGGAGCACGTCCATCGCCTCGCCGAGCGACGCGTGCACCATGGTCGTCGGCATGAAGAGGAACGAGCCCTCGTCCAGGGGCGGCATGAACTCCTTGCCGAGGCCCGGCAGCGCCCGCTGGCCCCAGGCCCAGAACGTGGTGGACCGAACCGTCTGGGGACGTATACCGACGTGCGCCGCCGCGTCGTCCAGCGGGCCGAACGTCCGGTCGAATCCAAGCCACACGGTCGCGCCGAAGAGGACCAGGGCGCCCACCACCAGCAGGAACGGGACCTTCAGGATGAGGCAAACCCGCAGCACCCATGGGTACGCCCACTGGAACAGATGGAAAAACCCGAGGATCGCCGCGAGCAGGCCGCCCACGAACACCACGTTCCGCACCAAGCCCCGCTCGGGGCCCAGCGGCTCCCAGTACAGCGTCAGGATGATGCCGACCGCCACCACGACCACCGCGTTGGCCAGCCACGGCCCGGCCCGGGCCACGCGCGCCGACACAAGGTCCTTCAGGAGCAGGTACAGGCCCGGCAGGGCGATGACCACGCCTACCCACCACGCCAGCGCCAGGCCGACGACCACCGCGGCGGCGAGCAGCAGCCCGCCCACGAGGCGGCGCAGGCGCCGCCGCTCCATCGTCCACCCGAACAGGCTGTGCGCCAGCGGCGGGAGGACGGTGAGCGCCATCAGGATCGCCGCGATCAGCGCGAACGTCTTCGTGAAGGCCAGCGGCTTGAAGAGTTTCCCCTCGGCGCCGGTCATCGCGAACACCGGCAGGAACGAGATGATGGTCGTGAGAACGGCCGTGAGGACCGCGCCGCCGACCTCGCTGGTCGCCTGGTGGACCACGGCCAGGCGATCGGCGTCGGGGGGGGCCTTCTCGAGGTGCCGAAGGATGTTCTCGCAGATCACGATGCCCATGTCGACGATCGTGCCGATGGCGATGGCGATGCCCGACAGCGCCACGATATTCGCCTCGACGCCGAACAGGCGCATCGCCACGAAGCACAGGAGTACGGTCAGGGGCAGCATGCCGCCGATCAGCATGCTGCTTCTCAGGTGCACCACCATTACGACGACGACGATGAGCGTGATCAGGATTTCCTGCGAGATCGCGTCGTTCAACGTGCCCAACGTCTCGTAGATGAGCCCCGTGCGATCGTAGAACGGAACGATCGCGACCTGGCTGAGGGTGGCCCACGCGGGCCGGTCCTGGCGGGGCATGGGCCGCAGCGCCGTCACCCACGCGCGGTGATCGAGCCTGGCGCCCGAGTAGGCCTCGAAGCCCCGGTCCCGGGCGAACCGGCGGATCTCGTCGGGCGTCGTCTTCGCGAAGTCGATGACGACCTTGGCGGGCAGGCCGGGCGCGATCTCCTCGATCCGCCTCTTGACGTTGGTGATGACGGCGAGCGGGTTGGCGCCGAACCGGGCGACGACCACGCCGCCCACGGCCTCGGCCCCACCCTTGTCGATGACCCCGCGCCGCAGCGCCGGCCCCGCCATCACGGTCGCCACGTGCCTGACGAGCACCGGTACGTTGTCGCGGACCCGGATGACACTGTTCTCGACGTCCGCGATGTGTTTGACGAACCCGATGCTGCGGATGAAGTACTCGACGCGGTTCAACTCGATCGTGCGGGCGCCCACGTCGATGTTCGATGCGCCGACGGCCTGGAACACCTCGGTCAGCGTCACGCCGTAGGCCCGCATGGCGTCGGGGTCCACGTCGACCTGGTACTCGCGGACGAACCCGCCGACCGACGCCACCTCGGCCACGCCCTCGGCCGACGCCAGGCCGTACCGGACGTACCAGTCCTGGGCGGTCCGCAGTTCCTCGAGGTCCCACCCGCCGGCGGGGCGGCCGTCGGGGTCGCGCCCCTCGAGGGTGTACCAGAAGATCTGTCCGAGCGCGGTCGCATCGGGCCCGAGCGCCGGCCTCACGCCCGGCGGAAGAACGTCGGCCGGCAGGCTGGCCAGCTTCTCCAGAATCCGGGTCCGCGACCAGTGGAAGTCGATCGATTCCTTGAAGATCACGTAGATGGTCGAGAACCCGAAGTTCGAGGACGACCGGACCGTCTTGACGCCCGGCACGCCGAGCAGCGCCACCGTCAGTGGGTACGTGATCTGGTCCTCGACGTCCTGCGGCGATCGGCCCATCCACTCCGTGAAGACGATCTGCTGGTTCTCGCCGATGTCGGGAATGGCGTCGGTGGGAACGGGGCTGCGCGGCAGGTCCCAGAACTCCCAGTCGAACGGGGCGACCATGATCCCGGCCGCCACGATCCCGAGGATCATGAGCAGCGAGATCAGCTTGTTCTGCAGGAAGAAGCCGAGCAGCCGGCCGAGGGCAGACCGTTGTTCGGGCAAGACGGCGAAGGGGTCATCCGCCATGGGGCTGCCCCTCCCCCGGCCGGCCCGCCGCCGCGGGGATCGTCTCCTCGACGCTGCCGCACCGGGGCATGGCGCTGCCGAAGTACGGGTTGCGGACCTCGCGACCCGGCTGGAGCCAGTTGGCCCCGCGGTTGTTGAACGCCATGGGGCAGTGCAGCACGAACACCCGGGCGGCGCCGGGGGCGGTGAACCGCCTGGCCCCGTCGATCATCTGCTCCGAGAGCACGGCGAACCCGCGCCGCAGGGCCTCGATCGTCTTTGCCTCGGCGGCGCCGGCGAGGGTCCCTTTCAGGGCGGCCGCGTGGTCGGCCCACTGCTCGTGCCCGTCGCCCGCGGGCGGCTTCTTATCGAGGTCGTCGAGTGCGGCGCGCGCCTGCCCGGCCGCGACCGTGGCCGCCGCCATGTCATCCGAGGCCAGGGCGCTCTGGATCGCCAGGTACGCCGCCAGCACCCGGGCAAACGCCTCGCGGACGGCAGGGCTCGCGGCGACCTTTGGCGGAGGCGCGGTCGGCTGGGCGCTTCCGCCACCGCCTTCCGGGGCCATCATGCTCGGCTTGGCCTGGATCTGCAGCGCACTGTCGATCTTGAAGTTGCCGCTGACGACGACGCGTTCGCCCTCCGCCAGGCCGCCGCGGACGAGATAGTAGTCGCCGGCGCGCGGCCCGAGGTCGATCTCCCTGCCTTCGAACGTGGGCACGTCGCGGCCGGGCACCTCGACGTACACGACGGCCCGTCTGCCGGTGACCAGGGGGGCGCTCGCGGGGATGACGATGGGCTTGTCGGCCTTCGCGGCGTCGACGCTCACGTAGCCGAGCGACTCGGTCCGTACCAGGGGCATCCCGCAGATGTCGCACGCGCCGGCCTCGGGTTTGACCACGTCGGGGTGCATGGGGCACATCCACTTGCCGGCCAGGTCGGCATCCATGACGCGTCCGGCGGCCGCGACCTGCGTGCGGACCACCGCCTTGACGAACATGCCGGGCTTCAGCCTCCCCTCGGTGTTGGGCGCGTTGACGCGCACCTTGACGGTCCGGGTCGTCTCGCTCAGGATCGGGTCGATGAACGCGATCGTCCCGGTGAACGTCTCGCCCGGGTAGGCGACCGACGCGAACTCGACCTTCTGGCCGTACCGCAGCCACGTCAGGTCCGACTCGTAGGCATCGAGTTTGACCCAAACGCGCGAGAGGTCGGCGATGGTGTAGATGCGGGTGCCCGTGCCGACGTACATGCCCTCCAGGGCGTTCTTGTGGACCACGATGCCGCCGCTGGGCGCGTAGATGGTGATGTGGTCGGCGGCCTTGCGGCGCTGCTCGATCTCGGCGATCTGCTCGGGCTTCAGGCCGAAGAGGCGCAGTTTGTCGCGAGCCGCGTCGACCGTGGCCCGGGCCGTCTCGCGGACGATGCTCACGTCGCTCCCCTCCAGGCCCTTGACGGCCTCGAGGGCCTGGATCAACTCCTCCTGGGCGCCGTACAGTTCCGGGCTGTACATCTCGACCATGTGGTCGCCCTTGCGGACGGGCACGCCCGTGTAGTCGACGAACAGCCGGTCGAGGCGGCCCGGCACCCAGGCCGTGAGGTAGGCGAGACGGGTTTCGTCGTAGTCGACCTTGCCGACCATGCGGACGTCGGCGGTGACGAACTTCCGTTCGACCGGAGCGGTCTCGATGTCCATCAGCCGCCGGCCTTCCTCGCTGGTGGCGAACTCGCGAGGGCTGGCCGCGCCCGGCGTCCGGCTCAGCGGGATCAGCTCCATTCCGCAGATGGGGCAGAGGCCGGGTTTGGGCAGGCGAATCTGCGGGTGCATCGAGCATGTCCAGACCGTGGACGCCGCGGCCGGGGTCCCCTCGTGCCCCACGTGGGCTGGTTCGGTCGGGACGGTGGCGGCCGGCGCGCAGCCCCACCGCACGAGGTAGCCCGCGCCGAAGGCGAGTCCCACGAGCGCCGCAATCGTGGCGGCCTTCAGCACGGCGGGAACGGCGGGACGAACCGGTTTCTCGGCGTCGGTCATAGCCTGCCCTCCATCGGGGATGTCTTCCCAGATTGTAGGCGCGCGGGGCGCCGGCCAGGAAGGGCCAAAACGGACGCCGCGCCCTCGGCTTGCACGCCGCGAGATGGGCCAGTCAGCCGGCCGCGCCGGCCGGTGCTACGGCTGGGTGTCCGTTTGGCCGCCGCCAGCGCCCTTCAGTTCGGCGTCGACCTTGGCGATGTACGTCGCGGGGTCCTGCTTGAACTTCGCGACACAGGCCTGGCAGCAGAAGTAGATGCGGCGGCCCTCGTGGTCGACATAGATGGCCGGATTAATCGCCCCGCCCATCACGGGGCACGCCTTCTGCTGGATCTCGGCCGGCGGCGCGGACGCCGCGTCCCCGGCCTTGGGCGGCCCGGCCTCCGGCGTCTCCTTCTGGCAGCCCGACAGGACCAGACCGGCGGCGACAATCGCCAACATGGACAGCACCACGGTTCGCGACAAGGTCATGGCTTTTCTCCTTTCGGCGGATCGTCCGGGGACTTGGCATCGGCCCGGGGAATCTCCCGGCCGACGAGCATCTCGAGTTCCGCCAGGCGTTGCGCGTGGTCGGCCAGCGCCCGCTCATAGGCCAGGCTGAATTCCAGGAGGACCCGTTCGGCGTCCACCAGGTCGGTGAACGTCGCCTGGCCCGTCCGGAACGAGGCCTCGGTCGCCTTGAGCGACTGCCGGGCCTTCGGCAGGAGCGTGTCGCGGTACAGGTTCATCTTTCGCTCGGCGTCGCGGAACCGGTACAGGACCATCTTGACCTCGCCGCCGAGCGTGTTCTCGCGGTCGAGCCGGTGCTTCAGCGCCGCCCAATGCCGGGCCTCGGCCTCGCGCACCCCCGCGGCATACTTCTCGTACCAGAGGGGGATGTTGACCGAGAGCATGGCGACGACGGGGTCCCGGCCGCTGTCGCCGACCCCGGGCATGACGGCGTCGCGTGTGTCGATGTAGTCGACGCCGAGCGTCACGTCGGGGTAGTAGCCCTTCTTCGCGAGGTCGATGGCCTTGCGGCGTCCGGCGACCTCGAACTCGAGGGCCTTCAGTTCCGGGCTGGCCTCGCGGAGCCACCCGAGGATCTCGTCGTCGGTCGCGGCGACCGGTTCGCGAGGCGGCGGCGACGCCGGCCAGGGCACCGGCGTGTCGATGGCCCGGCCGAGCGCCGCGTTCAGCCGGGCCGCCAACGGACCACGCAGCGATTCGGCGGTCCGGAACCGATCGTCGAGCCGCCCGAGTTCGACCTGGGCGCGGATGACGTCGGGGTGCCCCGCCGCCGCCACCTTGTAGCGCGTCCGCACGACGCCTTCCAGGTACGTGAGCAGGTCGCGGTTCTCGCGGACAACGCCGATGGCGCGCGCCAGGTAATAGTACTCGTAGTAGGCGTCCTTGACGCGATAGAAGAGCGTGAGTTTCTCGGCCTCGTACCGCTGTCGGGCGGCATGGGCGGCCTCCATCGCCACGCTGCCCTGGAGTTCGAGCGTGCCGAACCACGGAAACATCTGCGAGATGCCGAACGATTGCCGCTGCGGTCCCACGCGCGTCTCGACCTCGCGGATGAAGTAGCGGTAGGTGAACCGCGGGTCGGGCAGCGTCCGGGCCTGCGGCACGCGCTCCAGCGCGGCCTTCCACCCCAGGAACGCCGACTCCAGGCCCGGATTGTTCAGGGCGGCGTACTCGAGGTAAGCCCCAAGACCGGCCTTCTCGGAGAGTTCGGGCAACGGCGACGCCGGCGTGTCGGGCGGCGCCTCGCTCCGGGCCGGTGCCGGTGCGAGCGGCGCGGCCGACCGGACCGGGCCCGGGGGACCGGCGGCGCAGCCGGCTACCACCAGGACCAGCCACCAGTACCATCCCGTTACGGGCCTGACCAGGCCGTTTGACATGGCCGTCTCCCCGCGCTCCCCGGGCCGCTGCGCCTAACACTTCGGCTCAGCATGCCTCCAGTGTAGGGCATACCGAACGCCTGTGTAAAGCGCCGAGCAAGAACGCGACGCGTCTCAGCCCTTGATGCCCGTCAGCGTAATGCCCTGGATGAAGTACTTCTGGGCGAAGAAGAAGATGACGATGACCGGCACGGTCATCAGCAGGCTCGCCGCCATCGTCAGGGCCGGGTCGTTGTTCACCTGCACGCTGAACGCGTACAGACCGAACGCCAGCGGGTACAGGCGCTGGTCGGCCACGTAGATGAGCGGCCCCATGAAGTCGTTCCACGTGCCCATGAAGGTAAAGATGGCGATGGCCGCCAGCGACGGTTTGATCAGCGGCAGCATGATATGCCAATAGATTCGCAGGAACCCGCAGCCGTCCAGGCGCGCCGCGTCCTCCAGGTCGCGCGGGATGCCCTTCATGAACTGCCGCAGCAGGAAGATGAAGAAGGCGCTGCCGAACGCCGGTCCCAGCCACAGCGGCGTCAGCGTGTTGTAGGCCCCCAGGTTCTTCCAGATGAGGAACTGCGGGATCATCGTGACCTGGAACGGAATCATCATCGTGGCGAGCATCAGGACGAACGCCAGGTCCCGCCCCGGCCAGGTCAGCCGCGAGAACGCGTACGCCACCAGCGACGAGACCAGCACCGCCAGCACGATCGTCATGATGACCAGGAACAGGCTGACCCTCAGGTACCGGAGGAACGGCATGTGGTCGAGGACGCGGTGGTAGTTGAGGCAGAGTTTGTTCCACCAGCCGCCGACCGGGCCGACGCGGTGGAACTCGAGCGCCAGGCGTATCCGGTGCGGGTCGCTCAGCACCTCGCCGCCGCGCGCCACCTCCTCCAGGCGGATCCACGTCCGTATCTTGGTCGAGCGGTCATCGGGGCCGGGTTCCTGCCACTGGGCCTCAATGGGATCGAAGTTGGCCAGCGGCAGCGCCCGCTCGGCCCGGTACCGCACGCCGTCTTTCTCCATCGTCAGCCACAACTCGTGCCACGTGTCGTCGGGCCGCAGGTCTATGCTGATGCGGTGCAGCCGGTCGAGGTGGAAGGTGGGCGGCACGTCGAACGTCCGGGCCAGGACCAGGCGGTCGGCCTTCGAAAAGTCGTATCGCAGAAGGGTGAAGTCGCCGGTCTTCTCGTGGACAGTCACCGGCGACAGGGTCTCGGGCGTCTGGTTCTCGAGCGGCTCGGCCAGCGCCACGTCGTGGCTGGGCGTCGTGCCCACCCCCGGCTCGGCCCGTTCGTAACTGCGCAGGCGTACGGTCCCCAGCAGCAGCCGCCGGTACACGCTGTCGAAGGCCTCGGCCACCATGTCGCGGGTAAGCTCGCCGCGGGCGGCGTTCTCGATGGCGGCCACGACCTGGGCGGCGTCGCCCAGGGACCGGCCGTCCTCGGTCTTGCCGTCCCAGAGGGCCTGGGGCAGGCGCCGGCGCAACCGGTCGTACAGGCCGCGGGCCACCTGTTCCCATGCGCGGACGGCGTTGACGTGCGGCGGCAACTCGAAGCCCGTGGCCTTGGCCAGGGCGGCCAGGCGCGGCAGGAGTTCGTCCTGGTGCGGCCCCTCGGTGTCGTCGTAGAAACGGTCGTCGATGTACGGGCTGCGGGTCCGGGGGTGGGGCGTCATGGGCATCAGGCGGAAGCCTTTCGCCTGGACCTCGCGGTCGACCTTGACGCTCGTGGCCGCCATCCACAGGAACGGGAACGAGAACACCGCCGCCCCCGTTACCAGCAGCACGTAGATTACGCCTTTGACCAGTGCGCGCATGTTACTCCGACTCGTAATGGACCCACCGTTTCGACAGCCGCATCTGCACCAGCGTCAGCACGAACACGATGACGAACAGGAACCACGCCATGGCCGCCGCGTACCCCATGTGGCCGTAGCGGAAGGCGTTGTTGAACAGGTAGTAGACGAAGAAGAGGGTCGAGTTGACGGGCCCCCCCTGGGTCATGATGAAGGCCTGGCCGAAGATCTGGAACGTGCCGATGACGCCCATGATGAGATTGAAGAAGATGTAGGGCGTCAGTTGGGGCAGGGTGATGTGCCAGAACTTCTGGCAGGCGTTGGCGCCGTCGACGTCGGCGGCCTCGTACAGGGCGGGGCTGATGCCCTTGAGGCCCGCCAGCCAGATAATCATGCCGCCGCCGGCGCCCCACAGGCCCATCAGGATGATGGCCGGCTTCGACCACTGCTGGCTCTGGAGCCACAGCGGCCCGGGCAGGCCCACGAGCGAGATGGCCCAGTTCAGGAACCCGCCCTGGGGGTTGAAGATCCAGATCCACAAAATGCTGGCTGCCACCATCGGCACGATGGCCGGCAGGTAGAAGAACGTCCGCCAGAGGGCCATGCCGCGGACCTTGGTGTTGAGCAGCACCGCCATCAGCAGGCTGACGGTCATGCCCAGCGGCACGCCCACGAGCATGTAGGCCGTGTTGCCGAGGGCCTTCCAGAACAGTTCGTCGTCCTGGAGCATCGAGGCGTAGTTCTCCAGGCCGATGAACCGCGCGGGGTTGATGACGTCGAAGTCGCAGAAACTCATGACCAGCGAGAAGAGCATCGGCCCGCCGGCCAGGAGGATGAAGCCGATGATCCACGGCGCCGCACACAGGTACCCGCCGATCCACTGGCGTCGGAAGTACCCGCCGCGCGAGCCCTCGATGACGGCCTCGGTCTTCTCGGGCGCCAGGCCCAGCATCCGCCCCACGCGGCCGCGGAAGGCGTGGCTGGTGTCCCAGAGAATGGCCCCGGTGGCCAGGACCGCGAGCAGCGCGGCGTAGAAGACGAAGAACCACGTCCAACTCTCGATGGGCCGGCCCTTGGGCGGCGCCAGGACCTTGTCGAGACGCCGCTGCACGATCGCCGTGTGGTAATCCAGCGACTCCTGCGACGACCGGCTGCCGCCGTCGAGGACCTCCTCGGCCGCGTCGCGGTGCTTGTTCCACAGCAGTTGGCCCACGGGCGTCACGGGGCGATACCGCGAGTACGGCAGCAGGTCGTTGAAGGCCTTGAAGGCCTCCTTGAAGTGCTGCGGCAGTCGGTCGTTTGCCAGAACGTACGACTCGTAGAACTGCTGGTTGACCTTCTTGGACGGGCACTGCGTCGGCATGTAGAGGCGTCCCTGGGCCTCCTGGATCATGCGGGCGTTGTCGGCCTGGATGAGGAACGCGCGGTCCGAGGTCAACCATCGGACGAGTTCCCAGGCGCCCCGCTTGTGTTTGGCCCTGGCGGGGATGGCGTAGGCCCACCCGCCGGACCACGAGATGAGGGGCGCTTGGCCGGCGGCCACGAGTTCGTCCATGCGCTTTTGCGGCATGGGCGGCGGGGCGCAGTTGAAGTGCAGGTCGCGCCCGAACTTCGCCAGGCCCTGGAGGACCCAGACGCCGTCGATCTTCATCGCCACCTTGCCCTGGATGAACGGGTCCATTTCGTTGCCCTGGTACCCCGCCTCGAAGCCCTTGACCGTCGGGTACCCGCCCTGGAGGTCGTAGACCTCTTTCACGAAGTCGAGGGCCTCGGCGATGCGCGGGTCGTTCAGCGTGCACCGGGTGCGGTCGTCGCTCATGAACCGGCCGCCGTTCATCCAGCCATACATGTAGAGCCAACTGTTGCCGAAGTACGCCGGGAATCCGATGACCCTCAGGTTGCCCTTCTCGTCGCGCTGCGTCAGTTTGACGCCGTACTCCTTGAGTTCCTCCCAGTTCTTCGGCGGCCGCGCGCGCACCTTTCCGTCCGGCCCGGTCTCTTTGAAGCCGGCCGCCACCAGCAGGTCCTCGTTGTAGAAGAGGGCCCGGTTGTCGACCGAGTTGGGGATGCCGTAGACCTTGCCCTGGTACATCGTTTCGTCCCAGCAGGCCTCGAAGAAACGGTCGGCCGTGGGGATGTCTTCGGTCTTGATGTCCGTGCGACGGCCGGCCCGGATGTCGGCCAGGTCGCGGGCGATGTACGCATCGAGCGGCTCGAACGCCCCACGGGCCGCCCACTCGCCGATGGCGTATCGGTCGAAGTAGATGACGTCGGGCGGCGTGCCACCGGCCACGCTTACCAGGAACCGCGTGGGGTCCTCCACCTGGTTCCGCGCGGCACTCTGGCCGTACACGACGCGGTAGATGGGATGCGAGGGGTCGCGGGCGTGGGCCTCTTCGCTCCGCTTCTGAAACTCGTTCAGGACGTCGTCCATCTCGCCGCTCAGGACGCCGCCCGGGCCCATGAAGGCGATCTCGACCACGTCCTCGGGCGCCACCTCCGGCCCGAGCTGACGCGAGGGGTACAGCAGCCACAGGACCAGCGCGATGGCCATGGCGGCCAGGATGGTTTTGGCTCGACTCACGCGCGACGCTCCGCGGGTTCGGGCACACTATCTCATTGGCGCCGTGGCGCGGTCAAGACAATCTCTCGACCGAGGGCACGCCGCCGCCCCCGGCCGAGTTAGCCACCCGCCCCGCCGCCGCACCTTGCCAAGTTAGCCACGGGGCTTGCCCCGTGCGAGCTGTGGATTCTTGAAGTCGGCCGCGGTATCGTAGGGTTCAATCACCGAGACCCCTGTGGCGCGGGCCGCCGGCCCCCGGCCCTGGGGCCCGCGCGACAGCGGGGCACGAACCGGCCGGTCTCCAGCACGAGGGAGAAACGCAATGAAACGAGGAACACCGTGGTTCGTCCTGGCGGCAGTGGCCGCCGCCGTCGGCGCCCTGGCGGCGCCCAGCGCGACGGCCGCCGAGGCCGCACACCAGGCCGTCGGCATCGTCAGTCACGTCAAGGTCCTCTCGGACAAGGTGCCCGACGTCTCGAGCGTCGAGGCCTGGAAGAAGTCGTTCCTCAAGGACGGCGCGTCCGACCGTGACAAGGCCTTGGCCGCCTGGAAGAGCCGCGTGACCTTCGCCTACCAGGACCCGCCGGCCAGGGAGTACCTCGAGGCCGAGGGCTGCGTCCACGACCCCATCAAGATCTTCAACGTGTACGGGTACGGCATGTGCTGCTGCGCGTCGGCCAACGTCGAGTCGCTGGCCCGGGCGGCCGGCCTGAAGGCCCGCGGTTTCGGCATCAACCTGCACAGCGTGCCGGAGGTGTTCTGGGACGGCGCCTGGCACCTGCTGGACGCGTCGCTCGTCAACTACTTCCCCAAGGCCGACGGCGAGATCGCCAGCCTCGAGGAAATCTGCGCCGCCTTCCAGGGCTGGCTGAACGAGCACCCCGACCTCAAGGGCAGCAACGACAAACTCGTCGCCTTCCAGCGCGACAGCGGCTGGACCGGCTGGAAGGGCGGCCCCGACCTTCTCTCGCGCTGCCCCTTCTACGACGCCGGCGGCTGGTGGCCCGCACGCACCCACGGATGGTACTCGACCATGCAGGAGTACAACGGCGCCGGCAAGACGCCCTTCATCTACGAGTACGGCTACTCCCTCGGGTACCAGGTGAACGTGCAACTGAGGCCCGGCGAGCGGCTGACCCGCAACTGGTTCCACAAAGGCCTGCACGTCAACGGTGTGGGCGGCGACGGCGACGCGCCCGGGTGCCTCAAGGAGAAGATCGGCTCCGGATCGATGGCGTTCCTGACGCAGTACGGCGACCTGACGCGCGAGCGCGTCGGCAGCGGCGTGTGCGAGTACGACGTCCCGCTGGCCGACGGCGGGTTCCGGACCGCGGCGCTGGTGGCCGAGAACCTCGCCGCCAAGGCCGACGACCAGGCCGGCCCGGCCGTTCACGTCAAGGACCCCGCCAAGCCCGGCATCCTCGAAATCGACATGCCCACATCGTATGTGTACCTGACGGGCGAACTCGCCATGAACGCCGTGGTGGGCGACGGCGGCCGCTTGCGCGTCTTCTTCTCCGATTCGAACGGCCTCGACTGGCGCGAGATCGCGGCCGTCGAGGCCTCCGGCGAGCAGAAGATCGATCTGGGGAAACACGCCTTCCGCCGGTACGACTACCGCCTGCGGTTCGTCCTCCAGGGCAAGGGCACGGGCCTGGAGAGCCTCAAGATTCGCCACGACGTCCAATGCTCGCAGCGGGCCCTGCCGACGCTCGGGCGCGGCGACAACACGATTACCTTCAGCGCTGGGCCGCACGAGGGGACCGTCACCATCCAGGGCCTCGCGTCCGACGCCGGCAAGGGCAAGCAGGTTCAA
>DATKZB010000175.1:0-4797 GCA_035528235.1 Phycisphaerae bacterium
CACTGCGATCACCGCGTGCCGGTCGACGTGCCCCTGTCGAACTACGTCCATTACGTGACCGAGGCCAAACGCGTCTGGGGCAAGGACCTGGCGAACATCCGGCCGATGGGGACGCTCAAGACGGCGTAGGTGGTGGCGGGCGGCGGATGGGTCTGAGCGGTCTGATGTTGCGTGTTTGCGCGGCGGGTCCCCGTACCCGCCGCGTGCCGTTGTGATCTTGCGCGGTCGGGGGGGACCGACCGCCCAGAACTTGCGTCGGGCCGCTTAGTTTCCCGTGCGGCCGCCGCGTAGGCTAACGCTTGGTGAGTTCTGAGGTCGTCTTTGGACCGGCCAGAAGCCGTGCCATGCTCACATAGCTCTGATACACCACAAAGGCCCACGGGCGGCCCGTCTTGGTCACCTTATCGTTCTTAATGGGATGCGCCAGTCGAATGGTGTTGGGCGAATCCGGAGCCGTCAGGAACAGGACCTTCCGTGTTTCGCCCAAATGACCGGAGCCCCCGATTCGCCGCATCGTGCGGAGCAGGTCCCGCAGGCGCTCTGACGCCGTCTCGGAAATGCCCCGGCAGGCCGCGATTCCTTTGTCCGACAATTCAACGGACTCCACCACGTCGAGTATTAGCGGAACAGCCGTCTCAATGATGCCGCGCACGTAGAACGCCAGGTGCGTTGTCGGCCGGAAAGAGCGCTTGGCCTGACACACGTACGCGGAGAATGTGTGATACTGATCCCAGGCGAAGCGGGCAGGGATGACCAAGACCTTGTCGGAAGGGGCCGTGTCGATCTTAGCGGGTGGCACAGCCGGAGTCTGCGTCACAAGCGGGGTCCCGCCGAAATGGGCAACCAGATCATGGACCGTTAGGTCGCCCAGGCCCTCACGGGCTCGCAGGTTGGCGAGCATGGTGGCTAGCAGCGGACTTGACTGATCGCCCAACTCCTCTCGCAGGAGTGCGGAAAGACGATGCATGCGGGCCTCCACTTGCTGCCTCCGTTGTTCCTCCTCTTGGGCTCGCTCTCGTCTTGCCCTTTCTTCTTCGGCGAAACGGGGCAGCCGCCCCGCACAGACGGACGCCTTGCCGATGGCCTCGAGGAACTGGGCGGCTTGCCCGCTGTCTTCGATGTTCATCTCGGCGACCATCTTGTCCGAGGCGCGGCCGCGGATATCGTTGTCATAGAGCCGCCATCGGCGGCCGTTCGTCAGCACAACCCATCGCTTGCCGTTCTGGTTCGCATAGTTCAAGGCTTGGTTGGCGTGTTGGTCTTGGAGGTCGATCTTCCACGCCTTGGCCTCGAGGAAGAAGGCGTGCTGTGGTGCAGCGGGCAGCAGCGTGTAGTCGGGAAACTTGCCCGCGCTGTCGGCATCGCGCGAGACCACTTCGCGCTTGCCGTATCCAATGGCGTACAGGAGGGGCAGAATCACCCATTCGCACGTGTTGGACTCGTTCGGCGGAGGAGCGTCCCGGTGCTCAAGCGCTTCCTGTATGGCTGCCGCAATATCCAAGACGCCGCTCCTCTCTTGGGCGCCGTTGCATCACCAATCCCGGCAAATGATCACCTCAATAGCACGATGGATCGCGGCTGTCAAGGGCGGTCAACGGCCGATCTAATCTCAAGACGCGCTAGTTGCCCGTGCGGCGGACGGCGATGCGGCGGACCTTCAGCGGGTCGCTCGGCGTGAACAGGCGGAGGTCGCTCCCCAGGTTCTGCCGGTTCACCAGCCGGGCGTCTTTCAGGACGAACGTCGCGGTCTTCCATGCGCCGGTGCCGGTGCGGGGGACGTCGGCGGCGGCCTTGTAGGCCCCGGCGAGCGTGGCCGAGGGGTCGCTCGAATCGTAGTGCAGGCCCAGCGGCTGGGTGCCCTCGTCGAGGTACTCCACCACCACCTCTACGCTGCCGCCCGTGTCGAAGTAGAACGAATCGTCGACGTCGAAGTACAGGTAGGCCCCCGGGCCGTGGGGGTTCGGCCGCGTCGCGACGCACGGGCGCCCGGCGGCCGGTCAGCGTTTCTTTCCGCGGCGTGCCCGGGGGCGGCCCTTGGGCTTCGGGGAGGCGGCATGCTTCTTCCCCGCGCTGCCCCGGGGCTCGGCGTGCGCCCGCAGGACGAGGCGGATGGGCACCTCGGGGAACGGCAGTTCGTCGCGCAGCCGGTTCTCGATGAACCGGCGGTACGGTTCCTCGAACAGGTCGGGGTTGTTGACGAACAGGACGACCGTCGGCGGGCACACCGCCACCTGCGTGGCAAAGTAGATCTTGGGCAGCGTGGCCTGCGGCGAGGGCGGATGCTTGGCCCGGATCGCCCGGTCGATGACGCGGTTCAACTCGGCCGTGGTCACGCGCGACTGGGCCTGCTTAAAGAGGTTCCGCGCCAGGTCGATGGTGGCCGACACGTTCCGGGCGTCCTTGGCCGTGGTGAAGGCCAGCGGCGCGTGGGCCAGGCCCGGCATCTGCCTGGCGAGGTAGTCGGCAAAGTCGCCGGTGGTGGCGTGGCCCTTGGCCAGGTCCCACTTGTTGACCACCAGGATGACGGGCTTCATGTCCTTTTCGACGGTGGCGCCGAGGTGCTTGTCGACCTGGCTGACGGGCGTGGTGGCGTCGATGAGCAGCAGGACGACGTCGGCCCGGCGGATGGATTCCATGGCCCGCGTCAGGCTGTAGAACTCGATGTCGTCCTGGACGCTCTTGCGTTTGCGGACGCCGGCCGTGTCGATGGCGACGTACGTCAGTCCGTCCTTCTCGAACCGGATGTCGACGGCGTCGCGGGTCGTGCCGGGCACCTCGCTCACGATGACGCGCTCGGACCCCGCCAGGGCGTTGATGAGGGTGCTCTTTCCGGCGTTGCGTTTGCCGACGATGGCGAGTTTCATGGCGACCGCTTCGGGCCGCGCGGCCGCGTCGGCGGGCAGACGCTCGCGGATGGCCGCCAGCAGTTCCCGGCGGCCGCGGCCGTGCTTGGCGCTGACGGCCAGGACGGGCTCGTAGCCGAAGGCGTGGAAGTCGGCCGCCCCCTGGGCCAGCTGGTCGCTGTCGGCCTTGTTGGCCGCTACCATGACCGGCACTCCCACCGACCGGAGGCGCCCCGCAATCTGGTCGTCGAGCGGTTGGCGGCCGTCCTGGACGTCGACGACGAAGACGATGACCGACGCCTCGCGGATGGCGAACTCGATCTGGTTCGACACGTCGGCCGCGAACTCGGCCGAGGTGCGAAAGTCCATGCCGCCGGTGTCGACGAGTTCGAACCAGCGGTCGTCGGCCTCGATGATCGCCGAGACGCGGTCGCGCGTGACGCCGGCCGTCGGGTCGACGATGGCGATCCGACGCCGGGCGAGCGTATTGAGGAGGCTCGACTTGCCGACGTTCGGCCGTCCGATGATGGCTACTTTGGGCAGTGGCATGGCGTTTCTCTACAACGATTCTCAGTACGTCCAACGCATCGTGCGCTGTGTGCCAAGTCCTGGCGTGGTGGGTCCCCGGACCCACCACGCAAAACCTCGGTCGGCCGGCACCGGCCGCGCGGCCGGTCAGACCGGCGGATCGAACCGCCTGAGCGGCAGGTCGACCGCCCGGCCGGTCCGGGCCGATTCGTAGATGGCGCAGACCATCTCGACCGCCTGCCGGTGCTCGCGGCCCGAGACCAGCGGCTCGGTCCCCAGGCGGGCGGCGCGGGCGATGTCGTCGATGTTCCGGACGAAGATGTCGGCCGAGATCATCAGCGGGTCGCTCGAGGCGCCGGTGCCCTGGTCGGCCGGGGCGGGCGCGGCGGCGGCCGCGTCGGCCTCGATCTCGTCGCGGAGTTTCCAGAGGACCGGCTTATCGTCGTCGAGGTAAATCATGCCGTCGGTCCCCATGATCTCGTGGCGGACCGCGTGGCCGGAAAACGCCGCCGTGTTGCCTAAGACGGCGCCCAGGGCGCCGCTGGCGAACTCGAGCGTGGCGACGGCCACGTCTTCGACCTCGATCCGCTCGTGGGCCAGCCGGGCGGTCCGCGCGGCCACCGACCGGACGGGCCCGCAGAACCACAGGAGTTGGTCGATGGCGTGGATGCCCTGGTTCATCAGGCACCCGCCGCCGTCCAGCCCCCACGTGCCGCGCCAGTCGCCCGAGTCGTAGTATTCTTGAGTCCGCCACCACGGCGTGGAGCAGGTGGCCAGCGTGATGCGGCCGAGGCGTCCGGCGTCGATGGCGGCCTTGGTCCGCAGGCTGCCGTCGGCAAAGCGGTGACCGAAGATACCGCCCAGCGTCGTGCCGGACTCCTCGAAGGCGGCCAGGATTTCGTCGCATCGTTGCGGCGTGAGGTCGAGCGGCTTCTCGCAGATGCAGTGTTTGCCGGCGCGCGCGGCGGCGATGGCGATGTCGCCGTGCAGGCCGCTGGGCACGCACACGTCGATGACGTCGATGTCGTCGCGCGAGAGGACGTCGTCAACGCGCGTGTACCACGGCACGCCGTACTGCCGGCCGACCTTCTCGGCCCGCTCGGCCACGATGTCCACGGCAGCGCCCAGCCGGATCTCCTGGGTGGACTGGTAACTCTTGGCGTGGTGCGGGCCGATGCCGCCGCATCCGATGACCGCCGACGTCAACATGCGAGTTCCTTACCTTGGCCGCGCGGCCCCGCCGGTGTTGAAGCCACGTTCTCAGCCGATTGTGATGCGTCCCCACCGCCGCTTGCCGACGTGCAGGATGGCGCCGCTCGTCACGGCCACTTGGCCCCGGGGATCGGCCTGGACCTCGTCGTCGATGCGGACGGCCCCTTGCTCGACGAGCCGCATGGCCTCGCTGTTGCTCCTGGCAAAGCCGGCC
>DATKZB010000176.1:0-14884 GCA_035528235.1 Phycisphaerae bacterium
CACCGTGCCGCGCAGGTACGTCCTGCGGCCGCCCCACGGGCCATTGACGATCTCGAGGGTCTCCAGACCCCCCAGCCCGGCGTTGCCGGTGACGTTGCGGATGTAGGTGCGGTCGCCGTCCTGGACGCCGACCATGCCGCCGCTGTCGTCGACCTTGAGGTCGACTTCGAGGATGTTGTCGCGTTGCAGGAGCAGTTTGGCCCCTGGGGCGATGTGGACGTCGGTAAAGCGGGCCGTGGAACGCCACTCCGCCCCGCCGTCGCCGCCGCCGAGGTTCCAGGCCAGCAGGCGGCCGTCCCACTCGCGGACCTGCATCTCGTCGTTCAGGATGTTGACCCGGCCGTTGAACACGTTGGTGTTGGTGTCGGGGTCGTTGACGCGGTAGGTGCCGAGGTTCAGACGGGCCATGCCGCTGAGGTTGATGGTGGTGCCGTCGCCCCAGCCGGCCTCACCCCACAGGTCCCCGCCCCCGCCGCTGCCGCTACGGATGTCCATTCTGCTGTCGCCGGTGTTCGGGTTGGTGTTGACGGGCCCCTGGACCATGTTGATGATGCCGTCGCCCGGATCCACCTGGAGGTGCTGCGGCTCGCCGTTGATCTGCCAAAGGCCCACGTCGACCCCGCCCCGCTCGTTGAGGATGTTGACCGTGCAGCCGTTCAGGTCGAAGCCGGGTCCTATCGTGAGGATTTCACGGATGTTCCAGTCGATGGCGACGTTGGTGAGTTTCCCCGTGAAGAACGTGCGGCCGGTGTACCACCACTCGTTGCCGGGATCCTCGCCGCTGTAGTGGTCGAACTTCAGGCGTTCGATGTCGCCGTCGGCGTCGCCGCTGATGTTGTGCAGCCGGGCCCGCCACCAGTCGTTGCGGAAGATGCGGAAGGTGTCGGTCGGGTCGCCATTCAGCGTGAAGTCGGCGACGTTGAAGGTGTTGTCCCCGGATTCCAGGACGGGGAAGTTGTCGGGCGTCAGGTGGAAGCCGCCGCCCGTCTCGTCGGTGAAATACACGGTGCCCTGGTTCGACGTGTCGGGGCCCAACCAGTCATCGCGGCCGGCCTGCCACCAGGAGAAGCCGTTGACCGGGCTCATCTTGGCGCCGATCTTGAAGGTCGGGCCGGCAAACGCCGCGTCGGGCCCGCCGGCGCCGTCGGAGACGCGGACGGTCATGTCCTGGGCGCCGCCAATACCGGTAGGATTCTCGTCCCCGATGCGGATCTCGCCGGCCATGACGGGCAGGAACTCGATCGGCGTGGGGAAGTCCTCGTCGTAGAAGCGCCACGTCCCGGCATCGTCAACCGCCCTGCCGGTCCGCCACTCGATGTACGAGTCGCCCTGGCCGGGCAGGCCGGGCACGGCCACGAAATCGATGCGGCCGTTGTCGGTCATGGCAAAGCCCGGCCTCGGACGGAACGTGCCGCCGGTCAGGATGGTCAGCGTGGCCAACTTCGACGAGTCGGTCCCGCCGATCGTGCCGCGCAGGTCGATGTCGCCGCCCCAGCCGCCCAGCGCGGGCGTCCAGCCGACCCGGACCTCGCCGTCGCCGGTGATGTCCTGGAAGGTCCACTCGTCGCCCCAGCGGCGCATGTACGAGAGGCCGTCGAGTTCGACCGAGAGGCGAAGTTCCTCGCGGTTGGTGTCCCAATTCTGGACGACGACCTCGGCCCCGTCCATGAGTTTGATGTTGTCGTAGAAGTACCGGTTCCGGGTGCCGCCGGCGTCGCGCTCGTCGTCCGCCCGGAACCTGGCGGTGCCGGTGCCGTCACCCGTAAAGATGATGGGCGTCAGGATGTGCGTGCCGTCGATGCCGTCGGGGTTCATGCGGTACGTGACGGAGATCAGCGAGCCGCCGTCGTCCACGTAGATGCCGTCGGAGGCCAGCGGATTGATGCCCTCGCCGATGCGCGTGTCGTGGGCCTGGTACGACCGCTGGAGTTCGTACTGCTCGCTGACCTCCAGCGTGGTGCCGGTCCGGACGTTGATGCGCTCGAAGTTGTAGATGCTGACGTCGCCTTCCTCGCCGCCCTCATGGCTGCCGAGGTCCAGGGTCCCGGCCTCGATGCTCACGGTGTCGGCCGTGTGCACGTTGCCCCAGAAGCGGACGATGCCGTTGTTGACGCGCGGAAGCAGCGTCATGCCGGCCTCTTCCCACTCGTTGCCGGCGTACAGGAGGGGCGTGGTGCCCGGCGGGTCGTTAATCTGGATGTCGAACCCCGCCAGGGGCATGTCGAGTTTGTAGATGCGGAACTCGCGGTTCGTGCCGTTGCCTTCGCGGGCGGCCGGACCGGAGATGATGATCGGTGCGTCCGGGTTATCCGGGTCCACGACGCCGTTGATGGCCGCCTGACCCCAGTTATCGCAGTAGATGCGGGCCCATTCCCAGGTGTGCGTGCCGTACAGCCGCTGCCCGGTGCCCAGGTACAGGCCCTGGTTCATGCGACCGTCGTCGTTCGGCCAGCGGCCGTAGGCCACGCTCATGGCCACGTCGGTGGGCAGGCCCTCGTCGGTCCAGCCCATCTGGTTCTTGCCGACGATGACGGTGGAGCCGTGGTTCCAGGTGACGCCGACCGAGGAGTTGGTGTCGTTGCCGCCGTGGCCGACCTGCAAGGCACCGCCGCGGAGGATCTCAACCGCGCCGGTGGTCGCCTGCGGGACGTTCCATGCCACGGCCTGGTCGCCGATGTACAGCGTGGCGCCCGCTTCGACCGAGTCACCGCCGTAGCGGACGGTACCGTAACGGGCTTCCATGGTCATGCCGGCCGTCAGGGCGTTCGTGCCGCCGAGCGTGAGGATGGTCTGCCCGGTCGTGCCGGGGTCGACCTGCGTGGCCATGATGCCTTCACGGACGAAGTCGGTGGCCGTCGAGGCCGGCGCGAGCCAGCCGTTCTTGATGGAGAAGTTGCCGATGTTCGTAATGTCGACCGTGCCGGTGGCGTCGACCGTCGCGCCGACAAAGGCAAGCGGCCCGTTCATGCGGACCTCGAAGCCGCTGGCGCCGGCCGCCTCGGCCAGCGTGCCGGTGAAGTCGTACGACATCGTCCGGAACATATCCATCGTGCCGCTGTCGACGGGCTTGGCCCAGTCGCCCACGCCCGGCCCGGCGTCGGTCCGGCCGGTGATCGACCACAGGAAGCCCACGCCGCCGGCCCACACGCCGCCGGCGCCGCCGGTGCCGTTGCCGACGCGGAGTTCGAAGTCGTGCCAGCCGTCGCCCATGGCGCCCATGCCCAAGGCCAGGATGTTCGTCTGGGTCACAGTGCTCCAGTTGGTGTCGTTCAGCAGGACGTTGCCGTCGATCTTGAGCCACGCGTTGTCGTCGATGTTCTCGCCGAACGAGACGGCCCCATCGGCGTCGTAGAACTGGCCGGTGTAGACCCACGTCTCCTGGTCGCCCCAGGGCGGCGTGGCGTTGGTCTGGGCCGCGCGGACGTCCAGTGTCGTCGCGCCGCCCGGGTTGGCGTCGGTCCTGTTGAAGCCCCCCGCCAGGCGGCCTTCGAGGAGGCCGGCCCCCAGGTGCGACATGGCATAGCGGGTATCGAACGCCACGCCCTTGTACACGGTGCTGGCGCCGTCGTCGCCCAGGTTGGTAATGGCGCTGCCCAGGTCCGTGACGCCGCGGTACACCAGGCCCGTGGCCAGGTCGCCGCGCGCCGGATCGGCGCCGGCGGTGTAGGCGATGATGGCGTTGCCGTCGAGGGTGACGTTCGGCGCCCCGGTGACGTCGTAGACGGCGTTCGTCAGGTCGCCGCCCAGGATGCCGGTGGCCTGCACGGTCGTCGAGCCGGGCATCGTCGGCGTGACCGCATCCATATTAAGGTGGGCGTTGGGCTGAATGACGACCGTGTTGCCCGCGCCCATGCCGGCCGCGTTGGTCACGTTGACCTGGGCCGAGTTGGTGTCGTTGACGGCGCCCTCGAGCGTAATGGCGCCCAGATTGGCGACCGAGCCGGAGACTTCGTGCCTGCCGTTGGCGAACGTGAGGCCGCCGCCGCCCGAACTCGTCCCGGCCAGGTTCGTGCCGTAGCCGTCGCTGCGGGTAATCGTGAGGGTGCCCAGCGACACGCCCACGTCGCCCGTCATCGTGACGACAGCGTCGGTCGCCGTGCCGCCGCCGTGCTGGCCGACCTGGAGTTGGCCGTCGGCCTGGACGTCGAGGTCGCCGGCGATGGAGACGTTGCCGCCCTTGCTCGAGACGGCCATGTCGCCGCCGGTCAGGCGCACCGTGGCGCCGCCCAGCGGGTCGTTGCCGCCGTCTTCGCCCACGCCGACGATGCGGCCGCCCTGGACGTCGATGGTGACGTCGTTGAAGTTATTGGGCAGGGCCGTCTGGTCGGCGATGAGGTCGGCCGCGCCGCTCTTGGTGAGCGTGACGGGGATGTCGTTATCGTCCAGCTGGCCGCTGGTCTTGACGGTCACGTCGGCGTTGGCGATGCCCACGTTGCCGGCCGTGCCGTCAACGGTGGTCGAGTCGAACGTCAGGCTGGTGCCGGCCGGGCCGGTAACCGCCAGTGTGGTGCCGGCGACGCTGCCCACCAGCGAGAGTTGCCCGAGATCCGTACTGCTGCTTGTTTCGAGCGTGGAACTGGCGGTCACGATAAGGTCGTTATTCAAGGCCGAGGCGAGGATGCCGCCGGTGAAGAAGTTGACGGCCGCCAGCGGATCGTTCACGTCATCGATGTACTCGTAGGCGCCGCCGGTGCCGCCGTCCCACTGCACCCTGCCCCAGTCGCCGCCGCCGCCCTCGGCGAAGCCGAAGCGGAACGGATAGTATAGGCCGCCAATCAGGACACGCTGGCCGCTCGACCAGCTGTTGTTCGTCGTGCCGATGGTGTCGATGGTCTCGTCGAATCCGTCGAAACCGGTGTCGATCTGGAGCCGGCCCTCGTCGTCGCTCCCGAAGTTAAAGCGGTAGGTGCCGGTCGTAGGGATGAAGAGAGAGCCGCGCCAGGTCATCGTGTAGCCATCGAGGCCGGGTTCGTCGTTGATGACAAGGTCCTGGATGCTCTCGTTGGGTATGGCGGTCTCGAGTTCGGCCCACCGCGAGTACGGGAACGCCCCGCCGTCGTAGTCGTCGTAGCGGTTGCGCAGGAGGCCGGGGGTGGCGGACGGCGTCCAGGTCGGCACGACCTTGAGCACGCCGCCGCCCAGGGTCACCGGGGCGTCGCCGAAGGCGCCGATGGCGCCATTGGTGTGGATTTCAAGGATGCCGCCGCCGTTGACCACCATGCTGCTGGTGGGGTCCACGTAGTTGGGCGTGGCAGCGGCCTTGTTCGAGAGTGCCAGCGTGCCGCCCGCGACCGTGCCGACGACCTTAAGAACCAACTGCGTGCCCGCAGCCCCACGGCTGACGGGTTGCAGCGTCGTTGACCAGGAAGCGATCGTTCGTCTGATGTGCGCTCAAGCCTTCTCCTGCATGCTGAACTTACGGGGCAACCGCATGAAATGTCATCTGCACTTGCGCTGTTCACCCCTTTTGCCGTCAGAAACGCTGCTCAAATATAGCCTATGTTTGGCCAAAGTCAAATTGGAGAGGGATTTTTTCCTCGTTCCGGCCCGAAAATATTCCTTTCTCAGTCTCCACATCTTGCGCATCTTCCCCCCGAGCCGTGCGGCCGATAACCCTCTCGTGGGCCCCTTCGCGGCGCGCACCCACCCCGCTGAGGGCCTCGAAACGGGGGTCCGGACCCCCCCCGCCGGGACGCCCGGGGCCGGCCAATCAGCGACCGTATGCCCTGACAGCGGCCACCAGGGCGATGGCGGCGGTCTCGACACGTAGCGTGGTCTGGCCCAGACGCGCCGGCTCAAGCCCCGCCGCCTGCATGGCCAGACGCTCGGACTCGGTCAGACCGCCCTCCGGGCCGACCACCACGTGCAACGCCTCGGCCCCGGCGTGGCGGTCCAGGACATCGCGAACGGCCGCGGCCGCGTCGGCCAGGTCGCCGTACAGGCCCGGGCCGACCTCGGCCAGGAATGCGTCGAGCGGCCGCGCGTCCTCGACCACCGGCAGGAAGGCGGTCCGCGCCTGCTTGGCGGCGGCGATGCAGTGCCCCAGCCACCGCTGACGCTTCGCCGGCGACAACGCCTCGGCCCCGGCCACGCTCCGCGCGAACCGCACCGGCCCCAGCGACTCGACGCCCAGTTCCGTCGCCTTCTCCAGCAGCCAGTCCAGTCGCCGGCCCTTCGGCACGGCGAACGCCAGGTGGATGCGCGGCCGCGGCGGTGCCGACGGCGCGAGCGCCTCCTCGATGCCCACCACGACCTCGCGCCGCGTGATGCCGACGAGGCGTCCGGCGGCCAGTCCGCCGCGACCGTCGAACACCTCGACGGCGTCGCCCGCCTTCAGCCGCAGGACGTGCGCGGCATGGTGCGCCTCGGTCGGCGGCAGCGCGAGGTGCCGGCCGGCGACCAAGGCGGCGCCGGCGATGGCGCCGTCGGGCGGAACGAAGAATCGGGGCGCGGGTGCGGTATCGGGCATGTCAGGTCTCCGGCCGTCTTCCCGGGCAAGCGTAGCATGCGGACCGTCCGCCGGAAAGACTTTTGGCGGCGAGGGGGGAGAGGCAAGGGGGGAGGCGCCGCGTCAGCCGTCGGTCGCTCGCGCGGGTTGGGGGACGGGCGGCTGGAAGACGCGGACCGTCGCGGCCGGCGCCCGGTTCGGCAGGTACGGCACGCTCGCGCGGACCAGTGTGCCCGCGTTGGGGCCGCGGATGACGTAGCCCTCGACCCAGACATAGTTGTCGAGGCCGCGGGCGTAGAGTTCGGCCGTGTACATGTCGTACTGAGGACCTCGCCACCACTCGGGCCATTGCCAGCCCCCGAAGAAGGCGTCGGGCCAGAAGCGGGCCGAGGCCTGGGGCGGCCCGAGTCCGTCGGCCGTCGCGATGGGCTCCGGCAGGGCGGCACCGTCGCGCAGGGCCCGGGCCAACCGCTTGGCCTGGTCGGCCAGACGCACCGCCTGGCCGGACAGGGCGTCGTTCTCGCCCTGGAGGCGCTCG
The DNA here is from genome assembly GCA_035528235.1 of Phycisphaerae bacterium. Taxonomy (GTDB): domain Bacteria; phylum Planctomycetota; class Phycisphaerae; order FEN-1346; family FEN-1346; genus DATKZB01. Next base: position 6,987 of record DATKZB010000176.1, read on the forward strand.
AGGAAACCCTTGAGAACCGTCTGCTGCCAGGCGAAGTCCGCGGCCGGCGAGCGGCGCCGGTCTCTCGTGCTCGCCCACAGGTAGACCGTCCGCGTGCCCACCCCACCGCCGTCAATGGCCGGAAAGACGTCGGCGCGTTCTACGCTGACGCACGATCTGGCGGTGAACGTGCGGGCGCCCAGGAAGAGCCGGCGGTCCGAGGCCAGTGTCGGGCCGAGGTCGGCCGCGAGGTCGTGCCACAGCGCATCGAGGCGCGGCCCGACGGCGGCGGGGGTGGTGCCCAGCATCTGGGTGGCAGGCCCGTCCGCAGACCAGGCGCCAGCCAGGGCGGTGGACGCCAATAGGACGCCAAGCCCGGCCGCGCAGAATATCCGCGCCGTGAGCGTGGGGACTCGTCGACTGAACGGCAAGGAAGGCTCCCTGAAGGCTACCCCTCTTGGAAGGCTATGCGTTGCTGCGTGCTGCAGGTCTTCTCAGGTCGGCCAACGGACGGCTGGAGGCCACCATCCCCTGCCACATAGTATACGCACGGCGGGCGTTCGTGACGAAACAATCTTTTTCGGCCGGGAAGATTTTGCAGGCCGGGACTTTCTGCGACAGGAAAGCGTTGGCCCGCGCCTCGGCCTGTGCGGTCCGACACAAGTGTTGTTGAGGCGGTGCGCGGCGGGTCCCCGTACCCGCCGCGCTCGCCGTAAGATGCCGGGTTGACGCGGTGGGTCCGGGGACCCACCGCGCCCAGGTGGTGGTGTGCGTACGCAATCTTGAAATGCGCCTAGCGACGGCCGGCCGGGGGCGGGACCTCAGACGCCTCGTCCAGAATCGAGATGTGGTTGTACTCCAGCAGCGTGCCCTTGGCCCGTTCGAGCGCCGCCAGGCCGACCATGTACGCCGCCATGGCCTCCATCTCGCGGACCTTGGCGTCGGCCAGGTCGCGTTGGGAATCCAGGAGGTCCTTGACCAGCGCCGCGCCCGCCGCCACGTTGGCCTGCTGGTCCCCGAGGGTCTGCTCGGCCGCCTGGCGTGCCGCGCGGCAGGCCAGGATGGCCTCCTCGGCCGAGGCCAGGTTCCGGACGGCGTCGCTGACTTCGAGCAGAATCTGCTGGCGGACGTCTTCTCGCTCGTGGAGGGCCCGGGACCGTTCCAGGACGCTGCGCTCGTGGGCGGCCGACGGGCCGCGGTTGCCGATGGGCACGCGCAACTCCAGGCCGACCGTCCAGTCGAAGAACCGCGTCTCGAACTGCTCGCTCAGGGCGCGGTCGGTGTCGGCGTTCAGACCGGTCAGGGTGTACCCGGCCGCCAGGTCGAGTTGCGGCAGGAGGGCGTTGCGGGCGACGCGCTCGCGCAGGCCCGTCTGTTCCAGGGCGGCCTCGGCCTGCTGCATCTGGGGCCGATGCGCCATCGCCACCAGCATGCTCGACTGGAGCATCTCGCGCCCTACGCGGATGGGCTCGGTCATCGGCAGTTCCGTCGCTTCCAGGACCGCGGGGTCCTTCAGCGGCAGCTGCGGGTCGTTGGCGAGACGCTTCAGGCGGTCGCTCGTCTGGACCAGGACGAGCCTCGCGGCCACGAGATCGGCCTGGCGGCTGGTCACGGCGCTGTTGGCGAGGCTGAGCACGAGGCGGGTGTCCTTGCCCTCCTCGAACCGCCGGCGGGCGATCCGCTGGTTCTCCTGGGCCGCGGCCAGGGCCTCGGCCAGGGCCTGGACGCGGAACTGGGCCGACGCGAGGTCCCAGTAAGCCTGCTCGACGTCCAGCAGCGTCGTCATGACGCGGGCCGCAAAGTCGGCCTGGCTGATCGTGTGGTCCAGGGTCGCCAGGACGATCGGGCTCCGGGTCACCTCCACGCCGGCGCCCCTCAGGAGCGGCTGGCGCAGCGCCACGCCCAGGCCGGTGGCGTACTGCGGGTTCGGCTGAAAGAACGCGCTATTCGAGTCCACATACGTCCACGCCTGGCCCACCGAGACGCTGCCGCCGGTTGGCAGGAGGGTGTCGACGCCGCTGGAGAAGTCCCACTGCTTGGCCACCAGCGTCGTCGCCCCGGCCAGGAACGAGCCGGCGTTGCGGCGGATGCGGCCCAGGGCGTTGTTCAGGAACCACGACGGGTCGAACAGGGCCTCGGCCTCGACGACCCCCGTCTGGGCGATGGCCGGGCCGAACCGCGCGATCTGGATGCTCTGGTTGCCGACCAGGGCGCGCCTCAGGCACGACTCCAGCGTAATCGGCACCCGGTCGGCCCGCTTCGTCAGCGGGTCGACGAAACCCTCGAGCCGCGACGGCGACTTCTGCGGCGTTGCGCCGGGCCCGGGCGCAGCCGCCGCGGGACCCGCCGGCACGCCTACGCCCGCGGCCGCGCTGCGGGGCAGGGCGGTAAAGCGGTTGGCGGGGGCGTCGGACTTAGGGGGCGGGGTGGCCGCCTTCTCCTCGAGCTGCGCCGCGGCCGCCTCGCCCGCCGCGGCAACCGAGCGGTCTGGCCCGCCCGCGCCGCGGCCGCAGCCACACGCGGCCACAAGGCACGTCAGGAGCAGCGCCCAGGCCGCGAGCCGCGCGCCGCCGGCCCGTCGTCGTAACGTGATCGTCACAATCACCCGCCGTGTCCTTTGCCTCTGCCGGCCGTCCCCCCGGCGATGGTTAACACAGTATAACTATTGCCCGCTGTAAAGCAACACGGGGTCTTTGCGCGGTGGGTCCCCGCACCCACCGCGCCAACCTGCATTGGGACCTTCGAGCGCGGCGGGTACGGGGACCCGCCGCGCCAACACACAGTATTGCGCCGGGTGCCACTGGCGGCTTGTCCGCCAGTGTTCTAGGCCTTCTTGTACAGGTCCAGCATGCGGCGGGCCATGTCGGCGACGCGCCGGCGGAGTTCGGGCGGTTCCAGCACCGTGGCTTCCGGCCCGTAGCCCAGGACCCACCAGACGATCTCGTCGAGCCCGTCGACGGTGGCCTCGTAAAGCACGCACCCCTGGTCGTCCCACGAGACCCGTTGCGTCTTGTGCCAGGTGACCTCGGCCACGTTGGGGCTGATGAGCGGGCTGAACTTCACCTTGACGTGGTACGCCTCCTCGCCGCGCATCAGCCGCCAGGCGTTGCCGAGGTACTTGTCGAGGGTGAGCCCGGCGGGGGCCTTGAATCGCCCCGCGGCGGGGGTGATCTGTTTGATTCGGCCGAGTTTGAACGTCCGCACGCCGCGGTGTTTCGACGACCGGCCGATGACGTACCAGGCGCGCTCGCTGAACAGAAGCCAATATGGCTCCAGACGCGTGCGTATCTGGCCTGCATCATGAAACGAAATGTAGATTATGTCGAGCGGCTGGCCGCGGACGATGGCTCGCTGGACCTGCCGGTACGTCTCGCGCAGGGCGTTGTGCCGGGCCGTCGGGCCGACGCGGACGGCCATCCGCCGCGCCAGGCCGCCCAGCATGGCCCGCATGCCCAGGGGCAGCGACGCCTCGATCTTGGCGGCGGCGTCGCGGGCGGGCTCCAGCAGCGGCAGGCCGCCGGCCTGGCCCAGTTCCGACGCCACCAGCACCAGCGCCAGCGCCTCGTCCAGCCCCAGGCCGATGGCCGGCATCAGCGCGGCCTGATGCACCTGGTACGCCTGGCTCGCCCGGTCGTAGTACACGGGGATGCCCGCCTTCTCGATGGTGCTCAGGTCGCGGTAGATCGTCCGCCGCGACACGGCGCAGTCGGCGGCCAGTTGGCCGGCGTTGTACGGCCGGGCCGCCTGGAGCAGCGTGATGAGTTTCAGCACGCGGTGCAATCGGCCGATGTCCATGGTGTCTCCTTGGGCCGTCCGGCGGCACTATAGCAGCATGGGCGCGGCAACCTCAAGGGAGTATCCATCGTGACCAACGGGGCAGCTGTACGTAAGGGGGGCTGCGTGGTGCCAGTCTGCCAACTCCTCGCCTTGTTGCGCGGCGGCCTTCCCAGGCCGCCGCGGGGGACGACGCTGCGCCAAGGCGCGGTGGCCTGGGAAGGCCACCGCGCGAGTTTTCTAGAGGGCACTGCGGAGTTCACAACGCAGAACAAGGCCGCCGAACGCCGTCGGCGCGATAAGGCTTGACGTTTACGGCGGCCTGTGCGCTACTGCTGGCGCGCGGCAGGGGTGGCGAAAGGGAGAGGGCGTGGACGCGAAGCAGGGCGATGTGCCGATGACCCCGGCCGATGCGGCCAAACGGGCCGAGACCATCCGCCGCCGGATCGAGCACCACAACTACCGCTACCACGTCCTCGACGACCCCGAGATTTCGGACAGCGCGTTCGACGATCTCGTGCTCGAACTCCGCGCCATCGAGCACCAGTGGCCCGACCTCGTTACGGCGGAGAGCCCCACCCAGCGCGTCGGCGGCCGGCCGCGCGACGGCTTTGGCACCGTCCGCCACGAGACGCCCATGCGGAGCCTCCTGTCGGTCTACGCCGAGGAGGAGATGGACCGCTTCGGCGAAACCTGCGCCAAGGAACTCGAAACCGCCGCCGTCCCCCTGGTGGCCGAGCCCAAATACGACGGCGTCAGCGTCGAGATCGTCTACGACGGCGGTCGCCTGGTCTCGGCGGCCACGCGCGGCGACGGCACCACCGGCGAGGACGTGACGGCCAACGTGCGGACCATCGCCGAGGTGCCCCTGCGGTTGCGGACGGGCGACGTCCCCCCGCCGGAACACCTCGTCGTCCGCGGCGAAGTATATATGGAGAAGGCGGAGTTCGCCCAGTTCAACCGCCGCCAGGAGGAAGCCGGCCAGAAGACCTTCGCCAACCCCCGCAACGCCGCCGCCGGCAGCCTGCGGCAACTCGACCCCCAGGTTACCGACCGGCGGCCCCTGCGCATCTTCTTCTGGGAGATGGCCCCCTCGTCCACCGGGCGGCCCGAGACCCAGTGGGAGTGCCTGGCGGCCATGCGGGCCCTGGGTCTTAAGACCTGCCCCGAGTCGCAACTCCTTGCCAGTGCGGCAGATGCGATTCAGTGGCACCACGACCTCGAGCGACGCCGCGACGACCTGGCCTATGAGATCGACGGCTGCGTCTTCAAGGTCAACCGCCTGGCGGACCACGAGCGGCTGGGCGTCCGGGCCGCCAACCCCCGATGGGCCGTCGCCTACAAGTTTGCCGCGCGGCAAGAGACCACCACGATTCGCGAAATCAACGTCCAGGTAGGACGCACCGGGGCCGTCACGCCGGTGGCGGTGCTCGAGCCCGTCCAGATAGGCGGCGTCACGGTGACGCACGTCAGCCTGCACAACCAGGACGAGGTCGACCGCAAGGACATCCGCCTGGGCGACACGGTGCTGGTCGAGCGGGCCGGCGACGTCATTCCGCACGTCGTCCAGGTGCTCGCCCAGAAGCGTCCGCCGGGCGCCGCGCGATACCGGCTGCCCGCCAGGTGCCCCGTCTGCGGCGAGGCCGTCGTCAAGCCCGAGGGCGAGGCCGTCTCGCGATGCACCAACAACTCGTGCCCCGCCCAGGTCAAGGAGAGCCTGAAGCACTGGGGCTCGAAGCAGGCCCTCGCCATCGACGGCCTGGGCGACAAAGTGGTTGACCAACTCGTCGACACCGGACTCGTCGGCGACGTGGCGGGTCTGTACGACCTGACCGCAGAGCAGGCGGCCGACCTGGAGCGCATGGCCGAGAAGAGCGCCTCGAACCTGGTGGCGGCCATCGCCCGCAGCCGCGAGGCCGCGCTGCCGAAGGTCATCCACGGCCTGGGCATTCGCCACGTCGGCCGCGCGACCGCCGACACGCTGGCCGGCGAGTTCGGGTCCCTCGATGCGTTGGCCGCCGCCGACTGCGACCGACTGCTGGCCGTGCCGGACGTCGGGCCGGAGGTGGCCGCGAGCATCCTCGATTGGTTCGCCAACCCGAAGAACCGGGCGCTCATCCAGGCGCTGCGCCGCCATGGCATCGACCCCAAGATGGCCCGTGCCCCTGCGGCGGGAGGGCGCCTCGCGGGCAAGACCGTCGTCGTCACGGGCGAACTGGAGTCGATGTCGCGCCAGGAGGCCGAGGACCTGGTCCGCCGCGAGGGCGGCAAACCGACCGCCAGTGTGTCCAGCCGGACCGATTACGTGGTCGTGGGGGCCAACCCGGGCGCCACCAAGACCCGTGCCGCCGAGAAACACGGAACCGTAGTCCTCGACGAGAAGGGCTTCCTCGGGCTCATCGGGCGCTAGTGGGATTGTGGACCGTTGCGCGCCGCGCGGCCGGCCCATTTGGCCGCCGGTTTGCTTGCCGCGGGGCTCAAGGTACCCTACGGACGGCGAGATTCTTGATAGGCTCGGCCCCAACATGTTGGGGCCAGCGGCGTGTGGGGCCCATCCTGTAGTATGGCACGTCTCAATGGCCTGATTTTTCGGTGAAGTCTCACGTCTGTTCGCTATAATTGTCTCATTGAATTGGCGTAGGAGGAATGTGTCATATGGCCGCTAGGGGTCTAGCCTCGGGATGGCCGATCGCCCGCATTTTCGGGATCATGATCAGCGTGCATCCGACCTGGATCGTCGTGTTTGCCCTGCTGACGTTCAGCCTGGCCGGCGAGATCCTGCCCCTCAGTAACCTGGCCGACGGTGGGTCGTGGTGGTCGGGCTTTCGCGTGTCAGACGAGGTGGAAGCCTACGCGCGGGCGAATCCGGGCATGACCGAGCGGGTCGCCGCCAGTCATTTCGGCATCGACTTGTGGCCCGAGTGGCACTACTGGGTCCTGGGCGTGATAGGGGCGCTGGGCCTGTTCGTGTGCGTCCTGGCCCACGAGTTGGCGCATAGCGTGGTGGCGCTGGGTGTCGGGATTCGCGTCGAGGGCATCACGTTGTTCATCTTTGGCGGTGTGGCGCGGATTCGCGACGAGGTCCGGACGGCCGGGGCCGAGTTCCGCGTGGCGGCCGCCGGGCCGCTGATGAGCGTGGCCATTGGGGCGTCCTGCGGTGCCATCTACGCCCTGGCCGGGCCCAGCCTGCCCGCGCAGGCCAGGGCGTTGCTCTTCTACTTTATGTTTATCAACCTCGCGCTGGTTGTGTTCAACATGGTGCCGGGGTTCCCGCTCGACGGGGGACGCCTGCTGCGGGCGACCCTTTGGAAGATCACGGGCGACCTCGGCCGGGCGACGTTTGTTGCGTCGTGGTTCGGCCGGGGTTTTGCGGCCCTTCTCATGGGCGTGGCGGTGCTGGAGTTCACCTGGGGTGGGTTCAGCCTGGGGGCGGTCTGGTGGGCGGTCATCGGCCTGTTTCTCTGGCACGCCGCCAAGGGCGGGTACCAGCAAGTTGCCTTGCGCGAGGCCTTCGCCGGCCTGACCGTTCGCGATGCCGTCCGCTTGGACGTCGTGACGGTGCCGGCCGACCTGACGCTCGAACGCCTCGTCACGGACTACTTCTATCGGTACCGCCAGGCCGGTTTCCCCGTCGTGGACGGCGAGGCCCTCGGCGGCATGATTACCCTGAAGGACGTTCAGGCCGTTCCGCGCGTCGGATGGCCGTATCAGCGGGTCGCCAGCGTCATGCGGCCCCTGGGCAACGGCGAGGTTGCCCACCTCGACGACGACCTGGCAGCCGCCTTTCGGCTGATGATGCAGCAGGGCCGCGAGGAGATGGCCGTCGTCGAAAACGGCCGCCTGGCGGGCATTCTGACGCGCGACGACATGCTCCGATTGGTTCAGATCCGTAGGGACCTTGGGGCCCGAGCGCCCGCTGGCGGGCCAGGACAGGCCGGACGGGTCTAACGCTGCCCGGCCGTGCATGTGGCATTAGGGTGCTGAGCCGGGTCCGACGGATTGTAAGAGGTGCCGCGCATGCAGGTCACCGCCCATGAAGCCGCGCTGTGGAAGCCGGCCGCCAAACGAGCGGTCGACTGCTTCCTGTGCGCCCATCGGTGCCATATGGCCCCCGGCAAGCGGGGCGTCTGCCAGGTCCGGGAGAA
>DATKZB010000177.1:0-7444 GCA_035528235.1 Phycisphaerae bacterium
GCGGCCTTCCCAGGCCGCCGCGATGGGGTCTGACGCGTGTTCCTGGCGGCCTAGGAAGGCCGCCAGGCGGCATGAAATGTGTAGGTTTAACCGGAGGTTCCACGGACTCGAAGGAACGTCTATGCCTGGTGCGCCCAAGCGGCTGCTCGTCGTGCTGGCGTTGGCGGCCGCGTTGCCGCTGACGGCGGCGAGGCCGTGCGCGGCCCGCGGGACGGGGGGGTTCCTCCGTCAGTGGGCGGCGTGCGGGCCCCTGGAGGGCACGCGGCTCGACACGCCCGAGCTGTCGGCCGACTTCGCCGGGTACCCCGGCCTCTTCGCCGCGGGGGGCGTGTGGTTGCCCGTTGAGACCGAGCCCGAGGGACGGCTCGACCTGCGGGCCCTCTACCCGGGCCCCCCGTCGGGCACCGCGCTGCTGCACGCGTTCTTCGAGATTCCGGCCGACGGGACGTACCGGTTCCGCATCGGCAGCGACGATGCCGTCCGCGTCGACATCGACGGCCGCACGGTCCATCGCAACGACGTGCGCCGGGCGTGGCGGGCCGACCAGGACCGGATCGAGGTCCACCTGGCGCGAGGCTGGCACCGGATGCTCGTCCGGGTGGTCGATTACGGCGGGGAGTGGGCGGTGTCGGTCCGCGCGGCCGACGCCAAGGACCAGCCCCTGGACCTGGCGCACCAGGCGGCGTGTCCCCGCCCGATGGAGGCCGCGTGCCGCCTGGCCGAGGCCGTCACGGTGGGCGAGCGGGCCGACGTGGCCACGTTCCTGGGCGACGAGGTGACCCGCCTCATCGACGACCTCGACAAGGCGATCCCCCGGCTGGCCGAGGCGCCCGAGGGATACGTCACCTTTGCCGAGTACGAGGGCGCGCGGAACCTGGGCCGGGTGTTCTTCGAGTCGCTCGTGTTGCTGTGGCGGGAGTCCGTGGGGGAGAATCTCGACGCCGAGGCGTTCCGGGCCGCCCAGCACATGGCCACCGAGGCGGCACGCGGGTTTTCCGAGGTCCTCGCCCAGGAGACCGACCGCATCGCCCGGTCGCTCGTCCGCCAACACCGGGTCTGGGAGACGCTGGGCGGGGAAGCACTCGCGCAGCGAGACCTGGCGGCGGCCACGCTGGAGGTCGCCGACCTGCTCGCCCGCAGCCGCCGCCTGGCCGCGCGGATCGAGAGCGAACGCATCCAGGCGGCCCGCCTCGAAAACGATATCCGCAACTTCCGGCAGCGCGACGTCGCGGTCCGCGTTCTCGACCCGGAGGGCGGGGCCGTGGCGGGCGCCGACGTCGAGATCGTCCAGCAACGCCACGACTTCCTGTTCGGCTGCAACCTGTTCGCGTTCCACCGGTGGGACGACGACAAGAAGAACGACCTGTACGAGCGCCGGTTCCGCAGCCTGTTCAACCTGGCGACGGTGCCGCTGTACTGGTCGGTCATCGAGAAACGCCGCGGCCGGCCCGACTTTGAGCGGCTCGACGACGCCCTGCGCTGGTGCGCCGAGAACGGCATCCAGGTCAAGGCCCATCCGCTGCTGTGGGGCAAGACGACCCCGCGGTGGCTGGAGGACCTCTCGGCCGACCAGGCCCGCGATGCGGTGGCCGCCCACCTGCGCCAGACGATCGAGCGTTACCGCACGTCCGTGGCGTGGTGGGACGTGATTCACGAGCCGGCGGCGCGGCTGCGCATCGGCGCGGCCGAGATCGAGGCCGCCCAGGCCATGCGGTGGGCCGCCGAGGCCCGCCCCGACGGCGGCCTGCTCGTCAGCGGCGACGATGCCCAGGCCCTGGCCGAGGTCGGCCCGGCGCTGGCGGCCGCGCGGCTCGACGGCGTCGGCATCACCCTCCATCAGCACGCGGGCGTCTGGCCGCTCGACCAGGTCCGACAGACGCTCGACCGGGCCGCGGCGTCCGGGCGGCCGGTCCACGTGGCGGCCGTCACCATCCTGGGCGACCCCGAGACGGAGGCCGAACAGGCCGAGGCCGTCCGGCACTTCTACACGGCGGCGTTTGCCCATCCGAAGGTGGCCAGCATCGTGTGGTGGGACCTCTCGGACCGGTTCGCGTGGCAGAACGCCCCGGCGGGCCTGGTGCGGGCCGACCTGGCACCCAAGCCGGCCTACCGTGTCCTCGACCGGCTCATCAACCACCTGTGGCGGACCGACGCCGCCGGCCGGACCGACGCCGACGGCACGGTACGCGTGCGGGCCTTCTTCGGCGCGTACCGCATCAGCGCCCACTGCGGCGGTCGCAAGGCAACCCTCGACGTCCACCTGGGCCGCGACGGTCCCAAGGAAGTGAAGGTCGTCCTGCCGCCGGCCAGGTGAGAGGCACGCGGGGAAGGGGGGTACCGGCGCCCTGGTCTCACGGCCGGGACCCGGCCGGGGTCAGACGTCTTGCTCCGGCGCGACGAGGTCTTCGTACGTGCCGCGCCGCCGGATGAGCCGGGTCTGGGCCCCGTCGACCAGCACCTCGGCCGGGCGCGGAAACGCGTTGTACTCCGACGCCATCGACATGCCGTACGCCCCGGCGCTGAAGACGGCCAGGTACCCTCCGCGCACCACCGGCGGCAGGTGACGGTCTTTCGCGAAGAAGTCCGACGACTCGCAGATGGGGCCCACCACGTCGACCACCTCGGTGCCGGGGAAGGCCTCGTCGCGTGTCCGCTGCCGGGGCGCGAACGCCTCGCCCGGGTCCACCGGCCAGACGTGATGATAGGACCCGTACAGCGCCGGCCGGATGAGATGGTGCATGCCGCTGTCGCACAGGAGGAACTTGCGGTCGCCGCCCCGCTTGACGTACTGGACCTGGGTGACCAGGATGCCGGCGTTTCCGGCGATGAAGCGGCCGGGTTCCATGATGATCTGAAGGTCGCGGCCCCGCAGGATGGGCACGATGGCCTGGGCGAAGGCGTCGGCGTCCAGGGCCTTGCCGCCCTCGTACTCGGCGCCGAAGCCGCCGCCGAAATCCAGCGTCGTAATCGTCAGGCCGGCCCCGCGGAGGCGCTCGACCAGGTCCACGATCTTCTCAAGGGCCTGGACGTACGGTTCGACCGTGGTAATCTGCGACCCGATGTGGGCCTGGACGGCCTCGAGCGCCACGTGCCGGGCGCCGTCCGAGGCCGAGAAGTCGCGGAAAACCTGCTCGGCCCGTTCCAGGTCGACGCCGAACTTGGTCTCTCGCTTGCCGGTCGAGACGTACCGGTGGGTCTTGGGGTCGACGTCGGGGTTGACGCGCAGCGCCGCCCGTGCCGGCCGTCGGGACTCGGCGGCCAGTCGGGCGAGGTTCTGAAGTTCCTCCTCGCTCTCGACGTTGAAGAGACGGATGTCCCGGTCGAGGGCGAAGCGGATCTCGGCGTCGGTCTTGGCGACGCCCGCGTAACAACACCGGCCGGGGTCGCCGCCGGCCGCCAGGACGCGGTACAGTTCGCCGCCCGAGACGATGTCGAACCCGCTGCCCTCGTCCTTCAGCAAGCGCAGGATGTGGACGTTCGAGCAGACCTTCACCGAGTAACAGATGAGGGGGTCCAGGGCCGCGAACGCCGACGCAAGTTGCCGGTAGTGCCGCCGGAACGTCCCGGCGCTGTAGAGGTACAGGGGCGTGCCGAAGCGGCGGGCCAGGTCGGCCACGGCCGCGTCCTCGCAGTACAGCCGCCCCTCGCGATAGCGGAACAGGTCCATGTTGCGTCCCTCGGCGACGGAGACGTCGCTCGTCGAAGCCGATAGTCTAGGCAGGCCCCGGCGCCCTGTCAAGCCGGCCGCGGCGTGCAGGGGGGCGGGCGGGGGCCTTGGCAGTGCCTGGCGACCTGGCCGAATGTCCACGGATTCGTCCCGATTTTGCTTGCAGGTCTCCCGCTGCCGCAGTATCTGCGAGCGTTCGACCGGCCCCCTGACCGGGGAGCCTGGATCTTGAAAGGAGCCGTCATGGAAGTCGGATTCCTCACCGCGTGCATGGGCAAGACGCCCATCGAAGAGATCATCGCCTGGGCCGGCGCCAATGGCGTCCGGAAACTGGAGATCCCGCCCGGGCATTTGGGCGAGGATACGCCCCAGCGCGACGAGGTCCTCGCCAAGGCCCTCGCGAAGGCGGGCGTGGCCCTTTCGAGCATCGCCGCGTACGACGGCGGCCTGCTGAAGGACCCCAAGAAGGGCCTGGCCGACCTGAAGGCCGCCATCGACCGGTGCGTCCGCCTGGGCACCGACACGTGCTGCGCGCTGGCCGGCATCGCCCCCCAGGGCATGAGCCGCGAGGACGCCATCGACGGCCCGTTCACCGACATCTTCGGCCCGGCCTGCGAGCACGCCGCCGGCAAAGGCGTCAAGGTGGCCCTGGAAAACTGGTACGCCACGCTCATCATGCACTTCGACCACTGGGACCGCGTGCTGGAACGCGTGCCGGCGACCAACCTGGGGTTTAACTACGACCCGTCGCACCTTCTGTGGCAAGGCATCGACTACCTGGCGGGCGTCGAGACGTACGCGTCGCGCATCTTCCACACCCACGCCAAGGATACCGAGGTGCGCGACGAAGTGGTGCGGCGCGTGGGCGTGGACGGCCCGGATTGGTGGCGGTACTGCATCCCCGGCCAGGGCCGCGTGAAGTGGGGCGAGTACGTCGCGCGCCTCCGGCGGATCGGGTACGACGGCGTCCTCTCGATCGAACACGAGGACGGTTTCATTCCGCCCAAGGACGGCGTCCTGCTGGGTAAGAAATACCTCGAGCAGTTCATTTAAGACGAATAACGAATGTCGAACAAGGAATGATGAATGATGAACGGCGGCGCGCCGCCCGCGGTCGGCCCCAAGGCGGGTGCCGTGTCGGCGGTGAGGGATCGCAGGCGCTGCGCCCACGCGGCTTGACCGTCCGCGCCCAGCGGGTATAATGAGGCCGTGGGGCGTACGGGCGAGGGTGGAGGTTCGGCATGACGGTCAGAGACTTGGCCAAGCGGGCGCTGCAACTGCCCGCCCGGCAACGGGCGCGGCTTGCGAAGCGCCTGCTGCGCAGCCTCGATGAAGGCCGGGAACCGGACGTCCTGGACGCCTGGGTCCAGGAGGCCGAGCGACGGTACCGGGCTTACAGGCAAGGCAAGACCACCAGCCGGCCTGCGGTCGAGGCTCTGCGCGACCTCTGGCGCCAACTGCGATGAAACCTGTCTCGCTGCTCGCCGAGGCCGAGAATGAGGTAACGGAGGCAGCGGCGTTCTACGAGTCCTGCGCCAAGGGGCTGGGCCGCGCGTTCGCCAACGAAGTAGCCAAGGCCTTCCGAAGCATCGCTTCGCGTCCACAGGCGGCGCCGGTGGTGCGCGGCCACGTGCGGCGGAAACTGGTCGCCCGGTTCCCTTACGCCGTCCTCTTCCGCCACGACCCGGATGAGATCGTGGTGCTGGCAGTCATGCATGGACACCGCCGGCCGGGCTACTGGAAGGACCGCTTGAAGTGATTGCCCGTTTTAGGGCTTTGTTGGGCGTGAACGGAACGCGAGTGGTATAGCGATCGCTCGTGGGAGGCCGGAAATGTCGGAGAACGAGAGTCGCCCGTGTCGCGAGTTCGCAAGAGCCCTGTTGATGCTCCGCACAAGAGGCTCTGCCAACTGCCCCCTAATGCAGTATGTCCTGAAGCGATACGGACGCGCCACAAGCGAGAACATCAACCCTCTCGGCGCTCAGATGCGCACATTCCACTTCTACATGTGGTGCGCTAGGCGCGTGATATTCTCCTATTGCTGCGACCATTCTGCGTATAGCCACATACTGATCGCGTACGACGACGAGGTGAGGGGCGTCGTCTGCCAACTGTGCCAGGGCGATGAATCTTGCGCCCAATCCGGGCTTGGCGTGCTGCAGCAGGTGTTCGCGGACTTCGACGAGGCCATTAAGAGGGATGATCACCCGGGCTGGGTGCATTGGCTTGGTAGTTCGGTCCTTGATTATATTAATGATGGGCCTTCGGACCGGGGCGTGGATCCGGTTGATTGGATGCTTGCATCGACGCTCCCCGCCAAGGTACTCACAGCAGTACATGAGGAAAGTAAGCCGCTGCTGCAAAAACACCTCGGTATCCGGGCGCTATAACGTTAGCGGCAAGCCGCGGATACTGCCAGGAAGTGCCTCCGCGAAGTGAGGGCGCAAGTCGGCCTCTCGGCCGACGCCAAGAGCACGGCCGGGCAAGACCGGCCGTGGCACACGCGGGCAAGCCCGGCGGCTAACCCTGAATCCTGTAGCCTGTGGCCTGCGGCCTATAGCCTGCAGCCTGTGGCCTCCGGTCTCCAGCCTAGCCGTCGTACACTTCCTTGGGCAGGGGCAGGCTGCGGCCTTCGGCGCTTGAGCGTTCGGCCGTCTCGATGACGGCGATGACCTCGCGGGCCTGTTCGGCCGTGACCGCGAGCGGTTCGCCCAGCAGCAGGTGGTCGGCCACGTTGCGGTAGTACTCGGTGCATCCGTACGAGGGTTTGGCGGGGATCTTGCCCTCGAACTTGGGGCCGCTCGAGTAACTGGTGACGTCGACAGTCTCGTCCCAGTTGGCCACGAGGCCCCCGAGGGTGCCGAGGACCCGCCACTTGGGTTTTCCGACGGCCGCCAGGCTCGACTGCTGGAGGTCGGCCATCGTGCCGCCCTCGAACCGCATGACGGCCTGCGTCGAATCCTCGTTCGTCACGTGGTGCCACAGGCGTTTGTGGAAGAAGCCGGTCACCTGGGTGACGCGCTTGTCAGCCAGCCGCAGGATCCAGTCGGTGAAGTGGGCGCCCCAGTCGTAGAGGGCGCCGCCGGAGATGGTCTTGTCGCTCCGCCACCAAGTGCCCGGCCGGCTGTAACTGCCCGAGTAGCACTCGATGTGGAAGACGTCGCCCAGCAGGCCGCGGTCGCGGATGTCGCGGATGGCCAGGTAATCGCCGTCCCAGCGACGGTTGTGGAACACGCTGAGCATGACCCGGTTGCGCCGGGCCGACCGGATCATCTGCGTGGCCTCGTCGGTCGTAATGCAGAAAGGCTTCTCGCTGACGATGGCCTTCCCGGCCCGCAGGCACGCGAGGCTCGTCTCGGCATGGAGGTTGTGCGGCAGGATGTTGACCACCAGGTCCAGATCCTTCATCCCGAGCATCGCCTTCAGCGACGTGAACGTGCGGATGCCGGGCAGTTCTTTCTTGGCGGCTGCCATGCGGGCGGGGTCGGTGTCGCAGGCGGCCACGGTCACGAGACCCGGCGTGGCGTTCATCCATTCGCCGTGTCCCTTGCCCATGTTGAACGCCGGGCCGTACCCCAGGACGCCGCAACGGACGGTCCGCTTCGGCAGTTCGGCCCCCTGGGTCCACTCGAGGCCCCTGAGGAGCAGCCGCTGGAACTCCGGATGCCGCCACGACCTCAGGTCGTGCCCGTTGGCCAGGTACACCACGCGTCCTTTGCCGTAGGGGCGGACGAAGGCCATCGGCATCTTCTTGCCCTGCCAGAACGTCTCGGCCAG
>DATKZB010000178.1:0-21348 GCA_035528235.1 Phycisphaerae bacterium
CCTCGAGTTCGTCGGGCCGCGGCGGCTTCAGGCCGCCGTCCCACCACGTGATGGTCAGCGGGGCGCGGTCGCCGTCGGCCGGGAAGGTCCAGCGCGTAATCGAGGCCACCGGCGCCGTCTCGCGGACGACTTCCTTCGACATCTGGTGGTTGGCCGAGGACGACTCGATCGTGGTCGGGTGGCCGTAAAGTTTGAGGGCCTTGAAGACGGGCGAGAGTTCGTGGCACCCGATGTCGCCCAGGCACCCCGTGCCGAAGTCCCACCAGCCGCGCCACGCAAACGGGTGATAGCACGGGTGATACGGCCGCATGGGCGACGGGCCCACCCAGAGGTCCCAGTCGATGTGCGCCGGGACGGCGGGCGTATCCTTCGGCCTCGGGATGCCGCGCGGCGAGATCATGGGGTTGCGGTTCGACCAGGCGTGGACCTCGCGGACGGTACCGATGGCGCCGCACGCGATGTACTCGGCAATGAGCCTCGCGCCCTCCCCGGCCTGGCCCTGGTTGCCCATCTGGGTGGCGACCTTGGCCTCCCGGGCCACCTTGGCCATCTGCCGGGCCTCGTAAACCGAGTGGGTCAGCGGTTTCTGGCAGTGGAGATGCTTACCCATTTTCATCGCCGTAATCGAGACGATCGCGTGGTTGTGGTCAGGCGTGGCCACGATGACGGCGTCGATGTCTTTCTGGGTCTCGAGCATCTTGCGGAAGTCGGTGTGGAGTCGGGCCTTGGGGTACTTCTTGGCCTCGCGGTCCAGCACGTGCTTGTCGACGTCGCACAGGGCAACGATGTTCTCCGACGCGCAGTTGGCGACGTCGCCGGAACCCATGCCGTTGAGGCCCACGCCGGCGATGTTCAGTTTGTTGCTGGGGGCGTCCTGGGCCGGTCCGCCCAGGACGTGCCGCGGCACGACCGTGAAGGCGGTGGCCGTGGCGGCACCGGCCAGGAAGGCCCGGCGGTTCAACGTGTGCTTCGATTTCATCGGCGGTTCTCCTCTCCCGTGAGCGTGAGTACCTGTACCCCGCGGGCCGACCGGCGCCAATGCGCCCGCCCGCGTGCCATACGGTTCAACCCGCTTCCGCGTCCGATGGGGCGGAGTATACCGGGCCCCTGCCGCGTTGCCAAGCGTCTCGTGGCGTTGGCGCCGTATCCGAGCCGCGACCGTGAGGGAGCGGTGCCGTCGCGGCGGCGGTGGCCCCCGGGATTCGTTTGGCCCGGCGGCCAGGCCCGCGGTATGATGGCGGCATGCGGCCTGTGACACGCGGGGAGCGGTGGGCGTCCCCCGTCGGCGGGCACACCCAAAAGGAGAACAGGACCATGCACAGACGAGAGTTGCTGGGCGCCGGCTGTCTGGCCGGAGTCACGGCGCTGGCGGCCATGGCCGAGGGGATTTTCTGTCCCGCTCCTTGCGTCTCAGGGGCCTCTTACTTGTGGGGACTTTGCCGAGCGCGTCCTCACGATGGAGGTCGATAACCAATGGCCGCCGAAACACACCAAGTACTTCTTCCTGGACGCAAACCTGATGAACTGGTTCTCACTTTTGCAGGCAACATCCTCAAGCACCTCGGCGTGCAGATGTACGCCGGTCGGCCCGTTCCGGCAATCGCAGAACTCATCTCTAACTCATGGGACGCGGACGCGACAAAGGTTAATGTCCGCCTTCCGCTGGATGAAGCCTGGGACCCGACCAACCAACACCAATTCATTGAGGTTTTAGACAACGGCAATGGCATGACTTGGGACATGGTTCGGGACGCCTACCTTGACGTCGGTCGTGATCGACGCGAGGTGGAGAAAACCGACAAGTCCCCAGGCGGTCGTCGCCTTCAGGGGCGGAAGGGACTTGGCAAGCTGGCGGGGTTTGGCATCGCCGACATCGTTGAAGTGCAGACTGTCCACAGGGATGTGGATTCCGGCGTGAAGGAGAAGGTGCTCATTTGGTTCAAGTTGGACCTTTCTGACCTGAAGAAAGTGAAGCAGGGCCCCGCGCCCGTTGACGTGGTATTTGCTGGTCCGATTAGCAGGGCTCCTGCGGGTGCGAGAAAGACCAAAGGAACGACGGTCACTCTGCGGCACCTGCACGAACGGAAGGCCCGGAACACTGATAGGTTTCACCATAGCATGGCGCAACGATTCTTGCTCATTGGGCCACAGTTTCGCGTTCGTATCAATGGCATAGACTTACGCGAAGAAGACATTCAGCTTCAGTGGAGGGAACCAAACAACGACTGGACCACGGACAACGTTACAGGTTGCGGTCCTATCAAGTACTGGATTGGATTCACCCCGCAGCCACGCAAACAAAACGAAGGAGAATTGAGCGGGATTCTCATTTACACCCGAGGCAAGATTTCACAGGAGGAGACTTTCTTTGAAATAAGCGGGGGCGTCACGGGTCAGCACGGTCTGCGATACATGGTTGGTATGGTGAGGGCCGAATGGCTTGATGCCGGCCTTGACTCTCCTGACCACATAGCCACTCCCCGGGATTCTATTGCCTGGGAAAGCCCTCAAGGGGCTGCGTTCAAGGAGTGGGGACAGAAGCTACTAAGAAAATGCCTTTCCGAATGGGCTAAGTTCCGTGCTTCTCTGCGAGAAAAGCAGATCAAGGAAGTGAGCCCAGAGTTAATGGCCCGTATCGGGCGGCTGGCCCCCTCCTATAAAGATGTCGCGCTGCAATTTGTGGACAAGTTCAAGTCAGTGGAGATGGAACCGACCGAATTCCAGGACATTTTGTCTTGGTTCCTCGACGCGCTGGAGAATGCAACACTGCGAAGTATTCTCCAAAAACTCCGTGATACTGACATCGTGGACCTTCAGCAACTTGACGACCTGCTCTCCAAGATGGAAGTGCGGACTGCCGTAACACTTCTTCAGATCATCGACAGCAATCTTGCTGCAATCGAAACCCTTGAAAGAATGCACCGCCAGAACGCAAAAGAGCGTGGAGTCCTTTCTAAGCATCTGGAGAAGAATCCGTGGCTCATTGATCCAACCTGGATGCTCAACAAGGCCGAAGGACGAGTCGCCACTTGGATCAAGAGGGAGTTTGGGCTTGAGGAAAAGGGGGCGGCTGGCGATGCCGACCGGGCTGATTTCTTCTGCGTTGCGGTTGGCGGGACGCTGCACATTGTCGAGATCAAACGGGGTGCCCACATTGCGACGGTCAAAGATATAACCCAAGGGGACAAGTACCGCGAATACGTCACGAGGCGATTCGACGAGCTGTCGGACCCGAAAGCGATCAAGTATGCGCATGTCCAAAGTCACCTAATCGCCGCGGAGCTGCACGATGAGGCGCAAAACATCAAGCGGGCCTACGCAGACAAGGGGTGGGTCTTCTTCACGACCTGGGATGACCTCATCGAACGAGCAAAGCAAAGCCATCACCAGTTCCGCGAGATTCTCCAAACGAAGGCCAAAGAGGCCGAGGAAGTCAATGGGCCTGGAGCCGATCGTGGCTCTGCCGGTGGGCCGATTGACTCTCATCTAACGAAAAGGTCGCCCAAGAAGGCGAAGCGCAAGAAGAAGGGGTGCAGCAAGTGAGTGCGAGGAGGGTCATAGCCATAGACTTGTTCGCGGGATGCGGTGGCCTTACCAGGGGCCTCCGAGATGCGGGATTCCACGTCGCGGCGGGGGTCGAAGTCGACCCCATCTCAGTGCGAACGTACAGATGGAACAACCGCCGCACTCAATTGATTGAAAAGGACATCCGCCAGGTATCTGCCAAGAGAATCCTACGGGCCGCCGGTAGCAAGCGAATCGCCCTCTTGGCGGGATGCGCTCCCTGTCAGGGGTTCTGCTCCCTGACGGCCAAGTACAAGAGGGAAGACCCGCGCAACGAGCTTCTCCTTGTGATGGCAGAACTCATCGAGGAGATTCGGCCCAAGGCGGTCATGATGGAGAACGTTCCCGGCCTCGCGGGCCGAGGAAAATCCATCTTCGATAAGTTCCTGAACGTCCTGCGGCGTCTCGGATACCAGTACGACTGGCGCATTGAGCAGATGGCGGACTTCGGCCTCCCGCAATCGCGCCGACGCTTGGTCCTTCTCGCCGGGCACGGCTTCAAAGTGGCTTTCCCGAAGGCGTCGCACGCCCGCTCACCAAAGCGCGGTTCCGGCTTGGAACCGTGGGCTACGGTGAGAGATGCCATCGGTCACATGGGCGCGCCGGTTACCCTGAGCACGGCGTTCGGTAAGGGTGGTCCGCAGTCGCACAACTGGCACGTGGTTCGAGACCTTCAATCGCAAACCAAGGAGCGTCTAAGGGCGGCGCAACCCGGACAGACGTGGTTGAAGGTTGACGAATCAGTACGCCCGCGTTGCCATCAAGACGGTTACGATGGCTTCACCAACGTGTATGGTAGGATGGCGTGGGGCCAGGCGTCACCAACCATCACGGGGGGATGCACGACCCCGTGCAAGGGGAGGTTTGGTCACCCGGACAAGCGTCGATACACCATCTCCGTCCGTGAAGCAGCGCTGCTCCAAACGTTCCCGGAGAATCATCGCTTCGCCACCGACCAGATGGATGCTGCGTGCGACATGATTGGCAACGCCGTTCCGCCCCTGTACGCGAAACTGGCCGCCAAGGCGGTCCTGGCCGCTATCAAGGAAAGCAAGCATCGGAAAGGGGGTGCCAGGCAATGAGTCGGTGGCCGGGCAATGCTCAGAGGGAGCGAACAACGTTTGGCGGCTTGTCCCGCGGCCAATTGATGTCCCGGGTTCGCGGCACCGGAAACCAAACGACGGAGAAGCGACTGGTTGTGCTACTCCGACGAGCGGGTTTGAGTGGATGGCGCAGGCACCGCTCGCTTCTCGGACGGCCTGACTTCGTGTGGCCAAGGGCCAAGGTTGTCGTCTTCGTTGACGGATGTTTCTGGCACGGCCATGACTGCGGCAAGAACGTAAGCCCAAAGACCAACGCTGAAGCTTGGCGCGAGAAAATACGCCACAACAAGGAACGGGACCAACGCGTGGGCCGCTCACTCCGCCGGCAGGGCTGGCGCATTGTTCGCATATGGGAATGCGAACTTGCCAAGAAGCCTGACAGTTGCTGTGACCGAATCAAAAAGGCGTTGGGTACTCGATGTTGAAGCAAAGATCATTGCACACCCGAAAGGAGAACAGGACCATGCACAGACGAGAGTGGCTGGGCGCCGGCTGTCTGGCTGGAGTCACGGCGTTGGCGGCCATGGCCGAGGGGGCCCGCGCGGCTGGCGCGGCGAAGAAACAGTTCCTCGAACTCCGGCTGTATCGGCTGGACGCCGGGGCCATGCGCCAGCGCTTCGAGGCGTTCCTGACCGAGGCGGCCATCCCGGCGTGGAACCGCGCCGGCATCAAACCCGTGGGCGTCTTCAGTCCCACCGAGCCCAAGAGCGACGACCTGTACGTCCTCCTGCCGTACGATTCCCTCGACACCTTCGCCGCCGCGCGGGGCCAACTGCTGGCCGACGCCGCGTATCAGAAGGCGGGGGCCGCGGCCATCGACGCGCCCAAGGACGCCCCGGCCTACCAGCGCATCGAGAGCGCGCTCATGGTCGCCTTCGACGGCGTGCCCAAGGTCGAGGTGCCCACGAAGAAAGACTCGCGGGTCTTTCAGTTGCGCATCTACGAGAGCCACAGCGATCTGAAGGCCGTCAAGAAGATCGAGATGTTCAACACGGGCGGCGAACTGGCCGTCTTCCGCCTCACCGGCATGCACCCCGTCTTCTTCGGCGAGACGCTCGTCGGCGCCAAACTGCCGAACCTGACCTACATGCTCGGCTTCGACGACGCCGACGCCCAGAAGAAGGGCTGGGACGCCTTCCTGAAGCACCCGGAGTGGGAGAAACTGAAGGCCAACCCGGCGTACAAGGACACCGTGTCGGCCATCACGAACATCGTGCTTCGGCCGGCCGAGTGCTCGCAGATCTGACGCCACGACGCGGCAGGCAAACGCCTTGGCAATCGGGGCCCCGGGGCTACAATAGGCGGCTCCGGCGGCTGCGCGGCCGCCGGATGGAAGGAATCCACGCATGGACGGACTGACTCGGGCGCTGGTCGAATCGGCGGTGGCCGTGCTCAAGCCCTCGGGGCCCGTGCTCGAAATCGGGTCGCGCGAGGTCCAGGGCCTCGACGCGGCGGACCTGCGGCCGCTGTTCCCCGGCACCGAGTACGTGGGCTGCGACATGATGCCCGGGCCGGGCGTCGACCGCATCGAGCAGATCGAGGCCCTGAGTTTCGCCGACGGCTGGGCCGGAACGGTCCTGTGCCTGAACGTGCTGGAGCACGTCTGGTGGTTCCGCAAGGGCGCTTCGGAGATCCATCGCGTGACCGCCCCGGGCGGGATGGCCCTGCTGACGACGGCCTTCGGGTTCGACATTCACGGCTTCCCCGACGATTACTGGCGGTTCACCCCGGGGGCGCTGGCCCGGCTGTTCGCGGGCTTCGAGAGCGTACTGTATGGCTGGCAGGGCCACGCCAAGGCGCCGCGTGCCGTCTTCGTCCTCGGCCTGAAGCAGCGGCGCGACGACCTGGCCGACCTGGCCGAGGCGTGGCGGCAGGGCACGCTCGATCGCTGGACCGAGCATCCCTCGGCCTGGATGCGCATCGGCGCGGGCGTGGGCGCCGCGCTGTTCGGCAAGCGGTACTTCCGGAACATCCGGCACTGGTGGGACCTCGCGATCCGTGCCGGTGACCCCCACGCGGGTGACTGATGGCACCAGACCTCTCGGTCATCATCGTGGCGTACCGCTGCCGGGATGAACTGGCCGACTGCCTGGCCTCGCTGGCCCCCGACCGCGATGGGCTGGCGGTCGAGGTGACCGTGGTCGACAACGCCAGCGGCGACGGCACGACCGACCTGGTGCGGCAGCGTTTCGGGTGGGTCCGGCTGATCGCAAACGACACGAACCGCGGATTCGCGGCCGCCAACAACCAGGGCCTGGGGTACGCATCGGGCCGACACGTCCTGTTTCTGAACCCCGACACGGTGGTTCACCCGGGCGCCCTGGCCACGCTGGTCCGGGCGCTCGACAGCGACGAGGGCCTCGGCGCCTGCGGGCCGCAACTCCTGAACCCCGATGGATCGATCCAGCCGTCGGTCCGGCGATTCGCAACCTTCGCCACCTTGCTGCACCAGTACACGCCGCTGCGGGTGCTGCGGGTGCTGAAGAGGCCCTACCGGGCCTACAAGATGCGAGACTTCGACGGCCGTACGGCCGCCGACGTGGACGTCCTTATGGGGGCCGCGCTCGCCGTACCCAGGCGCGTCCTCGACGAGGTCGGTCCCATGGACGAGCGGTTCTTCGTGTACTGGGAGGAGGTGGACCTGTGCCGGCGGATCCGCGCGGCTGGGCACCGCGTCCGCTTTGATCCGGCGGCCAAGGTCACGCACGTGGGCGGCGTCAGTGCCGCCACCGCCACCGCAAGCGTCTTCTTCTGCCGGAGCATGTTCCGTTACCTCGCCAAGCACCACGGCAGACCGCTTGGCCGGACGATGGCGGTCCTCTTGTGGCTGGGCATGATCGTGCGCGAGGCGGGACTGCTGGCAGGTGGCACGCTGGCGGCCGTCGCGCTGGGCCTGACCGGCCGAACCTCGCGCGCCCGCCGCAGGTGGGCGGGGGCACGCCGGGCCGCACGTTTCATGTTCCGAGACGCCTGGCGAAGCCTGCCATGGGCTTGAACGGACAGGGGATGCCCATGCCCGACGCACGGGCCGTACCCATCGAGGACCTGCATCTGGCCGAGGTCCCCTGCGACTACTGCGGGGAGACGGAGGCCGATGTCCTGCTGACGGGGCGGGACCGTTTCTGCGGCCTGCCGGGGGAGTTCCACGTGGTCGCCTGCCGGCGCTGCGGCCTGAGGCGCACGAACCCCCAACCAACGGGGCCGGGCCTGGCGGCGGCCTACCCGGAGGCCTACTCGCCGCACCGGGCCGACGTCACGGTGCCGCCGGCACCGGCGGGGTCGCTGCGCTGGGTGCTCGCCAACTACCGCCACTACCCGCTGGGTCACCGCAGCCCCGCCGCCGTGCGCTGGCTGGCATGGCCGTGGGCAGCCCTCAGGCTCCGCAATCGCAAGTTCGTCGGCTATCTTGCCTACGAGGGCGACGGCCGTCTGTTGGACCTGGGATGCAGCATCGGGCAGTACGTGGCCGAGATGCAGGCCGCCGGATGGCAGGCCGAGGGCGTCGACCTGGTGCCCGAGGCCATCGCCACCGGCCGGCGCGCCGGCCTGAACCTCCACCAGGGGACCCTGCCCGGCATCGACCTGCCGCGCGACCATTACGACCTCGTGACGATGTGGCACGTCATCGAGCACCTGCCCGCGCCGAAGGCGACCCTCGAGGCGATCCGCGGCATCCTCAAGCCCGGCGGCCGTCTCGCCCTGGCGTGCCCGCTTTCCGACAGCCTGGGCGCCCGGTGGTTCGGCTCGGCCTGGTACGGGCTGGACCTGCCCCGGCACCTGACGCACTTCACCCGGCCCGCGCTGCGGCGACACCTGGAGGCGGCGGGCCTTGCGGTCGAGCGGACCCAGTCCGTGCGCCGCCCGACCTTCGTCCGCCGCAGTTACGGGTACCTCGCCGACGAGACCGGCAGCGGCCTGCACCGGTGGCTGTCCCGGTCGCGGATGGTGGCGCGGCTGATGAGTCACGCGGCGCTGGCGGCGCGGCGCACCGACGAAATCCTGGTGGTGGCGCGGCGAGTGTAGTTCGCCCTCGGCCGGGCGGCGCGTCTACCGCACGACCTTGCCCTCTTCAACGTCGGCCTCGTCGGCCTTGGGGCGGGCCTGGTCGGCGTCGGGGGGCACTTCCACCACGCGGACGTTGTCGAACCAGTACGTGGCCGCCGGCCAGAACGGGTACAGCATGATGCGGATGTAACGGACGTTCTCAATGATGTCGCGGCTGTTGGGGTGCCTCGGCTTGATGTGGGTGTAGGTCTGCCACTCGTCGGATCCGCCCGCGCCAAAGTGGGCTGTGTAGCGGTAGCGGAGATAATACTTGACCGGCCGGCCGTTCTTGTCGGTCAGCGGATCGCCGCGGGCCTTGCGGAACTGTTCCTGCGCCGCCGGGGCCTCGTCGCCGAAACTGATCGGCAACTTCTTCTCGTACCCGCGGATGAAGACGAGGCACCCGGGGCCCTTGACGTCGACGTACACCTTGTACGCCCCGCCCTTCTTGACCTCGATGAAGTCCGACCAGTACCACCCGCCGTCGAGGCCGCCGATGGTGTCGTACTTCAGGCCCGAGGTAGGCGTTTTCGTCGGCACCTCGGCCAGCGGCTTGCCGCGGACGAAGCGGTCGATCCACCACTGGTACGCCTGGCTCTGGTACACGTCGGTGTCGACCCGGATGACCTTGCCGCGCTCGGGCGCCTGGGCGTCGGTCGTCCAGAAGAAGACGAGATTATCCACCGCCTGCCAGTGGGCGGGATGGGTGCCGTCGTCGGCGGGGGTCTCGAAATCACCGTTGGCGATCAGGTTGGCCTTGGCGTCCGGGACCTCGTCGCGCGGGACGGTCTTCTCGGCGGTGGGCACGGGGCGAAGCTTAGGTTTGGCCGGCGCGGCAGCGTCGGTCCGCAGCGCTGCCGTTGCCATGAGAACGACCGCCACGGCCACC
This sequence comes from Phycisphaerae bacterium, assembly GCA_035528235.1. Lineage (GTDB taxonomy): Bacteria > Planctomycetota > Phycisphaerae > FEN-1346 > FEN-1346 > DATKZB01. The sequence goes on from DATKZB010000178.1 coordinate 9,601, forward strand.
GCCGCGATGCGTGCCCTGGGTTCCGTCGCCATGTCCACATTCCTCCGTGCCGGCCCGGTGCTCACGACCCGGGCAACGTCTTGAGGGTCTCGGCGGCCTTGTCGCGCCATGCCCCGCCCAGGCCGCTCCGGACGAGCCCGGCGAGGGCGGCCCGCTGGGCCTGGCGGTCGCCCGTCTGGCGATACGCCTCGGCCAGGAGCCATCGGCCCTCGGCCTCGAAGAGCGCCCCCTGCCCAAGTTCGATGGCCAGGCGCAGCGGGCGAATCACGCCCGCCTGGTTGCCGCGCAGGCCCTCGACCTTGCCGATCCAGAACAGCACCTCGCCGCGCAGCACGTCGGACGGGAACTGCTCGTACCACTCCGTCGTGACGGCGGCCGCGTCGTCCACCTTGCCGGCATCGAGCAACTGCACGAGCCGCTCGGGATACGCCCCGACCTTGGCCGCGCGCACCTGGTCGGGAATGATGGGTTCGGCCAGGGCCTCGGCGGTCCGGTAGTCGCCGGCGGCGTCGTCGAGCCGCCCGGCCACGACGCGGGCGTCGCCCAGGGCCAGGGTGGCATCGCGGAAGGCGCGGCGCAGGTGACCGACCAGGCCGGCCCTCTTGACGAGGGCCTCGGCCTCGGCGTAGATCTTCTCGGCCGCCTCGACGTCGGCCTTCTCGACGCCCGCGTGGCGAATGCGGCGGGCCATGACGCGGAGTTTCGCCAGCGGCGTCTGGGCCAGGTCCAGCGCGGCCCGCAGGTGCTTGTCGGCCTCGGGCCCCGCCCGGCCGCGCCACGCCGTCTCCAGGCCACCCGCGTGGGCGATGACGAGGTGGGCGTCGAGGCGGGCGGCGGCCGGCACCTCGGGCCGCGCGGCAATCTCCTCGGCCACCTGCACGGCCTCGGCCCGGGCACCGGACTCGTCGAGGAACCGCGCGAGTTCCCCCAGCGCCGCCGCCGAAAGATTCGCACGCGCGTACGCCGCGACCAGCGGCTTGTAGTCGGCGTAGGCGCCCGCCTTGAACCCCTCGGCCAGGTGCTCGATGGGGAAGACTGTCACGGGCCAGTGCCGCTCGACGTTGGCCCCGCCGGGCGCCGCCGCCACCAACTTCACGTCGTAGGTGCCGGCCGCGAGGTACACGTGCTCCGCCTGCGCGGCGTCGGCGGCCAGGCCGTCGCCAAAGTCCCACCGGACGGACCAGCCCTTGAGGTCGGGCGCGTCGGCGCCAGCGTCGGCCACGAAACGGTACCGCGTGTACTGCCCCTCGGGCCGGGCGGTCGGCCAGACGCTGTCGATCAGTTCCACCCGCGGCAGCACGGTAGGCCGGGGGCCCTCGGTCTCGTACCGGCGGACCTGGGCCCGGTGCGGCTGCGGAAAGAGCCCGTCGGGAATGCCAACGTGGTGCGGCCCGCCCGGCGCACGGTACCCGAGGAACGCCACCTGGTACAGCAGCACCTCCTCGTGGTAGTACTCCACGTAATGGAGGCCGGCGGCCGTCTCGACCTGGGCGTCTTTCTGGCCGTACTTGCCGCGCTGTTCCGTGTGGCGGCCCGGCCAGTGCACGAGCGGCTTGCCGTCGAGGAACGAGAAACTCGCCTCGTTCGACGCCGTGCAGAAACCGTACTTGCCGGTCTGCGGCAACCGCAGCCACCCGCGATACACGCTGATAAAATAGTCCGAGTCGCCGAAGGGGTTGACGCCGTCGCTGATGTTCTTCCGGTACCCGGCGCCGTCGAGACCGGCGGAGGCGGCGATGAGCGCGGCCATCTCGTCGACGGTCTTGGGGTTCTCGGCGTCGCGGGGCCGGCGCATCGTGGTCAGGACGAGGCCCGCGCGCGGCACCCATCCCTGGGCGCCGGGTCCGGCCTTGGGCGGCCCACCCCCCGGACGACCGTCGGCGACGGCCCGCATGGGGTCGGCCGGGGCGTCGGGCTTGCCGAAGTAGATGGCGAACGTCCCGCCCGGCCCGGCGGCGCGGAAACTGATGAGCGAGTCGCGCCGCGGCGCGTGGTACACCACCTCGTACGGCACGGGGCCGCCGGACTCGCCATAGATGCGGTAATCGCCGGCGTCCGGTCGTGCCACGCCGGCGTGTACGACGCGCACGGCCGCCACGTCGGCGCCGCCCGTGCCCGCATGGGTCACCCGCACGACCGCGCGGTGCGACCAGCCGGGCGCGTGCCACCGCATCTGGGCCGGTGCCGCCGTCGTCGCGGCAAGGACCAGTACCGCCGCGAACGCGGCCGCGGCGAAACGCCACCTCTTGCGGGCAGCATGTGAATCGGGCGTGTGCGTGCTTGGCATCCGAACTCCGGGCGGCGGGAGGTTGCTCGGGCCCCGAACATCCCGCCGCGCCCCCCTTAGAGCGTTTTGAGTTTGCGTACTCACACCACCGCTTGGGCGCGGTGGGTCCCCGTACCCACCGCGCCTACCCGCAGTCAGACCTCAAGCGCGGCGGGTGCGGGGACCCGCCTCGCAAACACGCAATGTTGAACTGTTGTAGAGCCTATCCGGATAGGCTCTCACTGGTCGGCGTCGCGGCTGAGGGCCTTGTAGTAGGCGCCGACAATGTCCTCGAACCCCTCGGGCAACGCCTGCTGGGCCCCGGCGTTAATGCGATCGCGCAGTTCGGGCGACAGGTGCGGGGCCTTCTGGAGCGACAGGTTGACGGCCTGGTCGACCTGGCTGGCGGCCTCGCGGAGCGCCTCGACGGCCATCTTGCGTTTGCGGGCGGCATCGTCGTAGCGGAGGTCGCGGAGGTCTCCCTCGACGCCCTTCATGAGTTCGATGGCCCGCTGGACGCCGCCCAGTGGCCGGCCGCCGAATTCGAGTTCGCGGGCCACTTTCTGGGCCTTCTCGCGAAGCAGGGCCTGGTTCTTGGCCAGGCGTTCCATGTCGCTGACGAAGTCGGGAGGCGTGCCGCCCTGGAGACCGCGACGTCCGCCGCCGGTCTTCTTGCCGCCGCCGGTCGCGCCGCGCGGGTCGAGTTGCTTGTCGGCCTTCGGGGTGCCGGCCTCGTACCGCTCGTTGGTCAGGCGAGCGGGGGTGGGCCGGCCTTCGAGCCCGCGCGACTCGGCGCCCACCATCTGGCCGGTGGCGCGGCCGCGTCGGCCGGATCCGCTGCGGCCGCCCATCTCGCTGGCGTTCGGCAACTGGTTGCCGGTCTTGCCGAGGGCGGCGTAGGAACTGATGGGCCCGTCGGCGATGCCCCAGCCCACCTGCATGTTGCCGCCCCAGGCGCCGGTGACGTCGTCGGCCTCCTCGTCGAAGTCTTCGAGGTCCTCGATGAGGTCTCCGATCATATCCTGGAGGCTGGAGGGCAGTTTGGCCTCGGGCACGTCGAAGGTGCCCTCGATGGGGTCTTCCATGACCCATCGGAGGTTGTCGCCGATGTCGGGCATCCACATCTCCAGGTCCTCGGCCACCTCTTCGGCCAGGGCCTTGGCCCCCTCCTCGACGGGGGTGGCAATCTCGACCGTGGGCGGCCGGGCCTGCTTCTCGATCTCCTCGAAGATGGTGCTGACGTTCTCCGACAGAAAGGCGTCGGCCACGAACCCGTCGGGCAGTTTGGTAATGGCGTCGACCGAGTCCTTGAACCACTTCTTCCAGCGGTCGAGGCGATGCTCGATGGCTTCGACCTCGGGCAGGCCCTCGCCGGTCACCTCCTCGTCGTCGCGCCGCTTGGGCAGTTTCTCGTACTTCTCCTCGATCTCCTTGACGTCGTTCAGGAACTTGTCGAGGTCGTCGGCCACCTTCGCCAGGACGTCCTTCACCTCGCCGTGCTTCACCGGGTCGCCATCCTTGAGTTTCTTCATGTACCGGCGAACCTGCTCGGTCCGGTTCAGGCGGAGGAGCAACTCTTCGAGGGCCTCGACGATCTGGTCCTGGACGGGCAACGACTGCCGGGCGAAGCCCTTGCCCTCCTCAAGCGCGACGGCGTCGCGATACGATTCGAGCAGACCGATGACCTGGGCCATCGGCCCGGCGGCCAGTTCGCGCAGCGCGTCGACGATGGTCTGGGCGGGGAAGGCGCTGCGCTGCATGACGTCGGCCAGTTGCTGCGTCTGGCGCCGGATCAGGCTCTGGCGGTCGACCAGCGGGCCGGCGGGTTTGGCCTCGGCGCTCTCGGACCGGTTGAGCCGCTGGAGCCGGATGAGTTCGGTGATGACCTTGGCGTAATCGGCCAACTGTCTCTCGAGCAGCGCGGCCCCCTGCTCCGGCGTGAGCACGAGGAGGTGGAACTTTCGCGTCTCGGCCCGGCCGGGGGTGCCCGGCCGGCGGTCTTCGGCCACGGCCCAGTACTGGAGCCGGTCGCCGCCCTTGAGACCGAGTTCCGCGACCGTCCGGGCCAGCGGCAGGTCGACCCGCCGCGCGGCCGCACCCTCGCTCGGCCAGGCCTGGAGGGCCTTGGGCTCGGCCCCGTTGGTCCGGCCCACCATCGTCACGGGCCCCAGGCCCAGGTCGTCCTGGGCGACGACCAGGAAGTCGACCTTACCTTCGGGCATGCGCTGGAGGTCGCGGCCCGGCCTGGCGAACGCGACGGCCGGCGGCCCGTCGACCTGGAGGGTCACGGTGTAGGTGGCCGGCACCTCGAGTTCGTACCCCTGGGTGTCGCCCAGGTGCAGCCGGTACGTGCCGGCCCGCTGGAGCGTCAGCGGGATCGTCCAGACGAGCCCCTCGGTGTCGGCCGGGGCGGCCACGACCTGCGGCCCGTCGGACATCGCCAGCGCCAGGCGCTTCATCGGTTTGTTGGCGCGCAGGGTCAGCCGGGCCTGGGTGCCCGGGAGGCCGTGCAGGTGCCCGTCGAAATCGTCGACGGTCCGCTCCGGCAGTTCGGCGTAGGCCGGATACGTGTAGACCACGCTCATGGCCTCGATGCGCGGCCGGCGGTCCACCGCGACGCGAAAACGCGGACTCTCGGCGTCGCCCGCCGTGACATAGAACTCCAGCGCCGTATCCAGCGCCGGGAAGGTGTGCGCGAACTTGCCCCCACCCTCCGCCTCCAGGCGGAGCAGGCGGCGGCGGTCGGCCGCGTCGGTCCAGTGGAGGAGCGCCTCGTCGGGCAGGCGGCCGGCGGTGGTCGCCCGCACGGTCAGCGGCGATCCCTCCAGCAGCCGGTCGCCCGGCTCGACGTCGACCGCCAGGCGCGTCCACGTGAAGGGCGCGATGTCGGCGCCCGGCAGGAGCACCCGCATGAGGTGCGTCTCGGCCGCGGGGCCCGCCCACAGCACGTACGCCACCGCAACGAGCAGCGCCGCCGCCAGCGACACGGCCCCCCGGGCCAGGCCCGGCCCACTCACCGTGCGGCCGGGGTCGACGTCGTCGACCACCCGGATGCCGTCGGCCACGATCGCCTCGACCAGGCGCGGCGCCTGGGGCTCGTCCTCGCGACCCAGTTGCAGGGCGTTGATGAGGCGGTTGCCGAGCGAGGGCAGCCGCTTCTCCATGAGCGCCGCAAAGTAATCGTCGGTGTGCGGCGCGACCGCGGGCCGGACGACCCGGTACCAGCCGGCGCCAATCAGCGTCGTCCACAGGGCCAGCGCCAGAACCCAGCGCCCGAGGGGGCCGAAGTCGGCGGCCTGGTCCAGGGCCGTGACGATGGCGGCGGCGCCGACCACGAGCGCCGCGGCCAGCAGCAGGCCCTCCACGACACGCCGCACGCGCCACATCCGACGCACGAGGTGCACCTGGTCCAGCAACGTCAGATAGCCTTGCGTCATGGCTGCACCCGATTCCGGTTTCGTGTTCTCACACCAGATGGTTCCGCCGCCTGACGACCCACTCGGCACAGATGAGCACCAGGAAAACCATGAAGAGGGCCGGCGAGTTCCACATCTGGGTCGTCCGGGTCTTCCGGACGACGCGTGGCGCCGCGGGCAGCGCCGCCACGAGGTCGCCGGTGGCCTTCTCGTCGTCGAGTTCGGCGTAGGTTCCGCCGGTCAGGCGGGCAATCTGTCCCATGACCGCCACGTTGGGCGTGGGGTCTTCGAGTTCGATCTTCGAGCCCTCGACGAGGAACTCGGTCCGCTGGGTGGCCACGTCGGCGGTGCCCTCGCCGGCGGCGCGGAGGAGGCGCGCGGCCACCTCGAACCGTCCGCCGCGGTCGGGAAAGTACGTGGCCGTCCAGCCGTTGGGGTCGGCCAGGTCGGCCGCCGGAACGAGCGGGGCCGTCCGGCCGTCGGGCGCGGCCACCGTCAGGGCCAGCGAGGTCTCGCCACCCTCCTCGCCGGGCAGCATGACGGCCGGGTTCCGCCGCACCGTCACGGTCACCCGCTGGCCGCGCTGGTACGACGCCGACGCCGTCGAGACCGTCAGGGCGGTCCGCTCCGACACGACGTCGCGGTGGGCCAGCCACCGGACCATCTGCGACCAGAACCGGACGTACAGCGTGTCGGGCCGGCCCGTCAGGCGCGTCAGGCGCGACCACCGCCAGGTCGTGTCGGCGGTAAACACCACCACGGCGCCCTTGCCGAAGGCCTGGCTGGCCAGGACGACGTAGCCTTCGCCGCCGGCCGAGAGGGGGTCGCGGAGCGGGTGCCGCGCCAGCACCGTCGCACCGGGCTTGGCACCCTTGACCGCGACGATGCCCTGGAGTTCGGGCAGACCTTCCCAGAGGGCGGCGTCGCGGCTCATGTCGCCGGTGACGGCCAGGGCGGGGTGCCGCCGGCCGTCGGGGGTCAGGCGGAAGCGGAAGGGTTCGTCAATCTGCTCGATGCCGCCGGCGGCCGTTTCGATGGGCAGAAGGTCGGCCAGCGGGGTGCGGACGAGGCCGTCGGCCGAGAGGTTGCGGTACCCGCCGAGGATCATCAGGCCGCCGCCGGCCTCGACCCAGTCGCGCAGGGCCCGGTACGCGGCGGGGTCGAGCATGCGCGACTCGAAATCGCCGAGCAGGACGACGTTGATCTTCTTGAGTCGCTCGGCCGTCACGAGTTCCGACCCGGCCAGGACGCCGGCGACCGAGGCCTGGTCGGGGCTGGCGGCCCGGACGAACGTGATGAGGTCTACGTCGGGGTCGTCGGCCAGCCGCTGCCGCAGAAACTTGTACTCGGGCCGGAGCACGCCCTCGATGTACAGGACGCGGATGGGCTGGGCGTCGACGCGGAGTTTAAAGAGGCCGGTGTTGTTGGCGGTGGTGCGTTCGTTCTTGGGCGACCCCAGCCGCACGCTCATCACGAAGTCGCCCGGGTCGGCCGGCGTCAGGGTGAGCGTGACGAGTTTCTCAGTCGATCCCCGGGCCAGGGCCACGCGTTCGGTGACGAGCGGCGTGCCGGCCCGCTCGATGTAGACGGGCACCTCGAGCGCCCCGCCGCCGTCCTTGCGCACCAGCACGTTCACCTGCACGGCGTTGTGGACGAGCGTGCGGGCGGGGGCGTCGACCGAACGCACCGCCAGGTCGACCGACGCCTGGGCGGCCCCCCGCGCCGACGGAAACCCCAGGGCGAACACCGGCAGCGGGTACTCTTGCAGGGCCATGTAGTTGCGCCGGCCGGTGGTGTCGCACCCGTCGCTGACAAGGAGGACGCCGGCGGCGTTGCGGCCGCGCAGACGCGACCCCACCGACCGCATGGCCCGCACGAGGTCGGTCTGCTCGGCGTTGGGTTCGGGGGCGAGGGTGCCGCCCTCGAGTTCGCGCCCGGCGACGTCGAAGACGCGGACGCGGAACCCGGCGGCGAGCGCGCGGCCGGCGGGCGACTCCGTCAGCCACCACCGGGCCTGCTGATACCGGGTGGCGTGGGCGGCACGGGCGCCCGCGGGAGGCAGCGACATGCTCTGCGAATCGTCGAGGATGACGGCCACCTCGGCCGGCTCGGTCTCCCGCACCACGTGCCGCCAGGCGGGCTTGACGAGCGCCACCAGCAGGGCCAGCAGCCCGAGCGACCGCACGATGAAGAGGGTCCACGCGAGGCGGCGGCCGCTGCGGCGGTAGATGTCGAGGTACGTCAGGGCCAGCAGGGCCAACGACCCGAGGGTCACGACGACCCAGAACCACGGCGGGTCGAAGTTCTGCAGCGTCACCTCAGCCAGCAGGCCGAATCGCATCGCGTGTTACCCGGATTGCCGCCGCGCGCGGGGGCGCGGCGTGTTCCCGTTTACTCCTACAACGCCACTTCGCACTTCCTCACGCCTGGCGGCCTTCCCAGGCCGCCAGGAACAGCGTCGGGCCCGATCGCGGCGGCCTGGGAAGGCCGCCGCGCAACATATAGCGCTGTCAAATTACGTTGTCAGGCGGCGGACCGGCCGGCGCCGGGCAGGACGTCGCGTTTGCCCAACGCGTCCGTCGCCCGTGCCGCGCGCCGCTTCGACAGCCAGTTTGCCACCCACGGCTCCGCCACCGCCACCACCAGGGCGAGGCCCAGGAGGACGTTCCAGAGCCCCAGGCCGAGGCGCGCCACCTGGCCGGCCTCGGTCACCGACTCGGGGTCGTCGATGTACACGACCTGGGCATCGCCGGCAATGCCGGTGAGGTCGTCGCGTCCGAGATACCGCTGGACGGATTCCTCTGCCGGCAGGTTGGCGGCGAACATCGCGGTGGGCGCGGCCGCATCGCCGCCGGTCGTCGGACGGAGCCGGTAGACGCCCGCCCCCTCGGTTTCGGTGAAGACGGCGACCGCCGAGGCGGCCTCGTCGCGCGGGTCGGGTCCGCCGTAACCGACGCGGCCGTCGGGCTTGTCCACCTGGAGGGTCTGCACCTGGGTGGACGACGCCGGCAGGGCGACGACCTGGCCCGTCCGGACGAAGTTCCCCCGCTGGACCTGCTGCTGGGCCATGTACGAGACCACCCGGTAGAGCCACGGCACGAAAGTCGGCTGGAGGGGGAAGTTGGTCCAGTCGCGGTCGATGGTGGAGACGAACATCAGCACGCGCCCCTGCCCGGCGCGCCGCTCCAGCAGCAGCGGCTCGCCCGCCGGGCCGCGCATCAGCACGTCGGCGTCGAGCGGCTCAATGTCGAAGCGCCGGGTGAACCGCACCGACGTCAGGCTGCCCAGCCCCCCCGTGCCGAACCCCGCCAGGGCCGGATGCGTCTCGTCGACGGAGGCCACGAACCCGGCGTCTTGGTCCGGGCCGGCGGGCAGGGCCGACTCGGCCTCGGCCTCGACCAGCCGCGTCAGCCGCCCCGGCAGCAGGCCGCCATGGAGCCGGTGTTTACCCACCCAGGCGTCGTAGACCTTCGGGTCGACGCGGTCGCCCAGCGTGATGAGGAGGCTGCCGCCCTGGTCGACGTACTTTTCGAGGGCCTCCAGGGCCGCCGGCGACAGGTTGGCCACGTTGGCCATGACGACAAGGCGGTAATCGCGCAGGCGCGGCAAGGCGACCTCGACGGGGGTAATCTGGTCGACGAGGATGGGGGCGTCGACCACGGCGACGCCGGCCTTTCCCGCCCCGGCCTCGGGCCGGACGGTCAGGGCCAGGCGCAGGAAGAACAGTTCGTCCTGGGCCGCAACGTGCGACGGCGCACCGTTGATGGCCAGCAGGCGGAGGCGGTCCTCGACGTGGACGGCAAAGTACCGGCGATCGTCGGCGGCCAGCGACTCGGCCTCGGCGCCGTCGCCGCCCGAGAGGACGATCCGCCCGCCGTGCCAGCCCGCCTTCGTGAACCGGTGGACGAAACGGATGATGCGCGACCGGCCGGCCTCCAACTCCACCTCCTGCTGGTTGACGGGCTCGTCGTCAACCACCAGCGTGGCCGTGGCGGTGCGCGACCGAGGGCCGTGGTTCGTCAGGAGCACGCGGAACGTGAACGGCACGTGCAGCATCGGCCGGGCCGCGCCGTACTGGACGGCGTCGACGGAGAGGTTGGCCGGCTGCCCGTCGTCGGGCCGCGTGGCCACCATGAGGACACCCGCGCGGGAATCGAGGCCCTCCATGCCGCCGACCGGGACGGCGGATTCCTGGAGATCGCTGAAGACGTAGATCTCGGCGCCGGCGCTGGCGCCGGCCTCGGCGTCGGCCACGCCGAGCGTGACGGAGGCGGCCCGGACGGCGGCGTCGACGTCGGTGGCGAGGTCGGTGGGGGCGGCTTCGCGGATGGCCAGTCGCACGGCCTCGAGGTCGGTGGTGGGTTTCTCGAAGAGGACTTTCGGGCCGACTTCGCGCAGGCCCGCCAGGACGACGGTGGCCTTGTCGCCGCGCCGGGGGTCGAGTTCGCCGATGACGGCCAGGGCCCCCGCCTTGGCCCGTTCGAGCAGGACGCCGCGGGCGCCGGAGGCGGTCATGGAAGCCGAATCGTCGAGGACGATGGCCACCTGCCTGCCCCCGCCGCCCATCCCCAGCAGACCGGCCAGGCCGGGCGTCCGGATGAGCGGCTGCGCGAGGGCCAGGACGAAGAACGCCAGCAGCGCCATCCGCAAAACGAGGAGCAGCAGGTCCTGGATGCGTGCGCGGCGGGCGGAGCGGATGAACTGCTCGTCGAAGAACTGGTTCGTCGAAAAGACGATCTTCTGGGCCCGGCGCGACCGCCTCAGGTGCAGAATCAGCGGCACCGCCACGGCCAGCAGGCCGAGTAGAAACCAGGGGGCCAACAGCGTCATGCGTTCTTCCTGCCTATTCCTACAACGCCACTTCGCTATTTCATGCCGCCTGGCGGCCTTCCTAGGCCGCCAGGAAAACGCTCCCGGCCCGCTCGCGGCGGCCTAGGAAGGCCGCCGCGCGACACGTGGCGCTGTAGGACGATCCTGCCAGCGGGCCGGACCGGCGTCCGGCCGGGGCCGGCCTCAATAAGCCATGCGCGCCACGTGCTGGTGGCTGCGGCGCGTCAGGAACGTACCCAAAAACACGTCGAACGGTTCGGTGGTGTCGGCCATGGCATAGCCGATCTCGTGCGACATGCACCCCCGCCGCACGCCGTCGAGGTGCGCCGTAAGTTGCCCGAGGTAATGGTTGCGGATGGCCTCGGCGTCGGAGGCGATGGTGGCGTGAGTCTCGATGTCCTCAATCTGCCCGGCGTCGCGGAACGGAAACGTGAGTTCGGCCTGGTCGAGGACCTGGAGGACCACCACCTCGTGTTTCTTGTGGCGGAAGTGGCCGAGCGCGTCGATGAGGTCGCCCGTGTCGGAGCCCGTCCCGCCGAACAGGTCCGAGAGGACGACGACCAGGGCCCGGCGTTTCATGGTCTCGGCCAGTTGGTGGAAGGTGCGCGGCAGGTCGGTCTCGCCCTCGGGGCGGACGTTCTCGAGTTGTTCCAGGACGACGCGCAAGTGGCTTCGGCCCTGGCGCGGCGGGATGTTGAGGCGCACGCGGTCGCCGCACACGATCAGGCCGAAGGCGTCGTGCTGGACCATCATCAGGTACGCCAGCGCCGCCGCCAGGTACGAGGCGTACTCGAGTTTGCTCATCGGCCCCGTGTGGCGATAGCCCATGGAGGCCGAGGCGTCGAGCACGAGGTACCCGCGCAGGTTCGTCTGTTCCTCGTACTGCTTGACGTAGAGGCGGTCGCGCTTGGCGAGGATCTTCCAGTCGAGGTGGCGCAGGTCGATGCCGGCCGTGTACTCGCGGTGCTCGGCAAACTCGACGGCAAACCCGCGTTGCGGCGACCGGTGTTGGCCGGAGAATAGCCCCTCGACGACGAGGCGCGCCGCCAGGCCGAGGTTCTTGAGTTTCGCCAGGGCGGCGGGGTCGAGGTATCGGGTGCCTCGGGCGGGTTCAGGCATGGCTGGCCGCGGTCAGTTGATCGTATTCCTCGGGCCCCGGCTCGCCCACCTCCTTCAGCAGCCGCGCGATGATGGCGTCGGCGTCGATGCCCTGGGCCTCGGCGTGGTAACTGGGCA
>DATKZB010000179.1:0-2901 GCA_035528235.1 Phycisphaerae bacterium
CGCAAGGGGGAACCACAACGGCCTGACGCCCACAGCTCCCGCACCAGCCGCCTCAACGCCCCCTCCGCCCTCGGCCCCAGAATCCGAAGACGCCCCGGGGGGGTACGATGTCTGGGGCGCTTCCCAAAGCGGGGGCCGAAAACGCTTCGTTCTGGCGGGGCGATGTGGTAAACTCAAGCCCTCGTTGCGGGTCGGCCTCTCCCGCGTAAGGGGAACTCCGTGCAGCTAATGAGAATGCAGCCTGCCTTCAAGGAGACGGTCTGGGGGGGCCGTCGCCTCGGAGACCTTCTGGGCAAGTCGATCCCGAAAGGGAAGCCGATCGGCGAGTCCTGGGAACTGGCCGACCATCCGCACGGGCAAAGCGTCGTGGCCGACGGGCCGCTGGCCGGCAAGACCCTCCGATGGGTCCTCGAGCGCCACGGCAAGGCCGTGCTCGGCCGCGACGAGTTGGCGCGCGGCGGGGCGGCCCGGTTCGGCGTCCTGGCCAAGTTCATCGACGCCACCGACCGGCTGAGCGTGCAGGTCCATCCCGGCGACGCTTACGCGGGCGCCCATCACGAGGGTGAGAGCGGAAAGACCGAGTGCTGGATCGTCGTGCACGCCGAGCCCGGCGCCTGGGTCATCGACGGCCTCCGCAAGGGCGTCGCGCGCGACGAGTTCGAGGCCGCCGTTGCCAAGGGCAAGGTCGAAGACCTGCTGACCGTTCGTACCGTGAAGGCGGGCGACTTCGTCTGGATTCCCGCCGGCCGCGTCCACGCTGCCGGACCAGGCCTGCTGCTGGCCGAGGTCCAGCAGAACTCCGACGTGACGTACCGCGTGCACGATTGGGGCCGCGCGGGACTCGACGGCCGGCCCCGTGCCCTCCACCTGGCTGATGCGTTCGAGACGATCCGGTTCGCCGGCGACGAGGTGCCTGCGGGCGGCCGCGGCCGGACCGCCGACGAAACCGGCCTGGCCATCGAGAACCTCGTCGACTCGTTCGCCTTCAGCCTCAGTCGCATCCGCCTCGACGGGCGGCCCTGGGCGGCCGACACCGCCGGGGCCTACGTGGCGCTCGTGACGCTGGCGGGTTCCGCCCGACTGGTGACGGGCGACGGCGCCCTGACGGTCCGGGCGGGCGACACCGTCCTCGTGCCGGCCGACGCCCAGGAGTACGTGTTCGAGGCGGCCAAGAACCTGACCGTCCTGGCGGTGGCACCGCCCGGCAAGGCCCCCACCAAGTAGGACGACCATGGCCCTGGAGCGGCTTCAGAAACTGCTGGCCCGGGCCGGCGCCGATTCGCGCCGGGCCTGCGAGGACCTCATCGCCGCCGGCCGCGTGACCGTCAACGGCCAGGTCGTCACGACGCCCGGCGTCAAGGCCGACCTGCGGACCGACGACGTCCGGCTGGACGGCCAGCGGTTGCGCCACGGCCCGCCGGAGTACTGGATCCTCAACAAGCCCAAGGGCGTCATCTGCACGAACGACGACCCGGCCGGTCGGCGGCGGCCCGTAGACCTGGTGCGGGGGACGACGGCCCGGCTGTTTCCCGTGGGGCGGCTCGACGCCGACTCCAAGGGTCTCCTTCTGTTGACAAACGACGGCGAGTTCGCGAACCGGCTCGCCCATCCGCGGTACGGCGTGCCCAAGACGTACCTGGCGACCGTGAACGGCCGCGTGACGGGCGACGACATCCGCCACATGCTCCGCGGGGTCTACGTGGCCGGGGGGCGGGCCAGGACGGGACAGGTGCACATCCTTAAGCGCGGACTGAACCGATCGATTATCCGCATCACGCTCCGCGAGGGCCGGAACCGCCAGATTCGCCGCGTGCTCGCCCGGCTCGGGCATCCGGTCCGGGAACTCGTACGGACGCGCCTCGGCCGCATCGGCCTGCGGGGCCTGGGCGTTGGCAAGGCTCGACGCCTGACCGACGAGGAGGTAGAATACCTGAAGGCCCTGCCGGACGAGGCCGCGGCCAAGCCCGTGCCGCCGACAGCAAAGCCGACCGCGGCGACGAAGCCGCCGGCGGCACGCCGCGCCGAGAGGCCCCTCCCGGCAAAGGCCCACCGCGCCAAGAGGCCGTTGCCGGCGAAGGGCCGGCGCGATGAGAACCGGTCCAGCGGCCGGGGGGCCGGCCGCAAACCGAAGAAAGGGAGTCATCACCCGCATGACGCAGATGGAACTGGCAAGGCAGGGAAAGGTCACCGACGCAATGCGGGCCGTGGCGGCCGCCGACCGGCGCGACCCGGACGAGGTCCGCCTCGACGTGGCCCACGGCCTCGTGGCCATCCCCCTAAATAGGAACCGCCGCGCGACGAGCGTGATGGGCGTCGGCCGGGGACTGCGCGTCAAGGTGAACGCGAACCTCGGCACGAGCCCCGACTACGCCGACGTCGACATGGAACTGGCCAAACTGGCTGCCGCCCAGGACGCCGGCGCCGATTCGGTCATGGACCTCTCGACGGGTGGCGACGTGGCCGACATCCGCCGCCGCGTCATGGACGCCTGCAGGGTCACCGTCGGCACGGTCCCCATTTACGAGGTCGCCGCCGCGGCCGCGCGCGCCCACGGCGACATCGCCCGGATGACCGCCGACGAGATGCTGGCCGGCATCCGGCGCCACGGCGAGGACGGCGTGGATTTCGTGACGGTCCACTGCGGCGTGTCGCGGCGGATCGCGGAGTCCGAGGCGCTACGGCGGCGGGTGTGCGGCATCGTGAGCCGCGGCGGGATGTTTCTGGCCCACTGGATGCGCCGCCACAAACAGGAGAACCCGCTGCTGGAGCGGTTCGACGAGTTGATCGACATCGCCCGCGAGTTCGACATGACGCTGAGCCTGGGCGACGGTCTGCGCCCGGGTGCCATCGCCGACGCCATGGACGGTTGCCAGGTCGAGGAACTCCTGATCCTGGCCGACC
>DATKZB010000180.1:0-29406 GCA_035528235.1 Phycisphaerae bacterium
CCCTGCCCAAACCCGCGCAAGGGGGAACCACAACGGCCTGACGCCCACAGCTCCCGCACCAGCCGCCTCAACGCCCCCTCCGCCCTCGGCCCCAGAATCCGAAGACGCCCCGGGGGGGTACGATGTCTGGGGCGCTTCCCATGGTTTGCCGGCAAGCAATTTGACAGCCGGGCTTTTTTGGTCTATAATAAACCGCTAGTTAGGCCGATTTAGAGGGAGCGAAGAAGTATGCTGTTCTCCTCTTGACACGGTTTTTTCTTGCGGTATGCGGGATTGCGATTATTGTGAGATGCGTGCTGTGACGACGAGCAAGACGCGCGTAGGATTGCCAAGAACCTAGGGAAGGGAAGAAATGGCTAAAGAAGAGAAAGCCCATTCCGACCAGACCGCAGGAGGCAACCTCATCGCGACTGCTGCCCAAACCCTCCCGAAGCTGAGCCAGTCCCAAGTCCCTCGGCAAGAATGGGACCGGATGAGGGCGCGGCAAGACTGGGAGACGAAGTCCCGCACCTCGACGCTACAGGTCAGCGGGCGCCTCCCTGGTTGCGCTTAAGGCAGTTCCGGCACCCCGACCTACTGCTGGTGTTCCCGGCGCGCATAGTGCGCCTGCGGGGGGGAGGTTCGGCGTGGAAGAACAACCGTACCCGCAAAGCCCCTGGGATCTGGACGCTCCCCGCTTCTTCGATTGCAGACGGCCCCACAGCTTCTACGATTTCGTTGAGTGGTGCACGCAAGACACCCACGCCGCCTGGCCTGTTTCCAGGATGTGCAACATCATGCGCAAGAGGCAGCAGCGTCGGTCTGAAGGCGGACAAGATCATCCCCTTTCGGCGGTTGTCGAGCCGCTTGCAGACAGCACCCCAGGCTCCAGCATCGATGACAAGTTGCTGCGCGACTTGCTGGAAAAGGAGATCACAAGCCAGTTGCTGCGGGTCAGCTTCTTCTTGGACCGTGTGGAGAAGGCGGAGGACATAAGGCCGGGGTTACAGCAGGCATATCAGGGCTACTTCATCCTGAAGCGTATCACGCCCATTGGCGGCAGTCCCTTCGGACACGTCTTTGAGGCCATTATAGATGCATCGGAGCCCATCCTCAACAACTACGTACATGCCCAGAGCGACTTCCAGCAGGAGGTATGCGGCTGCTCGTTCCGCTCAACAGGGAGTTACTTCTGTCAGCAGAACGGAGTGAGTACGGTCTGTGCTCACGATGCCCTCCTGTCCGCCCTTATGAGTATGGCGAATGGCCCGCCAGAGGCACAGATCCGCGAGTGCCTTCACCGCGCCCTGAGGGTCCCCGATGGTCAGCCGGGACCACAGCTAAGGCAAATGGTACGAGCCCTGAACGATCTGGGCGTCGCGTGCAAGGCCCAAGACCTTGAGACGGCCCCAACCCTTGAGGACTACCGAGGACTCGTTTACGCCACGATTGAGTCAGGGTTCCCGGCAGTGATAGGGTTCACAACGGCAAATGAACGACATGCGATCACGGTTGTCGGCCACACCTTCAACTCTGACAGTTGGATGCCCGAGGTTGAGTTCGGATACGGAGCAAGTGCCGACACTGCGAGATATCACACAAGCTATGACTGGATACCTCACTGGATTGTCAACGACGGCAATCTGGGAATGTACTACTGCCTCGAGGCAAACAGGATGAGGCTTACCCCTTCAGGCCCTCATGTTCCGGATGGGCCCGTGCCGTTCCCGGAGCCCCTGAAGGCGGTGGCGGTCATAGGGCTCTATGAGGAAGATGCGGACATTGTAGTGCGGAACGCCGAAGAGAAGGTCTCTCTTCTGCTCGGGGAGTTGACGGATGTGCTCGCCCGCACCGATGCTGCTGCCCAGCACGACCCCCAGAGCAAGTGGCTGAAGCGGCTCCTGCGTTCTGGACGCGATGACGTTTCGCCGGGGCCGATTCTGCGAACTCTGCAAATAACCAAGGACCAGTATGTGTCGCATCTCGTCAATGAGCCTGATTGGAACAACAGTACTTTGGCGCCCGAGCAGCGCAAGACCATCACGGCAAGGCTCCTTCCACTGCTCCCACCCCGGGTCTGGATGACCGAGTTTACGTTGGTCAACCTCTTCACGGCAAACCGGCGCAAACTCGGCGAGGTCATATACAAGAGCTCCTGGTCGAGATCGGCCCAGGTTCTGGGCAGCGACCTCCTGTTTGTCAGACTTCCGGGCATTGCCTGGTTTCCAACCGAGGCGCACGTGGACCAAACCGCAGTAACGTCGCATACCAGGATAGCGCGCTGTCTGGCCACAAGCGCAAGCCAGCCCGAATACTGAGGAACCTGGCGCCGTTTGCCGCGCGCAGCGCCAGCCGCCCGGACGAGGGAGGCCGTCTCATGACCGCGCTCGGCCGTCTCGGACTGCTGGCGATGGCCGCACTGGCCGCTGGAACGGCCCGCGCGGCCGTCGAGCCCGACCAGCCGAACGTCGTCGCCTTCGAGCCGGTCGAGGCACGGTTCGTCCGCTTCGTCATCCCATCGAGCATCCAGGGCCAGCCGTGCATCGACGAACTGGAGGTGTACGGGCCCGAGGGTGCCGCCAACCTGGCGCTGGCCGCCGGGGGCGCCAAGGCCGCGGCATCGTCGTGCCTGGCGGGCTACGCCATCCACCAGGTCGCCCACCTGAACGACGGCCTGTACGGCAACGATCACAGTTGGATTGCCGCGGGCACGACCGGCGAGTGGGCCCAGATCGAGTTGCCCCGGCCGGCCGTGGTCGCCCGGGTCGTCTTCTCGCGCGACCGCCAGGGCCGTTACCGCGACCGCCTGGCCGAGGCGTTCGAGGTCCGGGTGTCGTCCGACGGTGCCGCGTGGAAGACGGTGGCCCGGGCCGGCCCGCCCGCCCTGCCCGCCGGGCCGCTGAGCCAGGAAGACCTGCTGCGATACGCCTTCGCGTGCGAGGACCGCACGTGGCGGCGCATCGACCCGTCGGACTCCCTGGCGCGGGTCCTCGGGCAGATGGAGGCGATGATCGGCCGCTTTGCCGCCAAGGGCATCGACGTCTCGGGGGAGCGCGCGCACCTGGCGGACCTCCGCCGCCACGAGCAGACGCTTCGGGCCGCCGGCGCGACGGCCGAGGATCGGCAGGCGGCGTTCGACGAGGCCCGCCTCGCGAAGCGGCGGCTCTTCTTCCGCGACGCCGACCTGGCGGGAATCGCGCGGATTCTGTTCGTCCAGCGCCACCCGTTCGAGCCGTCGCACAACTACAGCGTCGTCCTCGACGCCCCGTTCCGGCCGGGCGGCGGCGTGTGCGTGCTGGATATCCCGCGCCGGGGCGGTCGCTTCGAGCCCGGCGAGGGCCGGGTCACCCGCCTCTTCGACGCCGCCGGCGGCATCGCCCGGAACCCGATGGCCACGTTCGACGCCCGCCGCATCTGGTTCGCCTATCGCCCGGCGGCGGCGGGTTATTATCACCTGATGGCCATGAATTCCGATGGGACCGACGTGCGGCAACGGACCGACGGCCCGTTCCACGACTACTGGCCGTGCCCGCTGCCAGACGGCGGCGTCGGCTTCATCTCCACGCGATGCAAGGCCCGGTTCCTGTGCTGGCGTCCGCAGGCGTTCGTCCTGTTCCGGATGGAGGCCGACGGCACGGGCATCCGTCCGCTCTCGTTCGCCAACCTGAGCGAGTGGGCCCCGTCGGTCATGACCGACGGCCGCCTCATCTGGACCCGCTCGGAGTACCTCGACAAGGGGGCCGACTTCGGCCACACCCTCTGGGCCATCCGGCCCGACGGCACGCACCCGGAACTGGTCTTCGGCAACGACACCCGCAACTGTTACGCCAACGGCCGCGAGGTTCCCGGCACGGGCGAAATCTGCTGCACGCTCATCTCGCACGGCGGCGACCTGAACGGGCCCATCGCCCTCGTCGACCCCGGCCGCGGACGCTTCAACCCCGCCGCCATCACGAACCTGACGCCCGACGTGTCGCCCCGCTACCACATGGACTGGGCCCGGACGGAGTGCTTCCGCGACCCGGTGCCGCTGGCCCGCGACTACGTCCTCTGCAGCCACGCCCCGCGCGACCGGTTCGGCCTGTACGTCATCGACCGGTTCGGGAACCGCGAGGTCCTGGACCTGGACCCAGCCATGGGCAGCATGTGCCCGACGCCGCTCGCGGCCGTGTCGCCCCCGCCCACCATCAGCGCCGCCGTCGAGGCCGGGGCCGACCGGGCGGACTACGGTCGCTTTGCCCTCGCCGACGTGTACGCGGGCCTGGAGCCGGCCGTCGCGCGGGGCCGGGTCAAGTACATCCGCGTGTGCCAGGAGGTGCGGGCCGACCTCGCGCGGCTGCCGGGCGGTGAGTACCGCAACGACCACGAACCGTTCGAGGATTTCTACGCCAGCCCCACGCACAAGGTGCGCGGCCCGTACGGGTGGCCGAGTTACGTGGCCAAGGGGTCGCTGGGCCTGGCGGCGGTGGCGGAGGACGGCTCGGCCAGTTTCGACGCCCCGGCCGGCAAGGTGTTGTACTTCCAGGCGCTGGATGCGGACTTCAACGAGGTCCAGCGGATGCGGAGCGTCGTCCAGTTGCAGCCGGGCGAGACGCGCGGGTGCATCGGCTGCCACGAGGACCGCGCGTCGGTCGCGCCGGCCCGCCGGCCGACGGCGCTCGGGCGCGACCCCGCCCCCCTGGAACCGCCGCCCTGGGGCGCGGGACCCTTCGCGTACGAAAAGGTCGTCCAGCCCGTCTGGGACGCCCGGTGCATCCGCTGCCACAACGCCAAGCACAAGAAGAAGTTCGACCTGACCGCCGTGCTCGATGCCGACCGCGTTCCCGCCTCGTACCGGACGCTCATCACGCAGGGGTGGGTCCACTACTTCGACTTCACCTGGGGGCGCGAGCACACGAAGGCCGAGCCGCTCTCGTTCGGGTCGCTGAAGAGCAAACTCTGGAAGGTCCTCGACGCCGGCCACAACGACGTCCGGCTCTCGGTCGCCGAGCGGCGCCGCATCAAGTGCTGGATCGACCTGAACTGCCCGCTGTGGCCCGACTACGTCTTCCGCCCCGACCGGCCCGCCACCGTCGCGGCCACGGGCGAATGACGCCGCGCCGCGCGCATCTCCTCAGCGTTTTGAGATTGCGGATTCACACCACCACTTGGGCGCGGTGGGTCCCCGTACCCACCGCGGCAACCCGCAGTCGGACATCGAGCGCGGTGGGTGCGGGGACCCACCGCGCCACAATCCAATCTTAACCCGCTATAAACCGTCTTGCATCGGCGCCGCACGCACGATACGCTGAGGATTGACACGTCTTGGACAGCGCGTGGGGGATTGGGCCATGAGCGATCTGAAGGGCCGGACTGCCCTCGTGACGGGCGCATCCACGGGCATCGGCGCGGCCACGGCGGTGGCCCTGGCCCGGGCGGGGGCCGATGTCGGCATCAACTACTGCCACTCGAAGCGGGCCGCGATGGCCGTGCGGCGAAAGGTCGAGCGGCTCGGACGCCGGGCCGAACTCTACGAGTGCGACGTCTGCGACCCCGACTGCGTCGGCCAGATGGTCCGCGATTTCGTCACGACCTTCGGCCGCATCGACGTCCTCTTTGCCAACGCCGGCGGACTCATCCGGCGAAGCGCCATCGCCCGCATGCCCGACCGGCTCTGGCACCAGACCATCGCCCTGAACCTCGACAGCGTCTTCTACACGGCGCGGGCGGCGCTGGGGCCGATGCTGAAGGCCCGGCGCGGACACGTCATCGTGAACGCCAGCGTGGCGGCCCGCACGGGCGGGGGCGGCAACAGCGTCCATTACGCCACCGCCAAGGGCGCCCTGGTGACGTTCGTCAAGGGTCTGGCCCTGGAGGTGGCCGGCCAGGGCATCCGCGTCAACGCCATCGCCCCGGGCGTTACCCTGACGCCGTTCCACGACAAGGCCACCGAGCCGGAGCGGATGAAACGGTTCAAGGCCTCGATTCCCATCGGCAAGTGCGGCGAGGCCGACGACATCGCCCGGGCCGTCGTCTGGCTCGCCGGAGAGACCGACGGGTTCATCACCGGCGAGACCATCTACCTGGCCGGCGGCGTGTGACCGCCACGCATCTCAAATCTCAGATCTGAAATCTCAAATTTCAGATCGCAGATTTCACGTCGCGGATTTCAGGTTGCAGATTGCCGACCGGCGCGCCATAATAGTGCCCGCCGGGCGAGTCGCGGGCGCCGCACGCGGGAACGTATCGAACGAACCAGCACCTCCAGGGGTAACGCATGAAAGCACTCATCGTTTACGGCGGGTGGGAAGGGCACGAGCCGGCCGCAGTGGCCGACGTCTACGAGAAGGAACTCCAGGGCCAGGGCTTCTCCGTCCGCAAGGCCGACACCCTCGACGCCCTGGCCGACGCCAAGGCCTTGGCGGAACTCGACCTGATCGTCATCAACTGGACCATGGACAAGATCTCCGGCGAGCAATGGGCCGGCCTCGACGCCGCCGTCCGCTCCGGCGTGGGCATAGCCGGGACCCACGGCGGCATGGGCGACGCCTTCCGCGAGCACACCGAGTTCCAGCACATGGTGGGCGGCCAGTTTGTCGCCCATCCGGCCGGCATCCATACCTACCGCGTCCACATCATCGACCGCGCCGACCCCATCACGGCCGACCTCAACCACTTCGACGTCACCAGCGAACAGTACTACATGCATGTCGACCCGTCGAACCACGTCCTGGCCACCACCACGTTCGAGGAAGGCGGCGCCACCATTCCCGCCGTCTGGAAACGTACCTGGGGCAAGGGACGCGTCTTCTACTCCTCCGTCGGCCACGTGGCCAAGGACTTCGACGTGCCCGAGGTGAGGCTGCTTACGACGCGCGGCTTCGTCTGGGCCGCCCAGGGCAAGGCCGCCGTTTAACCCCGGCCGGCACGGCCGCGCGGACCGCCGCGCTGTCGTTTAGCCGCGGCCGGTACGGCCGCGAGGGCGGCCGCGTCACTCAAGGAGCCGCCCATGCCGCAGAGCGCCATCCTCGCCATCGCCGCGCTGGTCCTGATGGCCGGCGCGTCGGCCTGCGCCGCCGCCGAGGCGCCCGCCGCCTCCGCCGCGCCGAAACCCCGGGCCCTCGTCGGCGCGTACTACTTCGACGGCTGGGCCGGCAAGAACAAGGACGCCGACACGGCCGCCTGGGCGAAGGACGCCCCCACACACCTCACGAAACGGATGCTCGACGAGTTCGCCGACCGCGAGCCCGTGTGGGGCTGGCGCGACGACGCGCCCGACGCCATGCGCCGCCAGATCGATTTGGCCGCCGACCACGGCCTCGCCTTTTTCGCCTTCTGCTGGTACTGGCACGACGACCCGAGCGACATCCGCACCGACCCCAAGCACACGGGGCTGGAACTGTTCCTGAAGGCCCCCAACAACGGCCGCATGTCGTTCTGCCTGCTGGTAGCCAACCACGCGGGGTTTGAGATCAAGGGCGAAGCGGCCTGGCGGAAGGCCGCCGACCTCTGGATGCCGTACCTGGCGCACCCGCGACACGTGCGCCTGGGCGGCCGGTCGCTGCTCATCATCTTCAGCCCCGGCGGCGGCGACAAGGCGGGCTTCGAGTACCTCCAGCAGGCCGCCCGGCGGGCCGGCCTTCCGGGCGTGGCCATCGCCGCCTGCGGCCCGGCCGCGACCGACATGGGCTACACCCACTCGACCCGGTACAACGTCGTGCCGGGATGGGAGAAGGGCCTCCAGGAACACAAGTACCAGGAATCCGTCGACGCCCACAAGGCATCGTGGCGCGGGAGCCCCGAGCAGCCGCACATCCCGTGCCTGAGCGCCGGGTGGGACCGCCGGCCGTGGGAACCCACCGACCCGGCAAAGGGCCCGTGCTGCTGGTACTACCCGGACCGGACGCCCGAGCAGTTCGCAGAGGGCCTCCGCGACGCCATCGCCTGGACCGAGAAGCACCCCCGCCAGGCCACGGCCGAGAAGGCCGTCATCATCTACGCCTGGAACGAGTTCGGCGAAGGCGGGTACATGGCCCCCACCAAGGGCGACCCCCAGGGCAAGTACCTCAAAGCCCTGCGGTCGGTCGTCATGGAGTAGCGGCGCGGCACGCGCTTGCCACGGCGCGAGCGGCGTGGATAATGCGTGGGCCATGGCCGACGCCGATTTCATCCGCCGCACCCTCGACGACCTCGGTGCCCGCGGCCTGTTGCGGCACCTGGTGGCGATGGGGTCGGCCGCCGGGCCGCACGTCCGCCTGGGCGGCCGGACGGTCCTCCAGTTCGCCTCCAACAATTACCTGGGCCTGGCCGGCGACCCCCGAGTCAAGGAGGCCGCACGCCGCGCCATCGACCGATGGGGCTGGGGCGCGGGCGCCAGCCGCCTCGTCTCGGGTCACACCGAGGCCCACGAGGCCCTGGAGGCCGACCTCGCCCGGTTCATGGGCACCGGGGCCACCCTCGTCTTCCCGACCGGGTACATGGCCAACCTGGGCGTCGTCGCGGCACTCGCCGGCCGGGGCGACACCGTCGTGATGGACCGGGCCAGCCACGCCAGCCTCTACGACGCGGTGCGCCTGGCGGGGGCGCGGATGGTCCGGTACCCCCAGTGCGATGCGCAGGCGGCGGCCCGCTCCCTTACGGTCGCGGCTCGGATACCGCGCCATGCGTCACGGCCGGGTGGCATGGTCATCCCGAAGGGTGACCATGTGTCTGGCTTCGGGGCGCGGGGCGCTGCACAGGGCCACCGCTCCCTTACGGTCGCGGCTCGGAAGGTCGCGGCTCGGAAGGGCGCGACGCAGGGGGCCGCGGCCGGGAAGGGCGCGCGCGGCCGGGCGGTGCTCGCCACCGACACGGTCTTCTCGATGGACGGCAGCGCGGCCCCGCTGGCGGCCCTGGCCGACCTCTGCGGCCGCCAGGGCGCCATGCTCCTGGTCGACGAGGCCCACGCCCTGGGCGTCCTCGGGCCGACGGGGGCCGGCCTGGCCGAGGAACTCGGCGCGGCGTGGGCCGTCACGGCGACCGTCGGGACGCTCTCGAAGGCCCTGGGCGGCGTGGGCGGTTTCGTGGCGGCGCGGCGGGAGGTCATCGACCTGATCGTCAACCGGGCCCGCTCATTCATCTACACGACTGCCCTGCCTGCGGCGGCGTGCGAGGCGGCGCGGGCGGCCCTGGACATCCTCCGGGCGGAACCCGAGCGGCGCGAGCGCCTGCGGGCCCTCTCGCGAAGCCTGCGCGACCGGCTCCGGCAAGCCGGTCTCGACGTGCCCGAGGGCGAAACGCCCATCGTCCCGGTCGTCGTGGGCGAACCCGAGCGGGCCCTGGCGCTGGCGGCGGCGCTGCTGGAGAAGGGCATCTTCTGCCCGGCCATCCGGCCGCCGACGGTGCCACCCGGCACGAGCCGCCTGAGGATCAGCCTGACGGCCGAGCACACCGAGGAGGACGTCGAGCGGCTGGCGGGGGCGCTTGTCGAAGCACGCGGCGAAACTGGTTGCGCCGCAAAAAGCCCCCCCCGGTAGCGGGGTCGGCCCGCCACCAACAACGGCGCCGCTCGCTGGCGCTCGCGGCTAGCGACGGCGCGACCAGCCCGGCCCCCCGGCGCCAACAACGGCGCCGCTCGCTTGCGCTCGCGGCTAGCAGCGGCGCACCCGCGCTTGCCCGGCGGGCTACTTCACGTCGTCGGGCGTGATGAGTTGTGTGGGGACGGGCGTGGTCTCGGGCAGCGGTTCGCCCTTGAGGGCCTGCAGGGCGCACTCGACGCCCAGGGCGCCCATCATGGCGGGGTTCTGTTCGATGGTGGCGTGCATCTCGCCGCGCTTCATCGCCTCGCGGGCCAGGTCGATGTTGTCGTAGCCCACGATGATGATCTCGCCGATGCGTCCGCGGGCCTTGGCGGCCGCAATGGCCCCAAGGGCCATCTTGTCGTTCGCGCACAGGATGCCGTGGACGTCGGGGTTGGCCGCCAGCAGGGCGCTGGCCACCTGCTGGGCCTCCTCGGTGTGCCAGTGGGCCGACTCGCTGCCGGCGACCTCGAACCCAGCCTCGGCGACGGCGGCCTCGAACCCGGCGCGCCGGGCCTCGGCGTTCTCGACGCCGTCGATGCCGCGAAGGATCAGGACGCGGCCCTTCTTGCCCTCCGGCAATTTCTTCTTGATGAGGTCGCAGGCGTAGGCCCCCACGGTCCGGGCGCCCTCGCGGTTGTCGGGGCCGATGAACGTGGCCACCTTCAGGCCCTGCTTGGCGGCCTCGTCGGGGCTGATGCGGTTGTCGATGTTGACGATGGGCACCTTGGCCTCCTGGGCCCTGACCAGGGGCGTGACGATGCCGACGCTGGAGGCTGGGGCGATGACGATGGCCTGCGTGCCGCGGCTGAGCATGGTCCGCACCAGGTCGGCCTGGCGGTCGACGTCGGTCTCGGACTCGATGCCGACGGCCTCCAGCCGGACGCCCAGCGCCTTGGCCTTCTCGGCGGCCCCCTTCTCCATGGCCTGGAAGAACGGGTTCGTCGTCGCCTTGTAGATGAGGGCGATGCGGGCGCCGCTGCCGGCGTCCTGGCAGCCGGCGAGGGTCAGGCCGGTCGCCGCCGCAAGAACGATCCATGTCGAATATTTCATCCGAGTCTCCTTCGCGGGTAACGCGTTACTCCGGGGCTCTTCGGCCGGTCACTGGGGGCGCTTCAGCCGGTCGACGAGCACCGTCGCAATGACGACCGACCCAATGATAACCCACTGCCAGTGGGTCGGCACAAGCATAAAGTGCAGGCCGTACTGGAGGACGCCCATGATGAGGGCCCCCAGGAAGGTGCCGATCACGCTGCCGCGGCCGCCCGACAGACTCGTCCCGCCGACGATGACGGCCGCAATGGCGTACAGTTCCAGGCCGTCGCCCGCCAGGGGGTCGCCCAGGCTGTTGCGCGACCAATACACCAGGCCCGCCAGGCCGGCGGCCAGACCGCTGATAAGAAACGTGACGATCCGAATCAGGCCGACCCGGATGCCGCACAGGCGGGCCGTCTCGGCGCTGCCGCCCACCGCGAAGACGTGCCGGCCGAAGACCGTGCCCGTCAGGACCACGTGCCCGACGATCATCACCACCAGGCTGACCCCGATGGGCAGGAACCGCTGGACGGCCAGCGGCGGACTGAAATCGGAACCGATGCTCTTGCCCCCCGCCGCCACCATCGCCAGGCCCCGGGCCACCATCATCATGCCCAGCGTCACGATGAACGAGGGGATGCGGAACCGCACGCTGACGGCCCCGTTGGCGAGACCCGCCGCCAGGCCGCACCCCAGACACGCCGCCAGGCCGACCACGAACGAGCCGGTCGCGTTGGCCACCACGACCAGAAGGACGTGCGTCAGGGCGATGAGCCGCCCGACCGACAGGTCGATGCCGCCGCCGATGATGGCGAACGTCATGCCGACGCCCAGAATCAGGTTGATGGCGCACGAGCCACCGATGTCGATGGCGTTGTCCCACGTCAGGAAGTACGGCCAGTGGACGGTGCCGGTGGACCAGTCGATGGCGCTCAGGAGGGTCCAGAGGATGATCTCGGCCACCAGGACCGCCGCCAGCACAAACGCGCGGCCGGTGGTGATGCGACTGCGGAGGTCCGCCACGGCGTTGCCCCCGGCGACCCGATGCCACGAAAGCCGCGCGGCGGCCATCGGCGGCCACCCGCGTCGCGCCCCGCGCACTATAGCACCAGCGCCGGAAACGCTCAACGCAATAACGGGCCGCGCCCGTGACCCCTCCGTTTCGGGGGGCGAAACCGAGCCGCGACCGGCAAGAACCGAGCCGCGACCAGCAAGAACCGAGCCGCGACCGTAAGGGAGCGGTAGGCCCGCCCCGCCAGCACGGCACCGCTCCCTGACGGTCGCGGCTCGGATACGGCGCAACGCCGAGCGCCACCTGCCACCATGGCCAGCGCCCTACGGTTCGAGACCGTACAGGAGGATGTTGATCGCCAGCGGCCGCGCGCCATCCGGCAACACCGTCCGGGCGCCGAACGTCGTCAGGCCGTCCATTCCGTCGGCCAGGCCATACGGGCTGTACACCATGACGAGGTGCCCGTTGCGCTCCAGCCCCAGCAGCACGGGCCGGGCGAGGTCGGGCGACTCGGCCTTGACGGCGTCGCTGTAGCCGACCGTCTCGACGCGCGTCCCCACCTTGCCGCTGAAGATGGGGTGATCGGGCGGCAGTTCCTTGAGTTCCTCGCCGGGGTACATCTCGGCGGCCAGGTCGCGGACGGTCTTGTCGAACGCCGGCCGGCCGCAGCAGGCATGGACCCACAGGAACCCGCCCTGCTCCAGGAAGTGTTTCAGTGCCGCGCGCTCCTCGTCCGACAGCCGGAACGTGTTGTGGCCGGTCAGGTACAGGATGTCGAACGCCCCGCGGTTCGGGTCGGTCAGCCGGACGGGCACGGGCCGGCTGTTGATGGCCACGCCGAAGCGGTCGGCCACCTCCTTCAGGACCGACGGCAGGGCGAACGGCCGAGGCCGCCAGTCGCCGTCGTGCTGAATCTGGCCGATGCGGCTGGCGGCGCGCGGGGCCGGCGCGGTCGCGGACTCGGCCGGCAACGCCAGGACGGTCGCCGGGGCGAGGCGGTCGGGCAGGGCCTCGCCGCCGACCGCGTAGACGGCCAGATTCTCGCCCAGGCGAAGGGCATCGTCGGCCTGGTCGGGGTTAGCCGCCGCCCACAGGTCGCCGAGGCCCTTCGGGGCCAGGACGACGGCCGCGCGGCAGCCGATGGTCATGACCTCCAGGTCCTTGGGCGTCAGGTGGTGGACGGCCCGGGCGATGGGGTGGTCGGCGGTGAGCGGCTCGAACTTGGCGTCCGGCAACTGCTCGGCCATGAACCGCCGCACGCTTTCCGTGAAGGTGGCGTCGCCGCCTTCGGCGTCGAGCAGGATGAGGCCGCCCTGCTCCACGTATTCCTTGATCCGCCCGACCGACGCGGCCAGCATGCGAAGCGGCCCGCGCCCGGTCACGTGCAGGATGGGCGCCGCCAGGTATTCGGTCAGCGGGGCGTCGCTGGCAACGGTCTGCCAGTCGACGTCGCCGCCGCCCAGGCGTTTGCCGAGGAACCGCACCAGGTGGTCCAGGTCGCGCGGGTCGCGCCGCCAGGCGCCCTGCCACTCCAGACGCTGGACGATGAGCGGCTTGAAACCCTTGGCCAGGAACAGCAGGCACAAGGCGTCGTGGTAGACCCGGTCGGTCCATCGGCCGTCGGGCCGCTGGCCGCGCAGCAGCAGGGCCGTGCCCTCGCGGAACCAGTCGTGCCCGCCGAAGGTGCGCCGGCCGGTGGTCACGCCGGCCCGTTCGAGGGCCCAGAGCCAGAAGTAATACCAGGCCAGTTCGCGGTTCGGGTTTTCGCGGAGCGAATAGTTCTCGCCGAGCCACTCGATGCCGCGCTCCACCGCCGCCCGGCGCTCGGCCGACCCCTCGGCCGACCCCGACTTCGCCAACCGCTGGTGACACAGTTCCAGGCTCGCGACCACCGCCGCCGTGATGCTGCCGTAGGCCTCGGCCGGGTCGGGGTCGTGGTAGACGTACCCCCATCCGCCTCCGGGCAACTGCGCGGCACGCAGGCGCCGGTCGGCCTTGTGCCACACGTCGCTCGGCACGCGGGCCCCGGCGCGGTCGGCCTCCGAGAGGGCCAGGATGGCGAACTGGGTGTTCGAAGCGTCGGGCCGCTCGTACGCCCGGCGGAGTTCAACCTCGGTCCGGGCCGCCTCCAGGGCGCCGCTCACCTTCAGGTCGGTCAGGGCCGACGGCGGTGGCCGGCCGTAACCCCAGGCGCCGGTGGCGTGCTGAAGGGCCACCAGCCAGTCGGCCGCGGCCTGGATCTCGGCCTTGTACCGGACGGGGTCGGCGGCGGCCAGGGCCAGGATCTTCAGCGACACGACGTACGTGCTCTCGTTGGTGGTGCGGCGGACGTGTTCGAGGGCGGCCGCGACCGGCTTCTCGTCGGGCGCGACGCCCGCTTGGAGCAGCGCATAGACGGCCAGGGCCGTGACGCCGCCTTTCTGGGCGTAATCGGGCCAGCGGCCGTCGGGCTGCTGGGCCCGTTTGATGGACTCGATGCCCCGCAGGATGGCCGCCCGAACTTGGCGGCCGGTCACCGGTTCCTGGGCACCGGCGGGATGGGGAAAAGCGCTAACCGCGGCCGCGACAATCGCCGATACAAAGAGAGCGCGAGCCGTCGTCGGCCACCGCGAGACGCTGGACTCTCTAGCGGCCATGGGGTGCCTCGTCAGCGGTTTTTCGGCCCCTCGCCAGCATTATCGGCCAACGCCACGAGAGGGCTTCAGGGCAAACGCCTCGGGCATACGGCATGTAACCGTTGTGCGAAAAACAACTTACGAACACCGTGCCGCCTGGCGAAACCGATATGGATTACGACCAGCAACTCCAGCAGTTCAAACGCCTCCGCGACCGCCTCGTCGCCGAAGTCGGCCGACGCATTATAGGGCAACGCGAAGTCGTTGACCAGATGCTAGCCACCGTCTTCGTGGGCGGGCACTGCCTGCTCGTGGGCGTGCCGGGACTGGCCAAGACCATGATGGTCCGCAGCCTGGCGGCCGCGCTCGACCTCGGCTTCAAGCGGATCCAGTTCACGCCCGACCTCATGCCGTCGGACATCACCGGCACCGACCTGGTGGACCAGCGGAGCGACGGCCGCCGCGAGTTCCGCTTCGTCCAGGGGCCCATCTTCACCAACATCGTCCTGGCCGACGAGATTAACCGCGCGCCGCCCAAGACCCAGTCGGCCCTGCTGGAGGCCATGCAGGAACGCCAGGTGACCGTCGGCCACGACACGTACACCCTGCCGCAGCCGTTCTTCGTCATCGCCACGCAGAACCCGATTGAGCAGGAGGGCACGTACCCGCTGCCCGAGGCTCAACTCGACCGGTTCCTGTTCGCCATTCACGTGCCGTACCCGACGGCGGCCGAAGAGGAACGCATCCTCATGGTGCCGACCGGCCCGGCGGCCGCGACCGCGAGCACGACCCGCATCCTCGACGCCGCCCAGATCCGATCGCTCCAGGAGGCGGTCCTGGCGGTGCCGGTGTCGCGGTACGTGGTGGCGTACGCGGCCAAACTCGTCCGGGCCACGCGACCCACCGACCCCACCGCGCCCGACCTCGTCAAGGAGATGGTCGACTGGGGCGCCGGCCCGCGGGCCGGTCAGCACCTGGTTCTGGCCGGCAAGGCCTTCGCCGCCATGGCCGGCCGCGCGGCGGTGGCCGTGGACGACATTCGCGCCGCGGCCGTGCCGGTGCTGAGGCATCGCGTGGCGACGAATTTCGCCGCCGAGACGGCCGGCCTCGACTCGGTGGGCATCATCCAGCGGCTCCTGAAGGAGGTGCCGGAGCCGCCCGTCCGCCGGTATGCCGGCGTGGCGGCGGCCGAGGCGTAAACGCGACGGCCCATGGTTCGCCCCGAACAATACCTGCTGCCCGAGGTGGCCCGGCAAGTCCGGCGGCTCGACCTCCGGGCCAAGTTCATCGCCGAGGGGTTTCTGTCGGGCCTCAACGACTCGCCCCGGCGCGGACTGAGCCTCGAGTTCGCCGAGCACCGCAAGTACGTGCCAGGCGACGATTCGAAATCTCTCGATTGGACCGCCTGGGCCAGGACCGACCGCCTGTACGTCCGAACCTACCGGGCCGAGACGAACCTCGACGCCTACGTCCTGCTCGACACCAGCCGCAGCATGGCCTACGCCGCCGCGCCCGGCGCGATGACGAAACTCCAGTACGCCACGTGCCTGGCGGCCGCCCTGGGGTACCTGCTGACGAGGCAGCGCGACGCCGTCGGCCTCGGCCTCTTGGGCACGGACCTGGCGCGGCTCCTGGCCCCGCGATCCGGCCGACGGCAACTCGTGCGCGTCCTGGCAGAACTCGCCGCCGCCCAGGGCCGAGGCACGACCGCCCTGGCGCCCGGCCTCCACACGTTGGCCGGCCGGGTCAGGCGCCGAAGCCTCGTCCTGCTTCTGTCGGACCTCGTGGACGAGCCCGGGCCGGTCCTGGAGGCCCTCCGGCACCTGGCGTTCCGCGGGCACGACATCATCGTGTTCCAGATTCTCGACGCGGCCGAGCGCGACCTTGCCGACGTCGAGGGCCCCGTCGTGCTCGAGGACCCCGAGACGGGCGCCCAGGTGGCCACCGACGCCGACCACATCCGCGCCGCCTACGCCCGGCGGGTGCGCGAGTTCGTGGCCGGATACGAGCGCGGCGTGCGGGACCTGGGGGGCGACTTCGTCGGCCTGACCACCTGCACGCCATTCGACCAGGCCCTGTGCCGCCTCCTGACGGACCGACGACGACGACGCTCGTAGCGCGTTTCAAGATTGGGTCTTTGCGCGGTGGGTCCCCGCACCCACCGCGCACAACTTGGCGTGGGCCCCTTGAGAGCCCGCGCGGTGGCCTTCCCAGGCCACCGCGAGTTGACGCAGGACAACCTGTCGCGGCGGCCTAGGAAGGCCGCCGCGCACGGTGGCAACGAGTTGACAAAGTAGCCCTTGCAAGCCGTGCACAGCCGGACCACAAACGCGACGGATCGAGAAACCGATGACGTTCGCCAACCGAGCCATCCTGGTGGGCCTCGTGGCGCTGGCGATTCCGCTGGCGATCCACCTGCTGGGCCGCCGCCGCGCGCCCAAGGTCGTCCTGCCGACGGCCCGCTTCGCCGAGGGGGCCCACGCCTCGTCGCGCGGGTGGCTGTGGCTGAAGCGCGCGGGCCTGCTCGCCCTGCGGATGGCCCTGGTGGCCCTGGTGGTCCTGGCACTGGCCGGGCCGCGCTTCGGCGAGGCCGACACGGCCGCCGCGCGGTGGGTCCTCGTGTTCGACACCTCGCCCAGCATGGCCGCCACCGGGGCTGGCGGCACGACGGCGTTCGCCCGGGCCCACGCGGCGCTCGCCGAGGTCGTCGCGGCCCTGCCTCCGGGCGTGCCCGTCGCGCTCGTCCTCTCGGGCGACCGCCAGGCCGCCGGCACGGCCGCCGACGCGCAGCGCGCCCTGGCGGGCCTCACCCAGATGGCCCTGGAAGAAGAGCCTCTCGGCCACATGGTCGCCCGGGCGACCGCGCCCGCGGCCGGCCGGCCCCCGCCGTCGGACATCCACGTCGTCCTGGCCACCGACGCCACGCCCTGGGCCTTGCGCGACCTGGGGCCCGGCGCGTTCGGCGGCCTGGAGGCCGACGTGACCGTCCTGGCGGTCGGCGGCGCGGGAGAGAACATCTGGCTCGGCTTGCCGCAGGTGGACGTCGCCGATGCGGACCAGGGACGGTCGCTGGGCGTCTCGGTCGAGGTGCGCGGCAACGCGGGGCAACCGGTCGGCGTGTTTCTGGAACTCGCCGGGCGGCCGACGAAGCACACCCAGATGGTGCCGGCCGGCGGCGGGACTGCCCGGTTCGCCGTGCCCGTCGAGGGCGACGGGCCCTGGCAGGGGCAGGTGTCGGTGATGGCCGCCGACGCCCTCGAGGCCGACAACGTCCGGTACTTCACGGCGGCGGCGCGGCAGCCCATCCGCGTGCTGGTGGTCGATGCGGCCGACGAGCCGGGCGTCCGCCTGCGGTCGGCCGACCTGGTGGCGGCGGCGTTTGCCGGCGACGCCGACGTGCCCAAGCAGGTGACGCGTCTGTCGGCCGCCGAGGCCGACCCCGGCGCACTGGCCGCGGCTGACGTCGTGTTCTGGGTGGGGGCGCATCGCCCCGGCCAATGGGCGGCCGCGCAGCAGTTCGTCCGGAACCGAGGTGCTTTCGTCTGGGTGCCGGCGGATGCCGGGGCACCCGCAGACAAGGGTCTGGCGGCGTGGCTCCAGGTGCCCGTCGACGCCGGGGCCGCCGAGTCGCCGGAGGGCGTCACGATGGACCCGGCGGGGTACGCGTCGGACCTGTTGGCGGCCTTCGAGGGCGGCACGAGCGGCGACCTGGGGGCGGCGATCTTGCGGCAACGACTGCCACTCGGGGCGACGCAGGGCACGGCCGTCCGTTTCCACGACGGGTGGCCGGCCATTCAGAGTCGGCGCGAGGGAAAGGGGCGGGTGGTCGTCCTGGCTTTCGGTCCGTCGCCCTCTTGGGGCGACCTGGCGAGCCGGGCCGAGTGGGTGGTCCTCGTGCACTCGCTGGCCGAGGTCCTGGCACCGCGCGGGCCGCAGGTCGCCAACCTCACGACCGGGCAGGCTGCCACGCGGGCCGTTTCCGGCCGCGCCCCGGGTAATTACACCGGGAAAACGCCCGGCAGCGAAGAAATCCATTACTCGGTCAACGCAGAGGCCCAGGAGACGGCCGACCTCGTGCCGCAGGTGGACCGCCTGAAGACCGCCTTTGCCGACGACCGCCTGCGGGTCGTAACCGGCGATTTCGACCCGGAAACGGTGGTTTCGGCTTGGCGGAGGGGCTGGGGCGTTGACCTGGTTCCCCTTCTGGTGGTGGCGTTGGCGGCGGTTCTGGCGGGGGAGAGCGTGGCAGCGGCGGCCCTGTCGGGTCGCGGCAGGCGTCGGTTTCAGTCCTGATTAGCGGGCCGTTTCGGCCCAAGACGGCCCTTTTCCCTTTGACAGACCCTGCCAGGAGGCGGTACAGTATCCGCGACGGGGGCACTCCGGATCCCCGGTCGACACGGCGGGCCCTTTTTCAAAGGAGTAGCCACATGCTGGAGTACGACAGACTGAGAGAGATCGTGGCTTCCGCGGAAGAGGACATCATCAAGGCGGATAAGGGAAACAAGGCCGCCGGCACCCGCGTACGCAAGACGATGCAGGACATCAAGGCGGCCGCCCAGGTCGTTCGCGTGAAGGTCCTGGAGTTGAAATCCAGTCCGACAGACCCGTCGGCGCCGCCCTGTCAGCCGCCCTGCCAGTAGGGGGCAACGCCGAAGCGCCGGCGCGCCAGGCGGCTGAACCTGGCCGAGCTTCGCCCGCCACGCGGGCGTGGCAAGGAAAGTCCCGACATCGGGCCCGCCCGTGCCCGGTCGAGTTGGCCTGAGGACGGCCACCCCGGACCGGCGAGCGGGCCTGCGGTTTCCGAAGGTGGCAGAGAACGCCG
Organism: Phycisphaerae bacterium; assembly: GCA_035528235.1. GTDB lineage: Bacteria > Planctomycetota > Phycisphaerae > FEN-1346 > FEN-1346 > DATKZB01. Next base: position 19,000 of record DATKZB010000180.1, read on the forward strand.
CGACGGAGAAGACGCATGGCGCCGCCGCTGCTGGTGGACCTGACGACCATCGACCTCGACCGGGTCGTGATGCCGATCGAGGAGATCCGCCGGTTCAACCCGCACCGGTACGAGATGGAGCAGTTGACGGCCATCGCGCACCTGGACCGCGAGGCGGGGCAGATTGTGGCCGTCCGGGACGTGCGGGACGACGAGTTCTGGGTCCGCGGGCACATTCCGGGGCGACCGCTGCTGCCGGGTGTCCTGATGATCGAGGCGGCGGCCCAGATGTGTAGTGTGTACTACAAGTGCGTCAGCGAGGACCCGCGGTTTCTGGGGTTCGGGGGGGTGGACGGCGTGAAGTTCCGCGGCCAGGTGGTGCCGGGCGACCGGCTGGTGTTGCTGGGCCAGGCCCTGGAACTTCGCGACCGCCGGGCCGTGTTCAACACGCAAGGCGTGGTCGGCAACCGCCTGGTCTTCGAGGCCAGGATTACGGGCATGCCGATCTGAACCAGGATGACAACGAAACGGGCTATAGAGGCCGCGGCGCCGGACGCGCCGTCGAAGGGGAAGAACGATGGGCATGCCGGGGCGAAAACTGTCGGGCCGCAAACACCGCCAGCGACACGGATTCCGGACCCGCATGAAGACGCGCGGCGGCCGCGACATCCTGAAGCGCCGCCGCAGGATCGGCCGACGCCTGCCGAGCGCCAGACACTGATCCCACCCCCCAAGCGGCGACCGATTGCGACACCTCGGGCCGACACCGCGGTACGTGTTCAGCGTGTGCCACGGCCGGCCTTGCCCGGCCGCGGGCCGCTCGCTGGCGCTCGCGGCTAGCGCTGCGCCGGGGCACGTGGCCAACCGAGAAAAATTACGGGGTTTCGGTCAATACGGGCGAAGCGCGGCCGTCTAAGCCCGTGGGCGTGGAACGCGGTGGCCCGACAGGTTTTTGGTGACACAAACGTCGGTTACAGCGTATAACGTAGCGACGCGGCATGGGCGGGGCCAGGGCGAGTACCTGAAAGGATATCCGATGCGGAAGGCGGTCTCGACAGGCTTGGTCGTGGGTCTTCTGGTGGGGCTGGCGGGACAGGCAGCCTTCGGGCTGACGGACGAGGAGGTGGTCAAGGCCATCGAGAAGGCCCAGCAGTGGCTCATCAGCCAGCAGGGCCCCAACGGGGAGTGGCCCGAGCAGAAACATCATGCGGCGGCCGTCGCGTGCGGGCACACGGAGATGGCCCTCTTCACCCTGGTGTACACGGGGGTGCACCCGAATCGCCCGGCCGTGTCGAAGGGCCTCGATGCCCTGCTGACGCGGACCACCAACTACACGTACGCCGTCTCGATGCGGACGATGGCGTACGCGCACCTTCAGAACAAACTGGCCGGCAAGAAGCGCGACATGGTGCGCAAGGCCCTCCAGCTGGACGCCATGTGGCTCGTCGGCGCCCAGGGCCAGCACGGCGGGTGGGACTACGGCAACGCCAGCGGGCGGTACGACTTCTCGAACACGCAGATGGCGATCCTGGCGCTGCGCGAGGCGGCGCTGGCGGGTATCGAGATACCCCGCTACGTCTGGGAGAAGGCCCAGAAACTCTACTTCGACCGCCAGCAGAAAGACGGGGGGTGGAACTACGGCGACCCCGGCAACGATGGCATCGGCGGCAACGTGCCCGGTTACGGCACGATGACGGGCGCGGGCCTGGCCAGCATCTTCATCACGATGGACAACCTGGACCTGGCGAGCGGGTGCCCCTGCCGCGGCGGCAAGTCCGGCCGCGCGGGCGGCGACTTCGACCGCCGCGTCGATTCGTCCCTGCTCTGGCTCGAGAAGAACTTCAAGCCCGATGGCAACCCGAAGTTTCCCCAGGGGGAGGGCTCGCACAAACTCTACTGGCTCTACAGCGTCGAGCGGGTCGGCATCGCCGCCGGGTACAAGTACTTCGGCACCCACAACTGGTTCAAGGAAGGGGCCGAGCACCTCGTCAAGACCCAGGGCGGCGGCGGCGAGTGGGGCGGCATACCCGACACGTGTTTCGCCACGCTCTTCCTCTACAAGGGCCGCGCGCCCATCCTCTTCAACAAACTCGAATACGAGGGCGAGTGGAACAACCACCGCCGCGACGCCGCCAACCTGACCACCTACATCGAGAAGGTCAAGGAACAGATGTTCCACTGGCAGATCGTCAGCCTGCGGGCCCCGGTCAACGAACTCCACGACGCCCCGGTCCTCTACATCACGGCCGAGGTGCCGCCCGTCTTCTCCGACGAACACAAGAAGAAACTCCGCGAGTTCACGGACACCGGCGGCACGATCCTGCTGGAGGCGTCGTGCGGCAACCCGGCGGTCCGCAAGTGGGCCCAGGGCTTCGTCAAGGAACTCTGGCCCGAGTGGCAGATGAAACCCCTGGGGCCCGACCACGAGTCGTTCCGGTACCCGAACCCCCTCAAGCAGCGGCCGGAGATCTTCGGCATCCACGACGGCATGCGGACCTTCCTGTTCTATGCCATGGACGACATCTCCTGCCCGTGGCAGACCAAGGCCTACGCCGGCCGCGACTACCTCTTCAAGTGGGGCATCAACCTGTTCACCTACGCGACCGACCAGAGCCCCCTGAGAGCCAAACTCCAGGAACGCCTCCCGAAGGAGGAGGAGCGCTACACCACCCCGGTCAAGGCCGGCAGCCGGACGAACCTGCGGCTGGCCCGCGTCAAGTACGACGGCCCCGGCTGGCTGACCGGGCGCAACTACAAGGTGCTCGACCCGCTCAAGGAGGCCCTCTCCAAGAAGGCCTCCGTTAACCTGGCAGTTGACGAACAGGGCCTCGACCCGTCGGCCCTGGGCGACTGCGAGGTGGCCTACCTCATCGGCCCCGGCGAGATCGGCCTGGCTGCGCCCCAGAAGCAGGCCCTGAAGGACTACGTCGCCAAGGGCGGGTTCGTGTGGGCCGAGGCGGCCGGCGGGTCCACCGAGTTCAATGGGGCCTTCCGCAAACTGGCGGCCGACCTGGGCTGGCAACTGAAGGTCATCCCCCAGACCGACCCGATGATGACCGGCCGCCTGCCCAGCGGGGCCGGCTATGGCCTGATCTCGGGCGTCAAGTTCAGCCGGGCCCTGCGGGTCCTGCGACTCGGACGGCCGCACGCCGAACTCACCGGCATCTGGGCCGGCGACAAACTCGTCGGCGTCTACAGCCCGTTCGACATCCTGTTCGCCATGACCGGCTACAACGCCTACGACCGCCGCGGATACCAGACCCAGGACGCCATGGCGGTTGCCATGAACATCATCCTGTACTTGACCGACCGGCCCGCGAGTTGATAATAGATGGTCGGCGGTGCGTGCGGACCGACTGAACCCGGAGCCGACCACGAGAGGGAGAACGGGCCACGCCTCGCCGTCGAACCGGGTTCGCCATCGGTCGCCCACCCCGAGCGCGAAAGGGGTTCCAGATGACGCGCAGGTCCAAGGGCGCTTTCGCCGCGGTCATGGCCGCCTGTCTGCTGGCGGCCGCCGCCCTGCGGGCCGAGGAGCCTAAGCCGGCCCCGGCCCCGAAACCCATCACCGACGTCGAGGTGAGCCGGGCCATCGAGCTCGGCCGCCAGTACCTCGTCCGCCAGGCCAAGCCCGACGGCTCGTTCGCCACCGGCAACATGGCCGGCGGCCTCAGCGCCCTGACCTTCATGACCCTGGCCTACATGGGCGAGCACCCCAACCGCGAGCACATGGACAAGGGCCTGACGTACCTGATGGACCTGGGGGCCGACGTCAGTTTCCACGATCGCCAGGGGTACGCCGTGCCCATCCGCGTCATGGGCCTCTCGTACGTCTACAAGAAACTGCTGGGCGGCGGCCGCCGCTTCGTCCAGATGAAGGCCAAGGAAGACATCATGCGCATGCAGATGGGCCAGGCCACGGGCGGCGGGTGGCGCTACAAACTCGCGGGCGGCAACGAGTACGACTTCTCGGTCACCCAGTGGCCCATCCTGGCCATGCGCGACGCCGAGCGGGCCGGCATCGAGTTCCCCGACCCCACGAAGCACCTCCAGAAGGCCCTCGACCTGTACCTCAGACACCAGCACGAGGAGGGTGGGTGGTACTACCAGGGCAAGGCGAAGGGCACCGGCTCGATGACGGCGGCGGGCCTGGCGTCGCTCTTCATCATCGCCGACTTCCTGGAGCCCGGCAGCGGGTGCCCGTGCTCCCGCACCGGGACCAGCCCGCGGACCGCCACCAAGACCGAGCGCGCCATGGACGCCGCCCTGGGATGGCTCAGCAAGCATTTCGACGCCAAGAAGAACCCCGAGGCCGACGGTCGGACCGGCGCCGGCAACCGGCTGTACTGGCTCTACTGCGTCGAGCGGGTCGGCATCGCCGCCGGGTACAAGTACTTCGGTACCCACGACTGGTACAAGGAAGGCGTGGCCGAGATCATCCGCCAACAGGGCAAGAACGGCAGCTGGGGCCAACTCGACAACACTTGCTTCGCCCTGCTCTTCCTGTACAAGGGCCGCGCGCCCATCCTCTTCAACAAACTCAAGTTCGGCGACGACAAGACCGTCTGGAACGCCCACCGCCGCGACATCGCCAACCTCACCCACTATATCGAGCAGACCAAGGAGCAGATGTTCCACTGGCAGATCGTGGAACTCAAGGCCCCGCTGGAGGAACTGCACGACGCCCCCATTCTCTTCATCACGCCCGAGACCGTGCCCGAGTTCCCCCCCGAGCAGATGAAGAAACTGCGCGACTTCACCGACACGGGCGGCACGATCCTCTTCGAGGCGTCGTGTGGCAACCCGCCCGTCCGCAAATGGTTCATCGACTTCGTCGCCCGCGTCTGGCCCGAGTGGAAAATCGCCAGGCTCGGCAAGGACCACGGCGTCTGGGGCGCCTTCAACAAGATGAAGGCCCGGCCCGAGATCCTCGGCGTCAGCGACGGCGTCCGCACCTCGGTCTTCTACAGCCCCGACGATATCTCCTGCGCCTGGCAGACCCGGGCCTTCACCCAGAAGATGTACCTCTTCAACTGGGGCATCAACCTGTACACCTACGCCACCGACGGGGCCCCCCTGCGGGCCAAACTCGCCGGACGCGAGCCCCCCAAGTCCGACCGCTACGCAGGCCCCGTCAAGGCCGGACCCAGGAAGACCGTCACCATAGCCCGGGTCAAGTACGGCGGCAACTGGGAGGCCGGCGCCAACTACCGCGGTTTCGCCGGCATCGCCAAGCACGTCAAGGCCAAGGCCGATATCACGCTCGATGTCCGCGAGCCCAAGGAGGCCCCCTTCACCGACGGCGGCACCGAGATCAAGGACCTGGCGGCCGGACAGGTCGCCTATCTGGCCGGGTCGCAGGACTTCGCCCTCACGGCCGACGAGAAGAAAGGCCTGAAGAAGTACCTGGACGACGGCGGGTTCCTTCTGATCGAGTCCGTCACCGGGGCATTGGCCTTCGACCAGGCCGTCCGCAAACTCGCCACCGAGATGGGCTGGCAACTGAAACTGCTGGCCGGCACCCACCCGCTGCTCCACGGACGCATGGACGGCGGCGCCGAGGGCTACAACCTGACGGCCGGCGTCGAGTACCGTAAGGCCCTTCGCCAGGACGGCATGCTCGGACGCCGGCCCCCGCGGTTCGACGGCATCTACGTGGGCGACAAACTCGTCGGCCTCTACTCACCTGTCGACATGGTCTTCTCGACGACCGACTACGAGGCCCACCTGTGCCGCGGATACAAGACCGAGGACGCCATCGCCGTCGCCACCAACCTGGTCCTTTACCTCTCGACGCTCAAGTAGCAACCAAGCAGGACCCGGGAAACGACCCGGCACCCGACCCGACCGTGACCCGAAACCCCGCGCGAATCCCGTGTCTGGCCCTGGCCGCCTGTCTGGCGGCCGCCTGCGCGGTCCCCGCCACGGGCGCGGCACGGCGGTCCGACGTCCCCCTGGCCGCCGGCATCTGTGACGACGACGTCACCCGGGCCATCGAGAAAGGACGCGAGTACCTGCTGAGCCTGCGCAACGCCGACGGCTCGTTTACTCAGGATCCCGCCTGGCGCAACTGCTACACCTCGCTTATCCTGATGACCGGCCAACTGGGTGCCGCCGCCGGGTACGACCTGACCGCCGGCGTCCAGTTCCGCCGGGCCCTGCGCATCGGCCGCGCCAAAAAGGATTACGCCGAACTCTGGGGCGTCTGGGCGGGCGAAAGAATAGTGGGCGTGTACTCGCCGCTGGACCTGATGTTCAGCCTCAGCCCGTACGAGGCCCACAACCTGGGCGGATACAAGGCCGAGGACGCCGCCGCCGTCGTCACGAACATCGTCCTGTACCTGACGGCCCGCGGCGCGCCCGCCGGGGCCGAGCCGGCGCCGGACGCGCCGGCCGAGGCCGACGAATCCGCCCCCGCCCGGCAGCCGGGCCTCTCGATCCCCCGCAAGTCCGAGGGCGGCGCCGCCGTGCCGTGGTAGCCCTACAGCGCCACTTGCCGCGCGGCGGCCTGCCCAGGCCGCCGCGATCGGGCCCGACGCATGTTCCTGGCGGCCTAGGAAGGCCGCCAGGCGGAAGGAAGTGGCGAAGTAGGAGTAGCGACTCCCGGCCGAGAGGCCGGCGCAAGGGAACGCCCCGCGGCAGGTGATACCCACCGCGGGGCGATGCCCTTCTTGGCCTCCCCTGAAACTATCTGCCCGCGCGGCGAAGCCGCCCGGCCAGCACGACCAGTCCGCCGATGCCGAAGAACGCCAGCGTCGCCGGCGCCGCCACCGTGCCCGTGCCGCACGCCGCGCCGCCCACGCCAGAAAAACGGGGAGATCGGCCGCGCAGGCCAACCTCCCCCGGAAAATCACTCAATTACACTCTCACCCGCTCCCAAAACGGGCACGGCTAAGTATACCCCCAAAAAGGGCCTAAGTCAAGCCGGGCGGGGGCGATTTTGTCCCGCCGACGCCCGGAAAGGGGAAATAGGGCGGCCGGGCGGCGTCAGGCACGGGTCCGGCGGTGGAACTCCTCGGCCAACTGCTTCGTAATCGGCCCCGGTTTGCCCGTGCCGATGGGCCGCTTGTCGATCCGCACCACGGGAACGACCTCGGCGGCCGTGCCCGTCAGGAAGCACTCGTCGGCCACGTAGAGGTCCTGGCGGGTGAGGTTTTCCTCGCGGACCTGGATGCCGCGGCCGCGGGCGATGTCGAGAATCTCGTTGCGCGTGATGCCCTCGAGGATGCCCGCCGCGGTGGGCGGCGTAAACAGGCACGCGTCGCGCACGATGAACAGGTTGTCGCCCGTGCACTCCGCCACGTACCCCAGGTGGTTGAGCATAACGGCCTCGAGCGTCCCGGCGTCGATGGCCTCGATCTTCGCCAGGATGTTGTTCAGGTAGTTGAGGCTCTTCAGACGCGGGTTGACGGCGTTGGGGTGGTTCCGCATGGTCGCGGCGGTGATGATGTCGAGGCCGTTCTCGTACAGTTCCGGCGGGTAGAGCGAGATCTTGTCGGTGATGATAATGACGTTGGGGTTCGCGCAGCGGTTCGGGTCGAGGCCCAGCGTCCCCTCGCCGCGCGTCACCACGACGCGGATGTAGCAATCCTTCAGGTGGTTGGCCTCGAGCGTGCCGACGATGGCCTTGGCCATGTCCTCGGGCGTCATCGGGATGGCCAGGCGGATACCCAGGGCCGAATCGTACAGCCGCCGCACGTGGGCCTCAAGGCGGAAGACCTTCCCCTCGTACGAGCGGATGCCCTCGAAGACGCCGTCGCCGTAGAGCAGCCCGTGGTCGAAGACCGAGATCTTGGCGTCGGCCCGGTCGTGGAGTTGACCGTTGACGTAAACTTTCGACTCCATGCCCGGTACCCTTCGTTCGCTCGTCCGCCGCGGCGCCGCTCGCGCCCGCCGCACCATTCTTCGGCGCCCGAGGCCGCGTGACTTTAGCGGCCCGTCAGCCCTCGTGCAAGAGTTTACCGTCCCTCAGGCGCACGACCCGGTCGGCCCGCTCGGCCACCCGTTGGTCGTGGGTCACCATGACGACGGTCAGGCCGTCGCGTTGGTTGAGCCGCGCGAGGACGCGCATGATTTCGTCGCCGGTGGCCGAGTCGAGGTTGCCGGTGGGCTCGTCGGCAAAGAGGACGCGCGGCTCGTGGACGAGTGCCCGTGCGAGGGCGGCCCGCTGGCGTTCGCCGCCCGAGAGTTCGCGCGGCAGGTGGGCCAGCCGCTCCGAAAGGCCCAGTTCGCTCAGCACCTTGACGGCCCGCTGGCGGTGCCGCGACCGGGCCGCCGGCCAGAAGGCCAGCGGCGTCCGGATCATCGCCGGCAGCAACGTGTTGCCCAGGACCGACAGGTCCGGCATCAGGTAATAGAACTGGAAGACGAAGCCGATGGCCCGGTTCCGCATGCGGTCGCGCCACCGTTTCGGGCAGGCAAAGGCGTCCTGGTCCTCGAAGAGGACGCGACCCTCGGTCGGCCGGTCCAGCAGGCCCATAAGGTGCAGCAGCGTCGACTTGCCGCTGCCCGACGGGCCCAGGATGCACACGAACTCGCCCCGGCGGACCACCAGGTCCACCCCGTGGAGCACCCGCAGGCGCGACGCGCCCATGTGGTAGTCCTTGACGAGTCGCTCGGCCGCCAGGATGGGCTCACTCATAGCGGAGGGCCTCCACCGGCTGCTTGAGCGCCGCCAGCAACCCGCCCGCCATGCTCGCCAGCGTCGAGAGCGCCAGCACCCCCACCCCGATGGCCACGCACCACGCCGGCGACGTGTGCTGCGGAATGTGGTCGAAGTAGTACATCTCGCGCGGGAACACGTCGATGCCCAGCGACTGGTTGACCCAGACCTCGATGGCGTCGAGGTTGCCCAGCATCAGCAGGGCCCCCGTCAGGCCCACCGCCACGCCGAGGGCGCCGATGGTGAACCCGTACCCCAGAAACAGGCTGCCCACGCCGGCGTCGCGGGCGCCCAGGGCCTTCAGGATGCCCACGTCGCGGCTCTTGATGTAGGCCATGACGTACGAGATGAGGGCAATCAGGATGCCGAACCCCAGGAACATCACCCCGAGCATCAGGGCCGTGATGTTCCGCTCGACCTCGACCACCGTCAGGATCATCCGCTGCTGGGTCTCCCAGGTGTTGACCGAGAGTTGCAGGATACCCACCTCGGGCCTCTCGCGGGCGAACTCGTGCCAGGCGTCCTCGATGCGGCGGGCCAGGGCCTCGCCATGCTTCGGGTCGGCGATGCGGACCTGGACCTGGCTGGTGCGAGGCACCACGGCGGGCCGGTCGGCCGTGGCCGGCTGGCCGTCCATCCCCGCCATCTGCTGGGCTACCTCGAAGTCAACGTACACGTGCGACGAGTCGGCCTCCCAGTACGCGCTCTTGAACCGGTCCACGAGGGTGAACGCGCGGCTGACGACCTTCGGGACACCGCCCGCCCCGGTCTCGATGGCGCCGCTGGGCCGGATCGGGATGGTCGAGACCACCACCTCGCCCCCGTACTCGACCAGCGGGAAGTCGATGACCTGCGTCCGCGTGACCTCGACCGGGCGCGACGGAAACAGCACCGCCAGGGCCACCAGGCCCACGAACACGCCGGCGCACAGGACCGTGGCGACGGTCCATCCCGTGCGGCCGGGCCGTCGCCTGCCCGCCCGCCAGACGTACAGCGCCGCCACGCCGACCACAACCGCCAGAACCGCTGCCAGCACCCGCCAGCCGGCGCCCTCGCGGACCGTCTCGGGCACGTGGTTGCTCATCGGCACGCCGATGACACCCACCCCCGCGATGCACCCGGGCCGGGGCGGCCGGTCGTCGCGCGGCCAGACGTCGGGCACCCGCAGCAGGTCGGCCGGCCGGGACGACGGGCCCCGCTGTCGCTCGAGGTACTCGTGGAACCGCCCCATCTCGGCCTTCTCGCCCGGCCGGATACCGATGATCATGCACGGCCGCACGAGCGGCTTGACGGCGCTGAGGCGCGGCTTGATCCGCACGACGGCGTACGTCTGGATGACCGGCGTGGCCGCCTCGACCCCCGGCATCGCCTCGATCCGCCGCACGAATTCCTCGTAGTACGGCAGCCCCTCCATGTGCGCGTCGACGATGACGTCCGACAGCGTGCCGCGCGTTATCTCGCGCGTCTCGTTCACGAACCCGTCCATGATCGCGAACACCAGGACCAGCAAAAACACCCCCAGCGCCGCCGGCAGGGCCGAGACCAACGGCACCACCGCTTTCCAGCCCGAGAACAGGTACTTGAGGCAGATGACGTGCTTGTAGACGGGCGTGGCCAGCACCAGCGCCTCCAGGCCGAGCAACACCACGCCGGCGCCGACGGCCGTCGGAATCAGCCACGGCGACGCCAGCCATTGCTCGTTCATGCGATAGGTCCTCGGGGCCAAGGCCACGCGACGTTCAGCCACGCCAGTACGCCCGCGCGCC
>DATKZB010000181.1:0-11585 GCA_035528235.1 Phycisphaerae bacterium
CCCTGCCCAAACCCGCGCAAGGGGGAACCACAACGGCCTGACGCCCACAGCTCCCGCACCAGCCGCCTCAACGCCCCCTCCGCCCTCGGCCCCAGAATCCGAAGACGCCCCGGGGGGGTACGATGTCTGGGGCGCTTCCCAACGCCTCCAGGTTTAGTTGTTGACGAACGGGGCCGCAGGGGGCAGAATAGGGGGGTGGCATGGTCATTCCGAAGGATGACCATGTTGCGGCCCGCCCATCGGGGCGAGCGCGCCGGCCGAGGGTTTGAACATGGTCACCCAACAGCGGGGTGACCATGCCACCCGCCTCGGTTTCACGTGCGGGGACGGGTGTGCCTGCGAGGGCGTGGCGGCCCCGGACATGTGGGTCAAGCGTGAGGTGCTCCTGAACCGACCGCCGATGGCCGGGGGGTGGGGTGTCTCTGTTTTTCGTGCGAGGTGACTATGCTCGGGCCGCGTAAGAAGCTGGGCGAGATCCTCAAGGAGTGGGGCAAGATCACCGACCGCCAGGTCCGCGACGCCATGGAACGGCAGTCCAAGAGCGGGCGGCGGCTCGGCGAGATCCTCGTGGCCGGCGCCGCCTGTGCCGAGACCGACGTCACCAAGGCCCTCGCCCTTCAGTTCGACATGGAGTACGTCGACCTGGACATCGGCTCCATCAACCCGCAGGTCATGGAGATGATGCCCGAGTCGATGATGCAGGAGTACCACATCATCCCGCTGGAGTATGCCGACGGGCGGCTGAAGGTGGCCATTACCGACCCCCTGGACCTGGAGTCGGTCGACGCCATCCGGTTCCGCCTGAACATGGACGTCGACTGCGTGCTGGCGGCGCGCGAGCAGGTGCAGCAGGTCATCTCGGGGTACACCGAGCAGACGGAGTCGGAGTCGGTGGACTCGATGCTCCAGGAGTTCACCTCGACGGACATCCAGTTCGAGGACCGGGGCGAGAAGGGGGGGGACCAGCACGCCGAGGCGGCCCCGATCATCCGGCTCGTCCAGTTGATCATTACCGAGGCGGTCCGCATGCGGGCCAGCGACGTCCACATCGAGGCCCTGTCGAGCCGTCTGCGCGTCCGGTACCGCGTGGACGGCGTGTGCGTGGAGCGCGAGGCGCCGCCCAAGCGGCTTCAGGGGGCCATCACGACCCGTATCAAACTGATGTCGGGCATGCAGATCGAGGAAAAGCGCCTGCCTCAGGACGGCCGAATCCGCATGCGTCTCGACGGCGAGGAACTGGATTTCCGCGTGTCGACGCTGCCGGCCTATCACGGCGAAAGCGTCGTTCTTCGAATTCTGAGGCGGGAATCGATCAACATGGGCCTCGACGCCCTGGGGTTCCTCCGCGACGACTACGAGATGTTCGAGAAACTCATCGCCCGCCCCAACGGCATCTTCCTGGTCACCGGCCCCACGGGGTCGGGCAAGACGACGACCCTGTACGCCGCCCTGAACACGTTGAACACGCCCGACCGCAAGATCATCACGGCCGAGGACCCGGTGGAGTACCACATTTCGGGCATCAACCAGGTCCAGGTGAACGAGCAGATCGAGTTGACGTTCCAGCGGATTCTTCGTGCGATGCTTCGCCAGGCGCCGAACATTATCCTGGTCGGCGAAATCCGCGACCTGGAGACCGCCGAGATGGCGATTCAGGCCGCGCTGACCGGACACTTGGTATTCAGTACACTTCATACTAACGACGCGCCCAGTGCGCTGACGCGCATGATCGATATGGGCGTCAAGCCGTTTCTCGTGGCCAGTTCGGTCCAGGCGGTCATGGCCCAGCGGCTGGTGCGCGTGCTGTGCTCCGAGTGCAAGCAGCCCGATACCGAGATCAGCCTGTCGGTGATGCGCGGCCTCGGGGTGACCGAGGATCAGTTGAGCCAGGCGACGTTCTGCAAGCCGGTGGGCTGTGAAACATGCCACGGCGCGGGGTTCCGCGGGCGGCTGGGCATCTTCGAGATCATGGTGATGAACCCCGAAATCCGCGAAATGGCGTTCAAGCATCGGCCGCTGAACGAGGTCCGCCAGGCTGCCCGTGCCCTGGGTATGCGGCCGCTGCTCGAGGACGGCCTGATTAAGGTCATGAGGGGGATCACCACCCTGGACGAGGTCCTGGCCAGGGCCCAGCGCGAGCAGGTCGCGGGCTGAAGTGGGGGTGGGGCGGGGCTGAGCGGGGGCACCGGGAAGGCCCCGCATCGTCCGACGGGTTGCCATGTGGCCGTCCACGCCTATACAATAAAGTTGGTGGCAGTAATGGGTTACAGAGATTGAGGTTACGGGTGGCCGGGCTTTCGGGACGCTAAAGCGGGGGGCACGACCCCGGGGTACCCGGGGCCTGGCGAGGCAGGAGGCGGTGGGTCCGGTTCGGGGGCTGGGCCGGGACGCGAAGGGCTGAAGGCGCGACCATGATTCAGATCGACAAACTGTTGCAGTTTGTCGTGGCCAAGAACGCGTCGGACCTGCACTTGCACGTGGGCCGGCCGCCGGTGGTCCGTCTGCATGGCCGGCTGAAGAGTCTGGAGACCGAGGTCCTGACGCCGGAGGAGACGGCCGGTCTGATGCGGAGTATCACGCCCGACCGCAACCAGCAGGAACTGGAGGACGTCGGGTCGACGGACTTCGGGTTCAGTTTCCAGGACAAGGCTCGGTTCCGCGTGGCGGTGTTCCGGCAGAAGGGGCACATGAGCCTGTCGCTGCGGCTGATCCCGTCGCGGCTGATGAGCCTGTCGGAGATCGGCCTGCCGCCCATCGTCGAGTCGCTCCTGGGCCGCACGCGAGGGCTCTTTCTGGTCACGGGCCCCACCGGGTCGGGCAAGACGACGACGCTGGCGTCGATGGTCAACTACATCAACGAGAACTACGACCGGCACATCGTGACGGTGGAGGAGCCGATCGAGTATTACCACTCGCACAACAAGTCGATCATCAACCAGCGCGAAGTGGGCATCGACGTGGCCAGTTTCGAGGAGGCGGTCCGCCGCGCGCTTCGGGCCGACCCGGACGTGATCCTGGTGGGCGAGATGCGCGACATGCAAACGATGGAGGCGGCCATCCGGGCGGCGGAGACCGGGCACCTGGTGTTCTCGACGCTCCACACAACCGGGGCCGCCGGAACCGTCAACCGCATCGTCGACGCGTTCCCGGTGGGACAGAAGGAGATGATCCGCGTCCAGTTGGCCAGCAGCCTGATGGCGGTCATCTCGCAGACGCTTGTGCCGCGCATCGACATGCCCGGACGCATCGCCGCCTACGAGTTCATGATGATCACGCCGGCGGCGCAGAACCTGATCCGCAAGAACGAGCCCTACCGGCTGGAGTCGTTCATCCAGACCGGCCGCAAGTGGGGCATGCAGTTGCTCGACGAGTCGTTGTGGGACCTGTACTCGCGGCAGGTGATCTCGGTGGGAGAGATGCTGGAGCGGGCCCAGCGCCGCGAGGACCTGGAGCAGAGGCTCATGGGCACGTCCGAGGGACGCGATGCCCTCAAGAGCATCGGCGGGCCGCTGGACGTGTCGGACTTCGACAAGTTCCAGAAAATGGGTGCCCGTCCGTAGGAAACCGTCAGAATCGGAGAGGACCGCCTGTGAGCCGCGCACCGAAGCAGGAAGAAACGTCGGGCACGCCCGAGCCGACCCCGGCCAAGGCGCCGAGCGCGAAGTTGGCGGCGCCGAAGTTGAAGACGATGGTCGTGCCGACGCAGAAGCGGATCGGCCAGGTGCTTCTGGAGATGGAGAAGATCACCCAGAAGCAACTGAACGAGGCCCTGGCGATCAAGAAGCAGAAGGGCGGCGCCATCGGGGCCGTGCTCGTGGACCTGGGGTACTGCGAGAAGGACGATATCTCGGCAGCGCTGGCCGTCCAAGCCGGGATGCGACGGGTCCGCCTCGACGAACTCGAGATCCCGCCCGAGGTCGTCGAAAAGATGGACGGCATGACGGCCCGCAGTTACAGCGTCGTGCCCATCGAGTTTGGCGCCGGCATCCTGACGGTGGCCATGGCCGACCCGAACAACTTCCGGGCCCTCGACGAACTCCACATGCTGCTGGGCTTCGACATCCGGGCGGCGGTGGCCGACCCGTCGGCCGTCATCCGGACCCTCGACAAGTACTACGCCCACGCCGAGTCGGTCGAGGCCGTCATCAGCGAACTCGACACCACGGCCGAGTGGATCGCCGACCACGAGGAATCCATCGACCTGGAAGACATCCGGACGATGAGCGAGAGCCAGCCGGTCAAGAAACTGCTCAACCTCGTCCTGCTCCAGGCCATCCGCGACAGCGCCTCCGACATCCACTTCGAGCCGTTCGAGGACGAGTTCAAGATGCGGTACCGCATCGACGGCGTGCTGTACGAGATGGTGCCGCCCCCGCGGCACATCGCGCTGGCCGTGGCGAGCCGCATCAAGGTCATGGCCAATCTCGACATTGCCGAGCGGCGCGTCCCCCAGGACGGCCGCATCGAGCTGACCGTGGGCGGCAAGCCGGTGGACCTGCGCGTCAGCGTTCTGCCGACCATGTTCGGCGAGAGCGTCGTCATGCGCGTCCTGGACCGCACCCAGGTCGAACTCGACATCACGAAGGTGGGCCTGCGCGAAGACGACCAGGCGGTCGTCGACGAACTCACCCACCTGCCCAACGGCATCGTGATCGTCACGGGCCCGACCGGCAGCGGCAAGACGACGACCCTGTACTCGGCCCTGTCGTCGATCAACCGGGTCGAGACCAAGATCATCACCACCGAGGACCCCGTGGAGTACGACATCGAGGGGCTGATTCAGGTCCAGATCAATCCGGATATCGGGGTGACGTTCGCGCGGTGCCTGCGGCACATCCTGCGGCAGGATCCGGACGTGATCCTGGTGGGCGAGATCCGCGACCTGGAGACGGCCCAGATTGCCATCCACTCGTCGCTCACCGGGCACCTCGTGTTCTCGACCCTCCACACGAACGACGCCCCGACGGCCATCACGCGGCTCCTGGACCTGGGCCTGGAACCGTACCTGCTGACCGCGACGCTCGAGGCGGTCGTCGCGCAGCGGCTGGTCCGACGCATCTGCACCAGTTGCCGCGCCGAGTTCGAGCCCACCGAGGACGTGCTCAGGGAACTCGACCTGACGCCCGAGGAGGTCCGCGGACGCACCTTCTACTTCGGCAAAGGGTGCCAGGAGTGCAACAACACCGGGTACAAGGGGCGGACGGGCATCTTCGAGATCATGCACATCGGCGACCCGCTGCGCAGCCTCATCATGCAGGGCTCGTCGACGAACGTCATCCGCGAGGAGGCCCGCAAGCGTGGCATGAGAACCCTGCGCGACACCGGGCTGATGTCCATCTATGATGGGGTTACCACGATTGAAGAGGTGGTGCGGGCCACCGTGATCGAGGGCTAGGCCTGCTGGGGTAAGGAGACCAGACGATGCCGGTGTTCCAGTACGAGGCCATGGATGCGCGGGGTCAAGAGGTCCGGGCCGAGGTCGAGGCCACCAGCCAGGAGGATGCGGTCAGTAAGATCCGGTCCCTCGGGCATTTCCCCACCCACATCCGCCTCAAGGGGAAACGCGCGGCGGCGGCCGCCAGACCCAAGAAGAAGGGTAAGACCTTCTCGTTCGGACGGGTCGGAAACAAGCAACTGACGCAGTTCACGCGGCAGATGTCGACCCTCCAGGACGCCGGCCTGCCCATCCTGAGGAGCCTGCGGATCCTCGAGGGGCAGACCAAGCCGGGCGTCCTGCGGAACGCCCTCCAGGACATCGTCGAGGACGTCGAGGCGGGCTCCACCCTCTCGGAGGCCATGGAGAAACACCCCAAGGCCTTCGACAGCCTGTACGTTCACACCGTCCGGGCCGGCGAGGCCGGCGGCGTGCTCGACCAGATCCTCAGCAAACTCGCGGAGTTCATGGAGAAGGCCATGGCCCTGAAACGCCGCGTCATCGGCGCCATGGTATACCCGGTCATGGTCATCGGCGTGGCCATCGTCATTCTGGTTGCGATCATGCTGTTCATCGTCCCGAAGTTCAAAGAGATCTTCGACAAGTTCGACATCAAGGGCGGCCTGCCTGCGCCCACCCAGGCGCTCATTCAGGTCGCCGAGATAGTCAAGGTCTACTGGTGGGCGATTCTGCTGGTTCCGGTGGGCCTGTGGGTGGCGCTGAGGATCGTCCAGTCGTCCCTCAAGGGGCGGCAGATTCTCGACTGGGTCAAAATGAAGACGCCCATCATCGGCAGCATCGTCAACCGCCAGGCCATTGCCAAGTTCTCCCGGACGCTCGGCACGCTCATCGCCGCCGGCGTGCCGATCCTCGAGGCCCTCAACATCACCCGCGAGACGGTCGGCAACGCCGTCGTGGCCAAGGCGCTCGGCCAGGTCCACGATTCCATCCGCGAGGGCGAGAGCATCGCCGGGCCCTTGCGGGCCAGCGGCATCGTCGACCCCATTGTCGTCAACATGGTCGACGTCGGCGAGGAGACCGGCGAGCTCGACAAGATGCTCCTTAAGGTGGCCGACACCTACGACGAGGAAGTCGACCACCTCGTCGGCAGTCTCGTCAGCGCCTTGGAACCGATCATGATCATCTTCCTGGGCGGCTCGATCGGGTTCATCGTCATCGCCCTGTTTATGCCGCTCGTCACGCTGATTCAGTCGGTCGGGCAGCGCGGGTAGGCCGCCGACGGCGGCCGCCATGGTCGGGCGTCCCTGTAGCGGCGGGGGCGCTCGAAGAGGAGGTGCGGATGGAAAGGCAACCGGGCCAACGCGGATTTACTTTGGTCGAACTCCTGGTCGTTATCGGGATCGTCGGCCTGCTGATTACGATCCTGGTGCCGACCATCGCCTGGTCCATACGCAAGGCCCGCACGTCCATGACCCGGACGACCGTGACGCACATCGCGATCGCGTTGGAGGCGTTCAAGGCCGACTTCAAGGCCTATCCGCCCAGCCGGCCCCAGGACGATTCCACGCCCGGGACCCAGCCGGGGGGCGGCCGGCCCAAGGGTGACCGGCCCACGGGCGCGGCCAACCTGGCCTACTACCTGGGGGGACCGGTCGGGTCGGGATGGGGCATCGGCGGCGGTGGCCTCCTGCCGTTCGGCCAGGGCCTTCCCCGTCGCAGTTACGGGCCGTATTACGTGGCCGACGACAAGAGCATCCGGTACTCCGACCATCCCGGCGACGACCACCGGGTGGTGGGGTTCCTCGACGCCTTCAGGCCGCCGGGCGTCATCCTGTACTTCCTGGCGTCGGTGGAGAAGCATGACCCCGCCGACACCTACCCGGACACCACCATGTTCTTCTGGACCGACAACAACCGCGACGGGGCCGCGTCGGGCGACGCCACGGGCAAGACGAACTATGCCAGCCAGGAGTATTTCGAGGACTGTCTCAAGGTGGCGTCAGGCACACAGGTTAACCCGGACAGACCGTACCGGCGGCAGGACTATTTCCTGGTCTCGCCCGGCCAGGACGGGCGGTACGGCGCCATGGACTGGGACGAACAGGGCAACATCGTGCCCAAGACCCACACGCAGGGCGGCGAAGAGGACGATATTCTAAACTGGTCCGACACGAAGGCGAACTGAGCCAGGGGAGGTCGGGGCGATGAAGCACGATCGTTCGACAAGGGTCGGCGAGGCCGGCGGGTTCACGCTGGTCGAACTGCTGGTGGTCATGGGCATCATCGGCATGCTGGTCGCCCTGCTGTTGCCCGCCGTGAGCCGGGCCATCGTGGTCGTCCGGGCCGCCGCCACGCGCAACACGATCCACAACCTGAGCGCGGCCCTGGAGTCGTTCAGGGATGATTGGGGCGTCTATCCGCCGAGCAACAAGAACCATACCGATCAACTCCAGGGCGCGGGCACCCTGAACTACGGTTACCAGTTGATGGCCTACGCCCTGATCGGGCCGAATGGCAAGGGGTGGGGCGTCCGCATCGTGGATAACCGGGAGGAGGATAGCCGGCCGCTCCCCTTCGGCGGCGAGGCACGCGAAACGCATTACCCCCCGTATTTCCAGCAGGAGAAGGGGGGCGCCAACCTGTACGTTCGCGACGCCTTCAGCGCCTACGGCCAAGGCGGATACATTCTCTACTATCGCTATGAACCCCAGGACACCGGCATCGAGAACGTCTTCGGAAAAATCGATTTCCGCGATAACCCCCACGGACCGGAACTGACCAAGGGGTTCAAGGACGAGGCCCACTTTATCCTCAGCGCCCTCTACACCACCCCGGACGGCCAGAAGCACTGGCAGAGGGAGGATTTCCTGCTCATCTCCCCGGGGGCCGACCGGTACTACGGACACGTCGTGGAGCCGACGACGTCAGCGGGGGCGTCGGTCGATGCGGCCAGCGCCCAGGAAGTCCAGTACGGAACGGCCGTCTATGACGACGTGACGAACTTCGATTAACCGAAGTCCGAAAGAAGGGACGGCAGGCATGAGCCTGACAACGCCCGGCCCCGTCGCCGTGCCGGCGACGGCTAAACGACCATGGCCCACGCGCTGTTGTTTAGCCGCGGCCGGCACGGCCGCGGGCAGCGCCGACGGATGCCCGACACCCGGCCACCGAGCGCGGGCCTTTACCCTCGTCGAGTTGGTGACGGTCATGGGCATTCTTTCCGTGCTCATTGCCCTCGTGGTCGGGGCGGTCGGCAGCGTGCGCGACAAGTCCTGTCGCCAGGCCACCCGGCAAACCTTCGCGGCCCTGGAGGCCGCCCTACAGAGTTACTACGACGACTGGCACAAGTTCCCCTGGTACGCCCTGCCCACCTCTAGGGCCGATGGACTCATACTCATGGGCGCCGTCGCCGGCCTCAATCCGCAAACCGGCGCCCCTATCCCCCGCGTCAGCCCGAACTACTGTCCCGTGCCCGTCCGGTACGCCGCTGAGAGCGAGAACATCGGGGCCATGCTCTACGCCGCACTCAACATGCGCGAGCGGCACGGGCCTTATGTCAAGAGCGGCGCCGCCAACGTCGCGCAGTTGACCCTGTTCGCCGTGGACGGCTTGGTGAAGTACCGCGTCTACATCGACGGATGGCAACGGCCCATCCACTACTTCGAGCCACCGGTCAACAAGAAGTTCCCCCTTCTGATGTCGGAAGGCCCGGGTAGGGATTACAAGGAGGACACGTGGCCCTCTGGCAGCAAGGCCGACAACCTGACCAACTATGACCCGGGTGTCACCAGCCTGGAGCCGAACTATTGAGGTCCCGGGCCCCGTGCCCCTGACCACTGTGAGGCCGCACGATGCGAAGCAGGAAGGCGTTTACCCTCATCGAGATGTTGGCCGTCATCAGCATCATGCTCATTCTGATGACGGTTACCTTCGGCATGTTCCGCCTCTTTGCCGAGCGGACCGGACCCGATGCCGTCATGTCCCAGATCCAGGCCGTCATCCACAGTGCGCGCGACTATGCTGTTAGCAGTGGGGAGGTTGCGGGTGTCTTCTTCTACTCCTATGAACCAGACACCAACAACCCGTTCCAGACGGTGCAATCGACACCGCGTCAGCCTCTGGAAGGGACTCTCATCAAGATCCTGCGTTGGAATGCCAGTCCGCCAGGTTGCTTCGAAGAGATTCCCGGATACCGGCCGATCTCGCTCGGCAACCAGACTTACGTCATCCGGGAGATGCCCGACGTCAGCAACCTGATGAGCGGCCTGCAGGACCTGGATCGCGACAACCCCAACCCCGCGGACGCCGTCCGATGGCGCCAGTACGAGCAGAAGGTTATGGAAGAGGTCAGCCGGCACGTGTTCTCCGGTGGCGCCGGCACCCCGTTGGACACGGCGGTCTTCTACATCGAGTTCGGGCCGGCCGGTTATCCCCCGGGCACCCCCAAGCGGGCCGCCAACACGGTCCAGAACGGCATGACTATCGTCAAGGTGGCCGGCCGACGCGTGACGGCCTATGGCTTCTACCAGTTGAACACCAATACGGGCACCCGCATGCTTTTCGAGTAGCCCGGCGACGGGCCGTTGTCGTTCAGCCGCGGGCGGTACGCCCGCCTGTGTGCGGCCCACCGCCGACCGACCCCGTCGCCGTGCCGGCGACGGCTAAACACTATGTGACGAGTGCCCGGAGCCGGCCGTGCACGAGGTCTCGTTGGCCCAAGCCGTCTGGCGTCAGGTGGCGGCCGAGATGGCCGACCACGCCGGCCGACGCCTCGTGGCCGTGCACGTGGTCGTTGGCGCCATGAGCGGCGCCGACCCGGAATCGCTCGAGTTCGCCCTCGGCCTTCTGGCGGCCGAGTCCGACTGGCCCGACGCCGACATGGACGTGCGGCAGGAGCCGGTCGTCCTGGTGTGTCGCGGTTGCGGGCACGAGTACGAGATGACCGAGGTGCGGCTGGTGTGCCCCGCCTGCGGGGGCGCCGACGTCGAGCCCACGCGCGGCATGGAGTTGCGGCTGGAATCCCTGGAGGTCGAGTAGCCCCGTGGCCGAACGCATCCGACTCGAAAAGACCATCGTCTCCGAGAACGACCGGCTGGCGGCCGTCTTGGCGGCACGCTTCGACGAGGCGGGCCTCCTGGCCGTCAACCTCATGAGTTCGCCCGGCGCGGGCAAGACCTCGCTCCTCGAGGCCACCGCGCGGCACCTGTCGGCCGACCTGCGCCTGGCCGCCGTCGACGGCGACCTGGCCACCGACCGCGACGCCCAACGCATCCAGCGCGCCGGCATGCCCTGTCGCCAGATCAACACCGGCGGCGGATGCCACCTCAACGGCAAGCAGGTCGCCGAGGCCGTCAAGGCGTTCGACCTGGCGCGCCTCGACATCCTCTTCATCGAGAACGTCGGCAACCTCGTCTGCCCCGCCTCGTTCGACCTGGGCGAACACCGCCGCATCGTCGTCTCCAGCACGCCCGAGGGCGACGACAAGCCCGTCAAGTACCCCGTTGCGTTTCGCAGCGCCGACGCCGTCGTCCTGAACAAAATCGATCTCATCCCCGTCACGGACTTCTCGCTCGACGCCTACCGGGAGTTCGTCCGCGACGTCGTCAAGCCGGGCGTCCCGCTGCTGGAACTCTCGTGCAAGACCGGCGAGGGGCTCGACGCCTGGTTCGACTGGCTTCGCGCCCAGCGGGCCGCCGTGGCCGCCGAGGTGGCCGGCCGACGCGAATGATTTCCTTGGACGCCGGCCCGCGTCTGGTATAATGGTGGCGTACTAGTCAGGAGGATTGCCCCGTGGAACATCTGGCGTTCTGGATGCCGGGACCGTGGGAACTGGCCATCATCGCCATCATCGCCCTCATCCTGTTCGGGCGACGGCTGCCCGAGGTCGGCAAGAGCCTCGGTAAAGGCATCGTCGAGTTCAAGAAGGGCCTCAGGGACGTGCAGGACGAGGTCTCGAAAGCCAGCGACGATATCGAGAAGGCCGGCGGCGACGACAAACCCAACAAGGCCTGAACGGCCCCATAGGAGATTGGCGCGGCCCGCCCTGGGCGGACCGCGTCACACTCCGGAAGACCGCGCGGGGAGGATGGCCGATGAACATGCTGGCGTTTTTTATGTGTCCGGCGGAGATCCTCATCATCCTGGCCGTGGTGTTCCTGCTCCTCGTGGTCCCCCTGGCGATCCTGGCCGT
>DATKZB010000182.1:0-10767 GCA_035528235.1 Phycisphaerae bacterium
CACTGAATCGGTAGTGGACATCCATCCCGCCGCACGCTACATTCTCATACCAGTTCCGCATGGCTGTCTCCTCTCGGGTTCTGGGTTCTTGTGACACCCCAAAACTTACACGATTGGAGGCAGCCTTTCATGGGATTACGCCTGCCGACCGGCCCTATAGGTCCTTCGGGGTCTGGCGTTTGACGTCCCAGCGCTGGCGGAGGCGGACGGAATCGGTGCCCAGTCTCGTGCCGCGCGACGCGTCCTCGGGCGGGGTGCCACTGGCGGCTTGTCCGCCAGTGTCTGGAGGCACTGCCTGCAAGCAGCCAGTGGCACCAGGCGCATGGAAGTCACAGGACCTTTCTGGAAACGGCGCTACCGTGCTATTCCTTCGGCGGAATCGGGTTCAGGGGCACGGGCACGTTGGGTGCCGCCAGGCTGTACGGGCTGCCCACGGGCCGGGCGGCCCAGCGGCAGGCGTTCGCCAGGACCTGGAGGATCTCGGGTTTGTAGAAGATCGGGAACGTCTCGTGCCCGGGCCGGAAGTAGAAGACCTTGCCCTTGCCGCGGTTCCAGCAGCAACCGCTGCGGAAGACGTCGCCACCCTCGAACCAGGATATAAAGATAAGGTCGTCCGGCTGGGGGATGTCGAACAGTTCGCCGTACATCTCGGTGTGTTCGAGTTCGATGTACTCGCCCAGGCCCGCCACGATGGGGTGCCCCGGGTTGACGACCCACAGGCGTTCCTGCTCGGCGGCCTCGCGCCACTTCAGGCCGCACCCCGTGCCCATGAGGCGGCGGAAGGGCTTCGAGTAGTGTCCCGAGTGCAGAACGATGAGGCCCATGCCCTCCAGGACGTGCCGCTGCACGCGGTCGACGATCTCGTCCCGGACGTCGCCATGGGCCATGTGACCCCACCACGTCAGGACGTCGGTCTTCTTCAGGACCTTCTCCGAGAGGCCGTGCTCCTGGTCGGCGTCGAGGGTGGCGGTGCGGACGGTGAACCCCTCGTGTTTCTTCAGGCCGGCGGCAATGGCCCCGTGGATGCCCTTGGGGTAGACCTTCTTGACGGCGGGGCTGGTTTTCTCGTGGCGGCCCTCGTTCCAGACGGTGACGCGGATGGTTCGACTCACGGCAGTTTCCTTTCGCGAAAAGGGGTCCGGTGGACAGGCGGCGATTCTCGCACGGCCCCGCCGCCGGTCAAGTCAATTCCGACGCGGGCGGTTCCGGCGGGTGTCGAATTCGGTAGGCATCGCCCGGCACCGTTCGTATAATGCCTTCGCAAGGAGGCGAACCGATGACCATGACGCGAGCGACGTGCCTGGCGGCCGCAGGGGCAGCCCTTCTGGCGGGCGCCATGCTGGCCGGATGCCAGGAGACCAATCACCCGACGCCAACCGGAAAAGGAACCCCCATGGCCGAACCCCTGCCGCAGGTCACCCTGCAGACCGACAAGGGCAACATCGTCCTGGAACTGGCCGAGGACGACGCCCCCAACACGGTCGCCAACTTCATCAGCCTGGCCGAGAAGGGGTTCTACGACGGGCTGGCGTTCCACCGGGTCATCCCGGACTTCATGGTTCAGGGCGGGTGCCCCCTGGGCACGGGCACCGGCGGTCCAGGGTACGTCATCGCCGACGAGTGCAGCCCGCGTCAGCGGCACACGCGCGGCGTCATCTCGATGGCCAACGCCGGCCCGAACACGGGCGGCAGCCAGTTCTTCATCACGCACGTGCCGTGCCCGCACCTGGACGGCAAGCACGCCGTCTTTGGCAAGGTCGTCTCGGGCATGGAGGTTGTCGACAAGATTGCCAAGGGCGACAAGATCGTCAAAGTCACCGTGGACCGCAAGCGTGGCCACGAGTACAAGCCGGTCGTGACGCGGCGGTAGGGGGTGGGGTGCGGCGACGGCGCCGCTGCGCGGGGCACGACGACCGGGCCCCCGGGGCGCCGCGCTGGTGGGCCGACCGGAACCGTTTTTCTGGAATCGGACGCCGCCCGGGCCGTCCAATCCCCGGAAGGGTGTCTTAGTGCTGCTTCGTCAACTCGGTGTGGGCCCCCTGGGAGCCCGCGCGGTGGCCTTCCTAGGCCACCGCGAGTTGGCCGCAGAACAACCTGTCGCGGCGGCCTAGGAAGGCCGCCGCGCACGGTGGAGATGAGTTGACAAAGTAGCATTAAGCGTGTGTCTGCCGCCGCATGGGGATCCGGGTATGGGGTCGCGTTGTCTGATGGCGTTTCTGCTGGCCACCCTCCTTGTGCCGGTGTCGGCCCGCGCCCAGGCCGTTTCGGTGCGGCTCGACCCGGACGCCGTCCGCGCCGTTGTGGCACCCGCCATCTGTGTCGTGACGGCCGAGAACAAGTGGGGGTTTCCGCTGGCGGTGGCGACGGGTTTTCTGCTGGGCGACGGCCGGTTCGTCGTGTCGGACCTCGGGGCCGTGGCCCAGCCGGGCGTCGAGAAGGTCACGCTTCAGTTCTCGGACGGCGCCACGGCCACGGCGGCGCAGTTCGGCATGGCCGACCCGGCGCTGGGGCTGGTGGCGCTGCGCGTCGACGGCCTGTCGCGCCGGGGTCTGGCGCTGGCGCCGCGGTTGCCCTCGCTCGACGGCATTGGGGCTGTGGCGGCCGCGGGCATGCGATGGGGCAAGAAAATCGAGGTCGTGACGGGCCGCGTCTGGCCCGGTCCGGCCATCCGCGACGTGGCGGCCCGGACCCGCGTCCGGACACCCGCCGGCGTCGACTGTTTTCTGCGGATGGACGGCGGTCGCATCGGCGGCGCCAGCGGCTCCCCCGTGGTGGACGATCGTGGCACGGTCCTGGCGGTCCGGCTCGACGTGGCGGCCCGAGGCGTCAGCGTGGCGTTGGCGATGCCGGCGTCGTCGCTGCGGCGGTCGATCCTGGAGTCGGAACCGAAGTTGCGGGTGCTGTCGGCCCTGCCCGAGCCGCTCTGGCCGGTCCAGATTCTGCGGCTGCCCGGCGAACCGCAAAGCCCGGTTTCCTTCGGCCGCGTGCGCGACCACGTCCGGGCCAGCGTCGTGTGCACCGAGTGCAAGGGCAAGGGCGAGGTCCACCCCGATGCCAGGAAGGGCCTCCCGAGACGACCCGGCCACGACGACGTCGAGTGCCCGCGGTGTCACGGTGAGGGCATTGCGCTGGAGAGCGGCGTCTACGAGACGCTGGCCACCTGGGCCGAGGAGGGTACACGCGTCGTCTGGGCGCCGGGCACCGTCGGGCGGAGCCAGATCACCGCCCGGACCGCCGGACAGGAGATGCTCGCGTGGCTGGCGGTGGCGGGGCGCCACTTCCGCGAAGCCTATTCCAGGGACACCGGCCGCGACGTTGGGCGCCTCGGCCGGCCGTCGCCGCGCGGCCTGGTCGTCTACGCCGAGGTCCGCGACACGATTCCGGGTCCCGACGGGCCGTACGTCATCCTGGACCCGCAGCATACGACCTTCATGGTGGCGGTGCGGGTGACCGACTTGGTGAGGCCCGACGGCAGGGGACCGTTGGGGCTGGGTCGCCGGCCTCCCGACAAGTCGTGGGTCATCCTGGCGGGGACCGTCCTGGGGCAATTCGAGGAGACCCGGTATCGGGGTATCTGCATGTTGCCTTTCGAGTGGACGCGCGCCCCGGCGCCCGGGCCGGTGCCCGGCAAGAACTGATCCCCCGTGCCGACCGGCGGAGTCTGGAATCGTGCAACTTCCAGCCGCGCCGGTCGTTGTACAAGGGGAAGACTGTACTGGCGGGTGGGGCGGAGGAACCGGCATGCGACGTCTGGCGGTGGTCGGTTGCATCTGTGTGGTGTTGGGCGGGTGGGCGGCCCTTGTGTCGGCGGCCCCGGCTGCCGCGAAGGTCGACCTGGCTGCCGTCCGCGAGAAGGCGGCGCCGGCCGTCGGCCGCGTGACGGTCGAGAACGCGTGGGGCATTTCGCAGTCGGTCTCGACGGGGTTCCTGATGGGCGACGGGCGTTTCGCCGTGGTCGACCTGGGTGCCGTGCGGCAAACGGGAGCGGCGCGGGCGACGCTGCACCTGACGAGCGGCGCGCGTCTTACGGCGACGGAGTTCGGCATGGCCGACCCGTCGATGGGCCTGGCCGTTCTTCGGGTCGAGGCGCCGGCGGCGCCGACGCCGGCGTTGACGCCGGCATCGCGGGCGTTCTCGTTGCCGGCGTCGCGGGCGTTGTCGGCTCCGTCGTCGGAGTCCGAGCCGGTGCCAGCCGCGCCGGCGGCGACCGAGTCGGTGCCGGCCGCGCGCGGCCTGGGACTGGCGTCGGCCCTGCCGGTGCTCGACGGCACCGGCCTCATGGCCACCGTCGGGTGGCGGTGGGGCGACCGGCTCGACGTGACGGCCGGTCGGGTGGTGCGCGGCCCGACGATCCAGAGCGTGGCCAGCCGGTCGCACGTCGTGCCGCCCCAGGGCGTGGACAGTTTCCTGCGGGTCGACGGCGGCCGCATCGATGCCGCCAGCGGGTCGCCGGTGCTCGATGCCGACGGCACCGTCGTGGCGGTGCGTCTGGACGTGGCGGCGAAGGGTCTGACCGTCGCGCTGGCGATGCCGGCCATGGTGTTGCGGCAGTCGCTCCTCGAGTCGACGACGGAGTTGAAGCCCCTGGCCGACCTGCCGGCGCCGCTGTGGCCGGTCGATACCCTGCGCCTGCCGGGCGAACCGACCAGCCTGGCCGAGTTCACCCAGGCCAGCCAACGCATCGCCGACGCCATGGTCTGCGACACCTGCAAGGGCAAGGGAACGCTTAGCATGGGCGGCGGCGGGGGGCGATGGGGGGGGCGGCGGCCGCAACATGCCATGCATGGCGTGCCTGGGCACGGGCACCCGCATCGACGCCGAGATCTACAACATGCTGACGACTTGGGCCGAGCAGGGCGCGCGGGTGGCGTGGGCGCCGCGGATGGACGACCGGAGGCGGACACAGGTCCGCAAGATAGGCGTCGAGATGCTGGCCCGGCTGGCCAAGGTGGGGCGGAACCTCCGCCGCGTCTTCGGTTTCACGGGGGGCCTGGACCTCGTCCCGCCGCAGGCCAAGATGCCGCACGGCATCGTCCTCTACGTCCAGGTCGAGGACGAGATTGAGGGCCCCGACGGCCGATACCTGCTGCTGAGGGCCGTCAACACGCGGTCGTCGGCCCTGGTTCGGGTCGATGACCTCCTGGGGCGCGACGGCCGGGGCCCGCTGACGGGGCGCACATTGCCGCAGCGCGGAACGTGGTTCGCCCTGGCCGGAGCGGTCGTGTCGCGTTTCGACACGGGCGAGCGTCGCGGCATCTACGTGCTGCCGTTCGAGTGGACGCCGTACGTGCCCGATCCGGAAGACCCCCGGGACGACCGTAACCGTCCGCCGCGCGGGGGGCCGCCTCCGCCGCCGCCCGGAGGCCGGCGAGGCTGACGCCGCCCACCTCATGCCACTGCCGGACCTTTCCCCTGTCCTGGGAATTCTTGCAGGCCGCGCGGCCACTTCCTATAATGCTCGCGTATCATAAACCCGTTTTCGGGAGGGGGTCCTATGCTTGTTTTCATTGTGCGGCTACTGTTTTTCCTGGCGATGGCGGCCGGCGGGTACGTGTGCGGCGGGGCCGTCGAAGAGGGCAAGCAACTGACCGGCATGCTGGGCTTCGGGGCGGTGGCGGTCGTGGTGATTGTGCTCGACGCGGCGTTCCGCCGCAAGAACATCAGCGTGGTCTCGGCGGTGTTCTTCGGTCTGTTGGTGGGCCTGGTGGTGGCCATGCTGCTGGCCCCCGTGGTAGACATGTACGAGTTGGTTAACGCGAAGGTGCGCGAGGCCATCAAGGTGGGCATCGCGGTGATTACGTCGTACCTGGCGATCTCGCTCATTCTCCAGACGAAGGACGACTTCCGGTTCATCATACCGTACATCGAGTTCGCCAAGCAGCAGAAGGGGGGCCGGCCGCTGCTCCTGGACACGAGCGTGATTATCGACGGCCGGATAGCCGACATCGCCGAGACGCGTTTTCTCGACGCCCCGCTGGTGGTGCCGCGGTTCATCCTGCACGAACTCCAGGCTATTGCCGATTCGTCCGACAAGATGAAACGCGATCGCGGCCGCCGCGGCCTCGACATCCTGAACCGCCTCCAGACGATGCCCGGCGTCGACATCCGCATCGAGGAGCCGGAAGTCCAGACGGGCCTCGACGGCGAGGCCGACCACTTGCTCGTCAACCTGGCCTCGCGCTGCTCGGGCCGCATCGTCACGGTTGACTACAACCTCAACAAGGTCGCCCGGCTGGCCCGCGTCGACGTCATCAACGTCAACGACCTTGCCAACGCCCTCAAGCCGTCCGTCATGCCCGGCGAGGAGATGGACGTGACCATCCTCAAGGCCGGCCAGGAAGAAGACCAGGGCGTCGGGTACCTGGAAGACGGAACCATGGTGGTCGTCGAGGACGGCCGGAACCGCATCGGCGAATCGGTCACCCTTACCGTGACGAACGTGCTTCAGAAGAGCGCGGGTCGGATGATCTTCGGGCGAATCGAGCCCCCGGCCTCCAGAAAGAAATCCTAGACCCGTTCGCAACTCCGGGTGCCGCCCGAAGGTGGGCTTTCCGGGCCGGGGCCTTTTGAGAACGTCTGTGGGGAGTCGTGCTGCATGAGCGTACCCAGGGTTAGTGTCATCATTCCGGCGGCCGGTGTCGGCCGCCGGTTCGTCGAGGGACGCATCGTCCGTGGCGAGCGGTTGAAGCCGGGCCGGCCGGGCAAGGTCTTCGCCGATCTGGCGGGCCGGCCGGTGCTGGCCCACGTGCTGAGTGCCTTCGCGTCGGTCGAGGCCGTTGCCGAAACGATCGTGGCGGTTGCCCCCGACCAGGTGGACGGGGCCCGGGAGGCGTTTGCGGGCGTGGCGGCCGGCGGCGGCCCGGCCCGGTTCATCGCCGGCGGCGCCGACCGGATCGAGAGCGTCGCGCTGGCGCTGGCGGCGTCGGACCGCGGGACCGAACTGGTGGCCATTCACGACGCCGTTCGCCCGCTCATCCGGCCCGCCGTCATCCGCGAGGCCCTGCGCGTGGCGATCGAGCACGGTGCCGCGGTGGTCGGCCACCCGGTCGACCACACCATCAAGATGGTGGCCGACAGCGGCCTGGTGACCGAGACCGTGCCGAGGCGGTCGCTCTGGATGGCCCAGACGCCCCAGGTCTTCCGCCGCGAGATCATCACTCAGGCCTATCAGCGGCGGGGCGACATGGTCGGCCGCGTGACCGACGACGCCCAACTCGTCGAGGCCATGGGCCAGACCGTGATGATGGTTCGCGGCGACGCCGCCAACCTCAAGATTACCACCCCCGAGGACCTGCGAGTCTGCGGGGCGATCCTGGCAGCGGGGTGGCCGTTCGGCGAGTAGAAGTGGTTTCAAGACCGACCTCCCTGTCGTTTTCACGTGCCACGGCTTGCTGGCAAGCCGTGAGAAAGAGGTCCTGAAACCACTTGTAGCGAACGGCCTGGCCTGGAGCGGACCGTGATCGGCACAGACCAACAAGACGACGACGCGCCCCGACCCGCCGCCCCACCGGTCTCCGGCGGCCGCGAGACCGTCCTGGTCCTGTTTCTCGTCCTCCTCTCGGGCGCCTTGACGCTTTACCGCACGGCCGACCGGGACCTCTTCACGGCCCACGAGGCCCGTGCGGCCCGGGTGGCCCGGCACATGCTGGATTCCGCAGCCTGGCCGGCCGAGGTGCCCAACCCGTGGCTGGTGCCGCAGTTCTCGCCCGAAGTCGATCCCGCCCTGAACTACCAGAAACCGCCGCTGTACTACTGGGCGGTGGCGGCTGCCAGCGCCGTCCGCGGCGACGTGACCAACCTGACGGTCCGCCTGCCGAGCGCCATCAGCCTGGTCGTGCTGGTCGTCGTCACGTTCTACCTGGGCAAGGCCCTGGTCTCGGTCCGCACGGGTTTCATTGCGGCCCTGGTGCTGGTGAGCACGCCGAAGATACTCTGGTGGAGCCGGGCGGCCATCCTGGACCCGATGCTGGCGGCGTGCGTGGCCGGGGCGCTGCTGTTCTTCTACCGGGCGCATCGGGGCATCGGTGGACGGTGGCAGTACTGGCTTTTCTGGGGCCTGACGGGTTTGGGGATGCTGGTCAAGGCGACATCGCTCGTGGTGCCGTTGCTGACGGTCGGCGGGTACCTGCTGATGCGCGCTCGCGCCGAAGGGTTCTGGAGTCCGCTGTGGCGGACCCGGCCCGTCAGCGGCCTGCTGGTGCTGCTGGCGGTGGCGGCGCCGTGGCACGTGGCGGCCGACGTGGCCACGGGCGGCCACGTCGTCGGGTGGAACCTGGCGGGGCTGACGCTGCCGGGGTGGCAGGCGGGCGATTTCAGCCGCGTCTACTGGGGCATGCACGTCTTCGGCCGCGCGACGGGCACCAGCGTCTTCGAGGACAACACGTACTGGTGGTACTACTTCCCGGTGATGGTGCGCGACCTGTTTCCCTGGATCGTGTTCCTGCCGGCAGCGCTGGTGCAGCCATGGCGCCGGGCGTCGCGCGATGACCGGGCCGGACTGCTCCTGCCGGGCGCCTGGTTCGTCGGGTCGCTCGTGTTCTTCTCGGCCGTCTCGTTCCGCAAGGACGAGTACATGCTGGTAGCGTCCCCGGGGGCGGCGCTGCTCATCGGGTACCTCCTGGACTACTACCTGGCGGCACACCGCCAGGACCCGGCGCTGCGGAAGTGGATTCAGGCGGCGTTCACGATCCTGGCCGTGGGGGCCTTTCTGCTGGGCGCGGGGCTTCTGTCGGTGGCGCTGTGGCCGTCGCTGCAGCAGCGCCTGCTCGAGACGTTTCACAACCGGACCGACCAGGCGACGTTCCGGGCGGTGGCCGACCTCATGGCCGAGCGTCTGTGGCTGGCGGTGCTCCTGGCCGGCCCCATCATCGTGGGGTCGGTGGCCTCGGTGGTGCTCGTACGCCAGGACCGGCCCGTCCCGACGGTCACGCTGACCGTCTGCACGATGATCCTGTCGTTCGTGCTGTTCGTGGAGACGGTCGTTCCGGTTCTGGGTGAGGCGCGCGGCCTGGCGTCGTTTGCCACGGTGGTGGTGGAGGAGGTCAAGCGACATCGGCCGGTATCGCACATCTTCCTGGCCGTCGAGGAGTGCCACGAGTTGGCCTTTCTGCTGCATCGCAACTACGTGGGCCTGGCGGCGCAGCCGGACCTGGTCGGCCACCTCAAGGGCGAACTGGCGGCCGGGCAACCGTGGCTGGTCGTCATGGAGCGGAAAGCGTACGAGGGCGGACGGTGGGCGGACCCGGCTCTCGGGTGGCGGGTGGTCGGCGAGACGCCGGCGCGTCACCGGCAGCCCATGGTGCTCCTGGAGCCCACCTTGAAGCCGAAAGGCCCGGGCGGACCATGAGCAAGAAAGCGTCGCGGGCGCCGAACCCGGCCAGGCCGTCGATCAGCGCGGTTCTGCCGGCGTACAACGAGCAGGAGAACCTGCGCGCCGTGACGGAGGGTCTGCGCGCGGCCCTGGCGGCGGTGTGCGAGCGGTTCGAGATCATCATCGTCGACGACGGCTCGACCGACGAGACGCCCGCCCTGGCCGACGCCCTGGCCCGCGACTGGGCCGAGGTCCGCGTCATCCATCACCGGCCGAACCGCGGGTACGGGGCGGCGCTGCGGAGCGGCTTCACGAGCGCTCGGCTGCCCCTGGTCTTCTACACCGACTCGGACGGCCAGTTCGACCCGCGCGAGATAGGCCTGCTGGTGGACCGCATCGCCAAGGCCGACATCGTGACCGGCTACCGGGCCGACCGGCAGGACCCGTGGCGCCGCAAGTGCTTCTCGTGGGGTTTCAAGAAGTTCATCGGCCTCGTGTTCGGCGTCCACGTGCGCGACTGCGACTGCGCCTTCAAATTGTATCGGCGCGAGGTCTTCGGCGAGGTGGCGATCGCGTCGGACGCGTTCTTCGTCGACGCCGAGGTGCTGGCCAAGGCCAACGTCCTGGGGTACACGATCGACGAGACGCCCGTGACGCACCTGCCCCGCGCCGGCGGCCGGAGCACCGTGCGCCTGGGCCACATCCTCTCGACGCTCGGCGAGGCGTGGCACATGTTCCGCCACCCCGGCCTGCCCGTGCGCGAGCCTGCCGGCAAGACAACGTAGACCTATCTGTGAAAGCGAACGTGCAGGGACTCGATCCGGAGGCCGGGGCGGCGCGTCAGTGGTCGGGTGCGGGGGCGGCGGGGGGCGGGTCGGGATGGATTTCGATGCCGGACAGGCCCGGGTAGGTCGTGCCCTTGATGGTGAGTCGCACCGACGAGATGGGCACCACGATCCCCAGGTCGACGATGAGGACGCGGCCGGAGGTCATGCCGTCGACCTTCTGCGGCGTGGCGCCGTTGACGGCGATCGTGGCGGGGCCCCAGGAGTCGCCGTCGGCCGTGCCGCTTCGGGCGAACAGCAGCAGGTACCGGCCGCGAGGCGCCGGGTCCCACCGGGCCAGGAACCAGCCCTCGGGACCGTTCAACGACCAGGCCGCGTCCGTCCGGCCGCCCTGGAAGACGTTGCCGGGCAGCCGGTTGCCCCAGTGGCTCGACGCCGTGGCGGCGCCCAGCGCCAGCAAGGCCACGGCGGCCGCGTTATACCCGCGTCGGGTCATCGGTCGTTCCGGAACCGGTCTTACGGCAGGCCGTACGAGCCATTTGCGGTGTTTGCAAGTCTTGGGTTGGCAGGTGGATAGGGGGATTTGAAAAACGTTTTTACCCCAGGTCGTCGCGGCTGGCGGGGCGTGGGGCGGTGTGGGGGTGGCGGCGGAGCGAAATTGACCCCAAAAAA
>DATKZB010000183.1:0-6184 GCA_035528235.1 Phycisphaerae bacterium
CACCGCCCCGCCCACCATCGGCGCCAGGCCGTTGCCCACCAGCCCGGCCACCGGGCCGATGGCGAAGCCCGTCCCGATGAGTCCCTCGTGGGCCCCGCCGGCGTCGACCGAGGCGTTCTTGACGACCATCGCGTAATACAGGGCCGCGTAGTAGGTCATGCCCGCCGCCAGGCCGAACAGGAGTTCGCCCGCCAGGACGACCGCCAGGTTCGGCCCGAACAGGGCCATGGAGAACCCGGCCGGCAACCCCACGATGATCCAGACCAGCGGCCCCACCCGATGGTGCCAGCCGCGCCAGAGGTGCAGCGCCAGGAACGCCACGCACCGGAACGCCTCCAGCAGCGACGCCAGGGCCGTCGCGGCCACGACGCTCTCAACGCCCAGGCCCGCGAAGACGCCCGGCAACAGGGCCGCCAGGATCCACATCAGCGAGTACTTCGAGAGCATCGACCACCGGCTCGCCGCCAGCAGACCCTGGTACCGGGCCATCTCGGCCGGACGGGGCCGCTCGGGATGGTCGAGAGGCAGGTGGACGGCCCGGCGTTCCAGCGGCCGCACGAGCACCAGGCTGATGACGTTCATCAACGCCGCTGCCGCGAACAGGCCCTCGGCCCGCCAGGCGATGAGCGGCCCGGCCGCCGCCACCGCCAGCGCCGTGGGCACCGCCCACGACAGGTTGAACCAGCCGATGACCTTGGCCTGGCTCTTCGGCGTCTGGCCGGCCGCCACGTAACTCTCGATCAGGGGCCACTTCAGACCGCTCAAGAGCCCGATGGCCGCATTCCCCACCGCCAACGTGTACGGGCCCACCCACACGCACAGGGCCAACTGGATCAGCAGTTGGGCCACCAGGGCGACAACCAGCAGACCCTTCTCCGTCGCGCGGACCGACAGCCGATGACTCGCGAGCGCCCCAGCGGCGTACGCCACGCCGAACCCCAGGGCCAACCACAGGTTCTGGGTGTCGCTGAAGGCCAGTTCCGGCCGGTGATGGGTGTAGAAGTAGATGCCCCGTTCGATGAGAATGGTGGAAAAACTCTCGCTGACCGTTATCAGCAGCAGCCGTTGCAGGCGAGACACGATGACCTTTCCATCGCCCTCCCCCTTCCAGGTGGCCGAACATACGTCGCCCTCGGCCCGACTGCAAGCGATTGACGGGCGAATGCCGCTTGACCCGCGACCCACCGGACCTACGATAGTCGGCAGGCATGGACACCGTTACGGACATCCTGGCCACGGCCGTCGACGCGTTTGCCGACCGCCCGTGGCGGGCCGCCGCGCAGCACGCGGTGCGGTAGCCGCCGCGGCGTCACTGGCCCTCGGTCGCGGGCTTGGCGAGCGCGGCCTTGACCAGCGGGACCCACACCTCGTACCCCGTGCGGTTCATGTGCAGCATGTCCTTGAGGAAGAGTTCCGCACGGGGCTTGCCGTCGGGGCCTAGCATGGGCGTGGCCACGTCGATGAACGACAGGTTGGCCTCGGCCTGGGCGTGCCGGCGAACCAGATCGTTGGCCTTCCGGGCCTCGGGCCAGACCTTCTCGCGGCTGGGGCTGGGCTTGATGGCCAGGAAGTGGATGGGCGTGCGCGGCAGGTCCTTGCGGACCTTCTCGACGAACGTTTTGAAGTCGGCCAGGATGGTCTCGGCCGTCTTGCGGGCCCAGACGTCCTTGTCGCCCGCGTAGAAGACGATCTGGGCGGGCTTGTACCGGACGACCAGCCGGTCGACGTAGTAAATCTGGTCGGTAATCTGGCTGCCGCCGATGCCGCGGTTGAGGGCCGGCGTGGGGGCGAGGTCCCTGGCCAGGGTCCCCCACGTCCGGACCGAGGAACTCCCCACGAACAGGATCGCCCCCAGCGGCGGCGGCAACTTGGCGTCCTGCTTCTCGTAGGCCCGGACCTCGTCTTCCCACGGGTGGGCGGTCTTCTCGGCCGGCTCGGCGGCACAGGCCCACGCCGATGCGCCAACCGCGGCCGCGATGGCCACGAGGCACGCCAGGCGGGTCCGCAGCGTCATCGTCATCGGTTCGCCTCCTCTTGGCGTGGCAGCCCCCCCTGCCGGCCCGTCCCGCCGGCCGAACATCGTAGCCGAAGACACTGGCGCAGGACACAATCTTTCAGGGGCCTGCGTGACCTCTCGGTTACGGCGATGGCTTTTGCCTATCGGAGCCGCGACCGTCAGGGAGCGGTGCATTGCCCGCGCCGCCTCAACGGCGCCGCTCGCTTGCGCTCGCGGCTAGCATAGGGCGCGCCCGCGGCTCGGTTACTGACGCTCGCGGCGCGAAATTAAGTATTGACGCTCGGCGGCGGGCCTGCAAAATGATGGGTCCCGACGCGGCCGAGGCGGCGGCGCGGCACGTGCCGGGACCAGGATTCAGGAACCAACGTAAGGAGGCACCCGTGGCCCAGTTCCATCACGTGGGCGTTCCCACCAGCGCGCAGCAGCCGGTCGAGACCTACATCGAGGGCGGCAAGGTCCACATTACCGACCCCCAGGCCCACCCGTACAAGTTCGAGTACCTGCGATTCGAGCCGGGCAGCCCCATGCCCGAGGTCATGCAGAAGAACCCGCACATCGCCTACATGGTAGACGACCTTCAGAAGGCCCTCCAGGGCGAAGAGGTCATCGTCGAGCCCTTCGACGCCATGCCGACGTTGCGGGTGGCCTTTATCGTCAAAGACAATATCGTGGTGGAACTGATGCAGAGCCTGTAGACTGGCGGCCCTGCGCGACGACCCGAACGGACCCCGGAAAGGTGGCGAGACTGATCATGGCAATGAAAAAGTTCATGAACGATCCGGAGAACCTCGTGTCGGAGTTGCTCGAAGGCTACGCCCTCGTGCACGCCGCCAAAATCCGCATTGAGGACGGCAACCTGGTCGTCCGCGCCAAACCCAAGGCCAAGGGCAAGGTGGGCGTTGTGACGCTGGGCGGCAGCGGCCACGAGCCCGCCCTGAGCGGGTTCGTCGGCGAAGGCATGCTCGACATCAGCGTGGCCGGGCAGATCTTTGCCGCGCCGGGCGCCCCGCAGTGCCTCAAGGCCCTCAAGATGGCCGACGGCGGCGCGGGCGTCCTCTTCATCGTCCTCAACCACCCCGGCGACGTCCTCTCGGCCAACCTGACCATGCAGATGGCCAAGAAGGAGGGGCTGAACGTCCGGATGCTGCTGACGCACGAGGACATCGCGGGCGGCCCGCGCGAAACGCCCGAGGAACGCCGCGGCCTGGTCGGCTGCATCCCGGTCTTCAAGATCGCCGGCGCCGCTGCCGAGGCCGGCCAGTCGCTCGACCAGGTCTACACCGTCGCCGAGGCGTACGAGCGGAACATGGCCACCCTGGCCGTAGCCGTCACCAGCGCCACGCACCCCGTCACGGGCGAGGGCATGTTCCAACTGGCCGACGACGAGATGGAGATCGGCATGGGCCAGCACGGCGAGGCCGGCACCGGCCGCATGAAACTCAAGTCGGCCGACGAGACCGCCCAGGCCATGCTCGGCCAGTTGCTCGCCGACCTCAAGGTCAAGTCGGGCGAGAAGTTGCTCGTTCTGCTCAACGGCGCCGGCGCCACCACGATGATGGAACTGTTCATCGTCATCCGCCGCATCTACCAGGTCTGCACCGAGAAGGGCATCCAGGTGGCCTGCGCCCGGGTGGCCGAGGACCTGACCGTCCAGGAGATGGCCGGATTCCAGATGCACATCGGCCGCGTGACCGACGAAATGATTAAACTGTGGAACGCGCCGTGCGACACGCCGTACCTGATCGTGCGGTAAAGCGAGGGCAAGGCGTGGCGGATACCATCGGCTACGACGAGATGGTCCGGATGCTTCGCGGCGCCGCCGAAAAGGTGACGACGCAGCACGAGGCACTCTCGCGCCTGGATGCCGCCGTCGGAGACGGCGACCACGGCACGTCGATGCGCCGGGCCATGGCCACCCTCGCCAAGGCCGTGGCCGAACACCGCGTGCGCGACATCGCCGCCATGCTCAACGAAGTGGGCTGGGCCATCCTGAGCGCCGGCGGCGGGGCCACCGGGCCGCTCCTCGGGACGTTCTTCATGGGCATGGGCGAGGGCTCCGCCGACCATGCGAGGCTCGATGCCCCCGCCCTGGCCGCCGTGTTCGAGGCCGGCGCGGCCGCCCTGCGGAAACAGACCAAGGCCCAACCGGGCGACAAGACAATGATCGACGCCCTGGTGCCCGCCGTCGAAGCCATGCGCCAGGCCGCCGGCGAGGGCCTGCCGCCGTCGGCCATGCTCACCCGGGCCGCCGAGGCCGCCGAACGCGGCGCCGAGGGGACCCGCGACATGCAAGCCCGTTTCGGCAAGGGCAAGAACCAGGGCGAGCGGACCGTGGGCACGCCCGACCCGGGCGCGACATCCATGAGCCTCATCTTCCTCGGGTTCGCCGACGGCCTGGCGTCGGCCGCAACGTGACGCCGCCGGGCGGACGCCGAGAAGAGTGCTACAACGTCACTTGCCGCGCGGCGGCCTTCCCAGGCCGCCGCGAACGAGTCGCGCAGCCGTTCCTGGTGGCCTGGGAAGGCCATCAGGCGGAGAAAGAGGCCGAAGCGGCGTTGTCGGGACAGGGAAACAACCGAGTCGAAAGGAGACGGTCAGTATGCCAGGACCAGGTAGCAGCAAGGGCGAGAAGAACTTTCACGTCGACGTGCCGATGAAAACCGACGGGTTCTTTCTTCGCGGCTCGAACGCCCTGGATTGGGGCATGAAGAACCGCCTCAGCCGCATCTTCAACCCCAAGTCGGGCCGCACCGTCATGCTCGCGTTCGACCACGGGTACCTCATGGGCCCGACGAGCGGCCTGGAACGCATGGACCTGAGCATCGTGCCCCTGATGCCGTACGTCGACTGCCTCATGTGCACGCGCGGGGCGCTGCGAACCTGCATGCCGCCCGAGACCGACAAGCCGGTGTGCCTGCGCGTTAGCGCGGGCGCGACCATCCTGAAGGACGACATGACCGACGAGTGCATCGGCGTCGACGTCGACGACGCCATCCGGCTGAATGTGTCCGCCATGGCCGTCCAGTGTTACGTGGGCGGCGTGCACGAACGCCAGACGCTGGACAACCTCTCGCGGGTCATCAACGCCGGCAACCGCTACGGCATCCCGACGCTGGGCGTCACGGCCGTCGGCAAGGAAATGGCCCGCGACGCCCGGTACCTGGGCATGGCCAGCCGCGTGCTGGCCGAACTGGGCGCCCACTACATCAAGACCTACTTCTGCGCCGAGAAGTTCGAGGACGTGGTGGCCGGGTGCCCGGTGCCGATCGTCATCGCCGGCGGCAAGAAGATTCCCGAACGCGACGCCATCGAGATGGCGCACCAGGCCATCGACCAAGGCGCCCTGGGCGTCGACATGGGCCGCAACATCTTCTGTGCCGAAGACCCCGTGGCCATGGTCCGGGCCGTCCAGGCCGTCGTCCACGAAGACTTGAAGCCTGCCAAGGCGTACGAGATGTACCAGGACCTCAAGAGTGGCAAGAAGTCCGGCAAGAAGGGCTGAGCGGGCCGCAGCGACGGCGGGGGGCGACTCGGCAGCGCAGGGTACCGGTAAGGAGCGACTCATAATGGCTAACCTGACGAGACGCAAGTTGATAACGGCCGTTGCCGGCGGCGCCGCCGCGGCAATGGCGGCAACCGGGGCCGGATGCGAGGCAACGAAGCCCGTGAAAACGCTACGAATCCACAAGAACGAGGAATTCTACGGGGCCGACGGCACGTTCGACCAGGAGGCCGCCAAGAAGGCCTACTTCGAATTCATGGCGTTCCACGGGTACCCCGTCTACAACAACCTGCTGAAGAACATGTGGGTCCTCGACTTCGCCCTCGGCCGGTTCACCGACGTCGGCATGGGCGGCATCTTCTGGCTCAACGAGTGGGTCGAGGAAGGCAAGTACGGGTACCTGGGGCACGAGATCTTCCTCCTGCCCGGGCAGATGATACCCGAGCACTGGCACGTCAAGCACGAGGACATCCTGCCCAAGATGGAAGGCTGGCACTGCCGCTACGGCGAGACGATCCTCTTTGCCGAGGGACCCGAGTCGCCCGATGCCAAGAAGATCATCCCGGCCAGCGAGTGGGAGTTCACGACCTGCCACAACGTCCAGCGCGTGCCGCCCGGCGAGGTCGGCAAACTCGGCAAGCCCGAGGCGCCGCACTCGCAGGTCG
>DATKZB010000184.1:0-10079 GCA_035528235.1 Phycisphaerae bacterium
GCAGCCCCGTGAGCGTCCGCGCGACGCGGCCGCCCTGCCACCCGGCGCCCTCGCGACCCCCGGCTCACCTCCCCACGCGGACCAGCCCCTCGCCCATCACCTCGCCCCATCCGCCAAAACGCCCACAACGCAAATGGCTCGCTCGGTCCTTTGACATTGTGACGGCACCGGCTCCCTGGTAGAATCGCGCCGCATGCCTGGAGGCCGCTTCCTGGCAACTTCGAGCGGC
The DNA here is from genome assembly GCA_035528235.1 of Phycisphaerae bacterium. Lineage (GTDB taxonomy): Bacteria > Planctomycetota > Phycisphaerae > FEN-1346 > FEN-1346 > DATKZB01. The sequence continues at coordinate 230 of DATKZB010000184.1, forward strand.
GGGGGCAACGCTTGTGGGACGTCCGCGAATCCTCATCAGCGCCGGCGAGATGTCCGGCGACCTTCACGCCTCGAACCTGATTCGTGCCATTCGCCGCCGCGCGCCCGACGCCGACATCGTCGGCCTGGGTGGCCGTCGCATGGAGGCCGCCGGGGCAACCCTCTTCGCCAACACGGTCGACTTGGGCATCATCGGTTTTCTGCCCCTGTTCGGCGCCCTGCCGCGGTACCTGGACCTCTTGAGCCGCGTGGACCGCCTGGTTGCCGCGTGGCGGCCCGACGTGGTCGTGACGATCGACAATCCGGGCTTTCATTTTCTGCTGGCCAGCCGGTTCCGGGCCCGGCGGATTCCGCTCCTCTGGTACATTCCGCCGCAGTTGTGGGCGTGGGCGCCGTGGCGCGTCCGGAAACTCCGCCGCCGCTTCACCCACGTGGCGTGCGTGCTGCCGGTCGAGGAGCAGTTCTTCCGCCGGCACGGCGTCGCGGCCACGTTCGTGGGTCACCCGGTGGTGGACCACCTGCGCGGCCTGGCCCTGGATGATGCGTTCATGCGCGGCCTTCGTTCGGCACCCGACGAGCGTGTCGTGGCCATCCTGCCGGGCAGCCGGCGGCAGGAGGTGGCGCCCATCCTGCGGCGCCAACTCATCATCGCCCGTGCCCTGGCCGAGCGGTGCCCGCGGTGCTCGTTCGTCATGGCCCTGGCGGCCGAAGAGCACCGCGACTGGGCCGCGCCCGAGATCGCCGCCTCGGGGCTTGCGGTCCGCACCGTCGTCGGCAAGACCCACGAGATGCAGCAGGCGGCCGACCTGGCGCTGGCCAAGTCGGGCACCACCGCCCTGGAACTTCTCTTCTACGGCACGCCCATGGCCGTCTTCTACAACGTCTCCTGGGCCGAGTGGAACCTCGCCGGCCGGTGGCTCATCAACAGACCGTTCCAGGACCTCTTGTGCCTGCCGAACGCCCTGGCCGGGCGGCGGGTCGTGCCCGAATACATGCACGACGCCCCCCCGACCCCGGCCGAGATCGACGAGATCGCCGGCCTGCTGCTCGACGACGAGCGCCGCCGCGACATGAAGGCCGCCCTGGCCGAGGTGCGCCGGCCCATCGACGTGGCCGGCGCCGCCGACCATGCGGCAGGGCTGGCGCTCGACCTGGCGGGGAGTCCCGTGGCGAAACCGCCAGCGTGGCGGCCTGGGTTCGCGATGTGACCGTTCGGCCTCGGCCGCGCGGCATGCGGCCGGCGGCGGCGGGCGCCTTGGCGACTTAAGGCTGGATGGGGGCGCGGTGGGTCCCCGCACCCACCGCGCCAACGCGAGGAGCGCGGCGGGTACGGGGACCCGCCGCGCAAACACGGGGCCGTAACCAGCCGGCCTCGGTCGTCAGAACTGCGGCTGGACCCACACCTGGGTCGACTGGACGAGCGTGCCCGCGCAGAGTTCCCAGCGGATGGACACCTCTTCGGACGCCTTCGGCTGGATCTCTTTCGTCACGCCGCTGCGCGCGGCACCGACAATCTGGCCCGTCGCGTCGAGCAGAATGGCAACCATGTCCATATCGCGTACCGGAACGAGGCCGAGGTTGGTGACCTTGGCGGAGACCACACCGTCCGGGGCCACCGAGTTCGGGTCGCGCTTCGGCCACGGGTCGGTGGCCTGGAGGGCCGGCAACTCGCGCGGAATGCCCGGCGGGTTGCTCTCGTAACTGGAGATCATCCACCGCCGCGCCCGGACCCCCTGGCCGTGTTTCCACTCGGCCACCAGCGGCACCGTGTACTTGGGCGGGATGTTCAGGATGACGGCCACGGCCTGGCCCAGCGGCTTCTCGTCCTTGTCGAAGAGGTCCACGACGATCTTCATCGAGCGAACGGTATCGTCGGTGTTGTTGGTGACGTGTCCGGCGGCGTACGTGACCGTTTCGTCCTTGTAGCCTCGCAGGATTCGCTCGACCTTGACCTCGATGGGGTCAGGCGGCGGCTTCCAATCGGGTCCCCGCGCCGCGGGCCCTGTGCCCTGGGGAGCGGCGCCATCGGGCGGCGCCGTCGTGGCCACCTGGTCGCGTTCGAAGGTGGGACCGGTCCGTCTAGCGCCAATCTCCGGCATGAGTTCGTCGCCGTGGCGGCCGAAAACGACGAACAGGCCGATCGCCGCACCGATCAGGCCGAGTACAACCAGTACGAGCCAGGCGATCCCCACGTTCTTGTTCCGCATGGCGGCCTGGGAATACGCCCCGGGGCGGCTGCTCGCCGCGGGACGCCGCTCCGCAGGCATCTCGCGAAAGGCGCCGACCGCCGCCGATGCCGTCTCGCTGCGCTGGGCGATCTTGACGATCGTCTTGCAGTGCGGACACCGCACCTCGCGATTCAGTTGGTCGGCCCGCAACCTGAACCGCTTGTGGCAAGAACCGCATTGTGCCTGAACGGTCTCCGCCATCCTCGATGCCCTTTCCGCCTGCCAGGCTGTGGAAGTGCGCCGGCCCGTGCTTACCGCGGCCGAACGGCCGTCTCCGTTGCCGTCGCAGGCAGCCCGGCGGGAAACCACTTCTTGTACGAATCAGAACGCCATCCGTCGGCCGGCAGTCCAGCGGTCACACGCGACGTGTTCCCACTCAGATTCTACAGCCCATAAACCCAGCGTCAAGACCCCGCCACGGCGCGTTGACGGAGCGTCCGGGACCCGGTTTTCCCTTGACGGCCACGTGGCTCCTGCCGATAGTAACGTATCATGAGGCCGCGCGGCGATAATCCGGTTCCGGGCAATACCTGACGCCCCGGGGCTGCCGCGCGCCGACGCTTGCAGACGGCCTCGGGATTTGAGTCCCGGGGCCGGTCTCGTTGCGGGCCGGCCGTGCAGGAGAATGCGTTATGAAGACGACCTATCGGACACACACCTGTGGCGAACTGACGCCGGCCCAGACGGACCAGACCGTGAAGCTGGCCGGCTGGGTCGATTCCGCACGCGACCACGGGGGGGTCATCTTCATCGACCTCCGCGACCGCTTCGGCACCACGCAGTGCGTGTTCAACCCGGCCAACAGCGCCCAGGCCCAGGCCCATGCCCTGGCCGAGCGGATGCACGGCCAATACGCCGTGCAGATTGAGGGCACGGTGCGTCCGCGCCCGCCGGAGGCCGTCAACCTCAAGATCCCGACCGGCGGGATCGAGGTCCACGCGACGTCGGCCCAGATTCTGGCCGAGAGCGACGCCGTGCCCTTCGAGATTACCGACGACGTGGACCTGGGCGAGGACATCCGCCTGAAGTACCGTTACCTCGACCTGCGGCGGCCGCGGATGCAGCGGAACCTGATCACGCGGGCGCTGATCGTGCGCACGATGCGCGAGACGCTGGAGGCCGAGTCGTTCCTGGACATCGAGACGCCGCTGCTGACGAAATCGACGCCCGAGGGGGCGCGCGACTTCCTCGTCCCCAGCCGCATCAACCCGGGGCGGTTCTACGCCCTGCCCCAGTCGCCGCAACTGTTCAAGCAGATCCTCATGATCGCCGGGTACGACCGGTACTACCAGATCGCGCGGTGCCTGCGCGACGAGGACCTGCGGGCCGACCGCCAGCCGGAGTTCACGCAACTCGACATCGAGATGGCGTTTATCGCCGAAGAAGACATTATGGCTGTCACCGAGCGCGTCGTGGCGGCCGTCGTCAAGGCCGTCCTCGACGTGGACGTGGCGCCGCCTTTTGCGCGATTGACCCACGCCGAGGCGATGCGCGACTACGGCTCGGACAAACCCGATCGACGTTTCGAGATGCACCTTCACGACGTGGGCGAGGTCGCCGGGCAGAGCGAGTTCCGTATCTTCCGCGAGGCGGTCGCCAAGGGCGGGCACGTCCGCGGCCTCAAGGTCTCCGGTGGAAAGGCGTTCAGCCGCAAGGACATCGACGAACTCACCACTTACGCGGGCGGCTTCGGGGCCAAGGGCCTGGCGTGGCTCCGGGCCGAGGCCGAGGGTCTGACCGGGCCCATCGCGAAGTTCTTCACCCCGCCGCAACTGGCCGACATGCAACAGACGTTTGCCGCGGAGCCCGGCGACTTGCTCCTCTTCGTGGCCGACGAGCCGGCCGTGGTGGCGGCCAGCCTCGGCGCCCTGCGCGTCCACCTGGGGCACCGTCTCGGCATCATCCCAGAGGACCAGTTGAACCTGTGCTGGGTCACGGACTTCCCGCTGCTTGAGTACGATGCGGCCGAGAAGCGGCACGTGGCCATCCATCACCCGTTCACCAGCCCCAGGCCCGAGGACCTGGACCGCCTGGAGTCCGAGCCGCTATCGGTCCGCGCCCGGGCGTACGACCTGGTGCTCAACGGCGTGGAGCTCGGCGGCGGGAGCATCCGTATCCACCGTCCGGACATCCAGCAGCGCGTCTTCCAGTTGCTCGGCATCGGCAAGGAGGAGGCCGATGCGAAGTTCGGGTTCCTTCTGGAGGCCCTGCGGTATGGCGCGCCGCCCCACGGCGGCATCGCGCTGGGGCTGGACCGGTTCGTGCGGCTGCTGGTGGGCGAGTCGAGTATCCGCGACACGATCGCCTTCCCGAAAACCCAGCGGGCCCAGTGCCTGATGAGCGGCGCCCCGGGCCCGGTGGACGAGCGCCAGTTGCGCGAACTCCACATCCGTCTGCGGCCCGAGGCGAAGGACGAGGCGTAAGATGGACTTGCCCATCGCCCTCCCACCCCTTGACGAGAGGCGATGGCAGCGTATAATGATCTGGCATTCGCCTCCGGCGGTGGCCGGGAGCGGTTCTCTTGAAAGGGCGCACGGATGGCAGACTTCCCGCGGACGAAGATCGAGAACCTGTCGGTCTCGCGGCTCGTGATGGGCACGAACTGGTGGCTCGGTTACTCGCACACCAGCGCCGCGAAGGACCAAGAGATTCTGCGAACCTGCACGGCCGAACGGGCCGCCGACATGATTGAGATCTACCTGAACGCCGGCGTCGACACCCTCCTGGGCCCCTACCCCCTGCCGCACCTCGAGAAGGCCATCCAAATGGCCCAGGATCGGACCGGCCGCAAGGTCATCTACCTCGTCACCCCGTCGCTGGACCTCGGCCAGGATGCCAAGGCCGACGACGCGAACCGCCGCACGTTCGAGAAGTGCGCCGCCCTGGGCGCGCCGGTGTGCATGCCGCACACGTCGAGCACCGACGCCCTGGTGGACCGGCGTGACCGCGTCATCCGCGACATGGACAAGTATTGCCGCATGATCCGCCAGGCGGGCATGATCCCCGGCCTCTCGACGCACATGCCGGAGGTGCCCGTCTACGCCGACGAGACCGGCCTCGACGTGGCCACGTACATTCAACTCTACAACGCCGTGGGCTTCCTCATGCAGATCGAGGTGGACTGGGTGCATCGGATGATCTGGCAGTGCAAGAAGCCGGTCATCACGATCAAGCCGCTGGCCGTCAACAAGGTGCTGCCGCTCGTGGGCCTGGCGTTCAACTGGTCGACGATCCGCGACTGCGACATGGTGTGCGTGGGCACGTCGACGCCCGACGAGGTCCGCGAGTGCATCGAGATCAGCCTCTCGATCCTGGAGCGGCGTTCGTCACAGGTCGAACTCCAGAAGACGCGCAGCAAAGCCTCGGTCGTGCCGAAGACGTAGCGGACCGTTTATTCGAGCGGTTTGCCGCGCTGTTTCTCAGCAACGCGCGGACCAATGGCGTTTTGAAGCGCGCCGTAACCTGTTATTATAGCAAGACTTACGACTGCCCCGCGCCGAATCCGTGCCGGCCCGCTTGCCTCCATGCGCTTTATCATCATATTGATGTGTGGCAACGCTACGTCGCGACTGGAGCCACACCGCAGCCGCGACGCCGGCGTGCCGCGCTCTCTATGACGTCACCGGCCCGGACTGCCATCGTGACACACGGTGACGCACGCACAGGCTGTTCCATTGGAGAACGACTATGCTCAGCGGCACCGGCAGGCGTTGGACGGTCACGTTGGCAGCGGTCATTGCGGCGGGACTCCTGGCACAGACGGCGGCCGCGTCCGTCATGCTGACCGACCAGAACGCCACGGCGGTCTTCGACCTGGGGTCGCCGGCGGGCCTGAACTCCTGGACCATCGACGGCACCGAGCAACTCAAGCGACAATGGTTCTGGTACCGGGTCGGCCCGAGCGGCCCCGAGCAGTCCATCGACAGCCTGACGCTCGGTGCCAGCCACACCGCGGACACCAACATGGACGGCAGCGACGACGGGCTGTTCGTCACGTACGCGGGCGCGGGCTTCCAGATCGACCTGACCTTCCTCCTCGTGGGCGGCAGCGCGGGAAGCCGGACCTCCGACCTCTTCGAGAACATCCGCATCACCAACACCGGCGGCGCGACGCTCGACTTCCATTTCTTCCAGTACGTCGACTTCGACCTGGGCGACGACGGCAGCAGCGACTCGACCACGATCCTCGACGGCGGCACGGCTTACCAGACGGGCGGCGGCCTGTATCTGGCCGAGACCGTGGTCGGACCGTCGCCAAGCCGCTACCAGGCCGACTTTGCCGACACGCTGCTCTCGGCCCTGGCCGACGCCTCCGCGAGCCTGCTGAGCAACAACGCCGGCCCCGTGACGGGCGACACGGCGTGGGCCTTCCAGTGGGACAAGGAATTGAAGTCGGGCGAGAGCCTGATCATCAGCAAGGACAAGAACCTGGTGCCGGAACCCGTGACCATGGCCCTGCTGGGCGCCGGCGCCGTCTGGCTGATCGCGCTGCGCCGCCGGGGCCGGGGCTGAAGACTATCCCGGACGCGCGTGCTCGGCCGGGCCTGGCACCAGGCTGAAACGGCTCACCATTGGGTGTTTGCGCGGCGGGTCCCCGTACCCGCCGCGCTCGCCGCAAGATGTCCGCCCTGGCGCGGTGGGTACGGGGACCCACCGCGCAAAGACCCCACCCTAAGACGCTCTACACGTCACATGAGGATTGTCTGGTTCGCGGCGTCAAACCGGGCCACCTTGCCCTGCTTCAGGCTCCACATGCCCATGATGAGGGCGGTCTGAACGTGGTACGCCAGGTCGGCGGGCGAGAACGTCTCGGCCGGCTTGCCCCCGCGGACGCACGCCAGCCGCCGCCGGCAGGCCGCTTGGCATCCTACGGCTTCTCGCCCTTGTCCACCAGGACCAACCACCGCGCGTACAGGTCGTCAATCCGTTTGGCGTCCACGCCGCCGTCCCACGCCGCCACGCCATAGCGGAGCAAGAGTGTCTCGTCGGCCTTGACGATGAGCGGCTCGCGGTGCAGGTTCAGCGTGGCCGACAGGTACGCGAACGGCTTGGTCATGGTGAACCACCATGCCGGCCGCGGGTTCTTCGGGTGGTCGAACATGGCCACCGTGACCGGTTTGCCGTCGACCGGGGCCGTGTAGGCGCACCACCGGCCCCGCCTCAGGCGCTCGTCGCCGCGGACGGTCTCGCCGGGCTCGTTGCGGTCGGCCGCAGAGAAGGTGCCGACGTTGTCCATCGACTCGACCAACCGCATGCCGAGGCCGAAGTAGTGGCTCCCGTGCACCTTGATGGAGGCCTTCCCCTGGGCCGGTTTCAGGGCCGTCCGCCAGGTCAGCAGCGAGGCGCCGAGTTCGCGGCCGTCGTGCATCCGGACCGCGCGGGCCTCCGTCGCCAGCGTCTCGCCGGCGGCGGTGTTCCACGCAAGATGCCCGTCGCGAAGGCCGTCCATGACGGTCTGCCCGCCGCGGACCGTGCCGAACACCTGGACGTCACCGTGGACCTGGCGGCCGCATCCCTTCACCTCGCTCCAGAAGTCAACGCCGTCGATGCCCACGGCGAACATCAGCGCGTGATGGTGCAGGTGATCGTGCGGCGCGTCGCGGAGCATGTTGACGCCGGCCGGCGTGAAGAACTGCTTCACGTACGGTTTGAACGGCACGTCGCCATGCCGATACTCGAAGACCGGCCGGTCTCCTTCACGGATGACCACGGCCGGCCCCGACTCTCCGGCACCCGCCGGCACACACGGCCAGAGGGTCAGAACCAATCCCGTCGCCAGCGCCGCCAAGGCATAGCCCTGCATATCTTATCCTCCACCAGCCACCGGAGACCCCGGTCGCTCAACCCTTCCACTGCCACATGGCCTGCTCGTCCCACGGGTCCAGGCTCGCCCGATTCAAGTGCCGGGCGCCGTTTGCCGGGAGCGCAGCGGGCCCCACGTCGGGCAGCCGCGCGGGCCGCTCGCGGAGCGCCTCGGCGGCGCCCTCGCCCGCGAGGTCGCCCGGCTGCTGGTCGCGCCCGCCGACCGTGTTGCCGGCTAGGCTGACGTTGCGGCACCCCTTGCCAATCCATACGGCCCCGCCGGGGCCGGGCACAATCGTGTTGTCGAGGACGTGGACGTCCGAAAGCCCCGCCTCGACGCGGACCTCGGCGGCCGCCTTCTTCGTCGCGTTGGGGCCGACCTGGTTCGCGACGACGATGACGCGGTCGCCGCCCTGGCGGTTGGGCGATCGGAACAGAATGCCCTCCTCGCCGTTGCCGACGACGACGTTCTTCTCGACGAGGTGGTCGGTGTCGCGCTCGCCAACAGAAATGCCCGCCGCCCCGTTGCCACGGACCTCGTTCCGCCGGCACACGGAGTGCGTCGTCCGCAGGCAATAGAAGATGCCACAGCCTCCGTTGTCAAGGACGCGGTTGTCCTGCATGATGTACCGGACGCTGCCGCTTCCGGGGTGCAGACCGGTGCCGACATTATGATGCACGTGGCACCGCTCGAGGAGGATGTCGCTGGACTGCTGGAAACTGATGCCGTCGCCGCGGTAGTGGCCCACCTGGAGGTTGCGCAGGGCGATGCGCTCGGACCCGATGAGGAACACGCCGCCCCCGCGGCAGCCGTTCAGCATGAACGATTCTTCGCCGCTGTTACCGTCGATGGCGAGGTCCTCGACGGCGGCGCCGCACACGCCTTCGGCCTCAATCATCGGATAGACCGAGATGACGCGGGCGTGGCGGTTGGCGGCGTAATCGTGGTTGAGCATCCGGTTGATGAAGAGGCGGTCGCCCTCGCGCCCGACGACCGTCGCCACGGTCGTGTAGAAGCCGCCGGCGTCGTCGTCCATGATGTGCACGCCCGTGCCGACGGGGAACTTGTCGGGCTCGCGCACCGTGACCTCGTAGTGCCCGTACCCCAGGTAATCGGGTATGGCGCTCTGGACGCTGGGCACCTTCTTGAGGACGGCCCCGTCGCGGCCCACCACGCGGACGCCCGACCGCAGGTGAAGCGCGTCGTGCATGGCGTAGGTGCCCGGCCCGACGACCACTGTGCCGCCGCCGGCGGCCGCCACGTCGTCAACGGCCTGTTGAATCGCCACGTTGGTCCGGCCGCGGTACTGGCCTTCGCCCACGGTGAGAGTCTTCATAGGCTTCTCCGATTCCGTGCCAACGTGCGGACCGGCGCCGGCGGTCCGCGCCCCGCCAGGCCGACACCCCGAGACCACCGCCGCAGCGGCAATCGTCGTCAGCGAACCACGCAGGAATTGACGGCGCAAGAGCCCCCCGGTCTCCATCATCCCGCCTCCAGGTGACGCGGACACCGCGCGGTGCGGCTGCGCGTCGGGACGCACCCTGCGCGCTCGCCGTGCCCGATGAGAGAGGGACACCCGCCATCCGGGGAACGCGGCGGAACGGACATGGTGGGCAGGGTGGGAGTTGAACCCACGACACCCGCATTTTCAGTGCGGTGCTCTACCACCTGAGCTACCTACCCGGCCAAGCGTACGGCAGGACTATACCGGCTGGGCCGGCGACTGTCAACAGCCACGCGCCGGGCGCGGCGTCCCCGCCGCCGACCCGGGGGACAACGCCTGGGCTGCCTAGTGCTACTTTGTCAACTCATCTCCACCG